>NZ_BANE01000016.1 GCF_000964405.1 Novacetimonas hansenii JCM 7643
GCCCCTGAACCCCACCAAAGGGCATTGCCCTTTGGAAACCATGAATTTTAACGATTCAGGGTAGGGCGGGGCATTCAGGGCCACACACATGCCGGCTGCGGTCGTCCCGGCACATACCGTGCCAGGCGCATGCGACGCGACATGGCCCAGAACTGCGCGCCATAAGGGGTCTGGTTGAACCATGCGGCAGAAGGGGCCTGCCCCTCCATCTGGGCGCGGACAGTAATACTGCCCTGTGTGGCGTCGCTGATGCGCCCGACAAGGCCATTGCCCTGCATCACCTGCTGATCCAGTTGCGCGATATGCGCCACAAGCAGGTTCAGCAACACCCCCCGTCGCGCCGCGTCCTGCGCGGTGCGGGCACGCGGGGACAGGATCACCGTGGCCTCCGCAAAATATGCGGCGGCCTGTGACGCATTCACCTGCGCCGCCAGCACCACGAAACGTTGCGCCCATGCCGCATAATCGAACGCCACGTCGGCGGTCATGC
Organism: Novacetimonas hansenii JCM 7643; assembly: GCF_000964405.1. Lineage (GTDB taxonomy): Bacteria > Pseudomonadota > Alphaproteobacteria > Acetobacterales > Acetobacteraceae > Novacetimonas > Novacetimonas hansenii. The sequence continues at coordinate 491 of NZ_BANE01000016.1, forward strand.
CGCGTCGCGACGGGTGACACCCACAACCGGCAACGCATCGGGGTCCAGCGGTTCCAGACCCGTGCGGGTGCCCCCATGTTCACGCAGCCACGATGTCGCGCGATCCGCCGTGCGCTCCGCCGCGATCAGGCCGTGGCGCAGGGGCGCAAAATCCGGGTTCTGCGCGCACCATGCGCTCCAGAAATCGGCAGGCACCTCCGTCCGGCCCGCCATGCCCAGCAGGCGGTTATCACGCGGGTGATAACGCGGGTCGCGTCGCGCACCGGCCAGGCGGACGGACGCACGCGGCACCGGCGGCGCCATTGCACCCTGCCCCCGCCGGGCATCGCCCGCCCGCGCCGCCAGCAGCGCATCATCATACAGGTCCAGCACCAGCCCCGAGGGCATGCGGCACAGGACCGTAACCATGCTGTTCGATGTCGCCATATCCATCAGATCCCCGTCATGGTGGCGCAGGCCTGCGGATAGAACCACAACGTTCCCCACGTGCCCTGCGATTTTTTCTGCCGCACGGAGGTGGAGTGACGTTCCACCGCATGCGCGCGCATCTTTTCCGTAAAGCCGGTGGACACGCTGGCCTGTCCTTCGACCTCATTGACAAAAAGCTGCATCATCGTGGACGCCACCATGCCACCACCCAGCGCGGTCCCGGCCTCGGGCAGGGTCTCGATACGCAGGTTCGGCAGGCTTTCGGCCAACAGTTCACGCAGCTTTACGTTATACTGGTTGGCATAAAGCAGGCACTGCTGACGCTCGGTCGGCAGTACCAATGTCATCGGCGTCTCCAGCGTCAGGTTGCCGCCCATCTGCGTGACCAACTGCGCATACAGGCGCAGCACATCGTCAAAACACTGCAACGGATCGGACATCGCCAGCCAGTCGGCCGCCCCCGTGGCCGTGCCATTGCCCGTGACCTTCGGCAGCGGCTGGATCGCGGCGGGAAGCTGCGGGTCATTAAGCGCACCGTAACATTCCAGCCCCGCCACCCCGAACAGATAGGTCAGGTTCTGCTGCTTGCCCAGCACCGAGATCGAGGCCAGGTTGCGCTGGTTCACCAGGTCGATGCGCGCGGCCCCCATGCGCGCGACCTCGCGTTCGCCCCAGCGGGTCCAGGTCTGGTAATGAAAGGACTGGCGGCTGATCCAGTTGGCGTTGGCGTCCACCTCCCCATCGGCGCTGTAATCGCCATAGGCGGCGGTGCGCCCCGACAGTTCGACCACAGGGAACATCGCCGTATCCGTGACCCAGTCGCCCTTGCGCACCTCGCCATAGATCTGCGCCGCGCGGGTGGGCGCGACCAGCGCGCGGATCACCACCGGATCGGTATAGGTGGTGAAAATGGCCGGGATGCCGGAATTGGCCGCCGTCACCGCGCCATCGGCATCCATGGCGAGGCCACCTGCGGGGAAATAGTCCCGCACGCCCTCCAGATGGATGCCATATTGCCGCGCCAGCACCGGCGCGTCGTTGCGAAACAGGGATGCGTTCATCAGGAAGCAGCTTTCGTAATGGCGATCAGGCCGCCGGTTGTGGCAGGCAGGGCAACGCGCCAGCCGGTCGCGACATAGCCGTCGGGCACGTCCGCCCCCGGTGCGATGGCGCTCACGCTGCCGTCCGTGATGGAGGCGCAGACCACATCCCCCCGCGCGGCGTCATCGGCGCAGGCGCAGAACACATCGCCCCCGTCCGCCAGCGTGACCATGAAACCCTGCGGGATGGTCATCGTCGCTTCCTGCAGGTACTGCGTCATCAGCCCCTGCTGTTCACGCACGACAAACCCGTCCGGTGCGGCGGGCGTCGCCACGGGGGATGCAATCGTGACCGTCGGCGCGGTGGTATAGCCCGTGCCCCCGGACGTGACGGTAATGCCCGTCACCACGCCGTTGCTGATCGTGGCCACAGCCACCGCCCCGCTGCCGCCGCCACCCGACAGTGTAACGGTCGGGACAGAGCTGTATCCCGCCCCGCCCGATGTGACCGCAAGGGCGGACACGGCCCCGGCGGACACGCTGGCCGTGGCCGTGGCGGTGGCCGTCGCACCGGACGGCGGGCTGTTCAGCACCGATGCCCCGTCCGCCTGCACCCACGCAAACGCCGCGACAGCAACGCCGCCCGCACCCGCCCGCAGGCCATTGGCCCACGCCAGCACCGACCGGCGCGGGTTTTCCGACGCCCACGCACCCGCAAAGGATACGGGCCAGTTATAATTGACCGTATTGGGAAAAGGCATGCACAGCCTCCATGTTTTTTAAGTAAAACCGCATGCGGGGGCACAGGCCATCAGGGGCGTCGCCCCCGAACCCCCACCAAAAGGCATCGCCCTTTGGAAACCGGTATTTTCAACAGATCAGGGGGCAGGGCGCGTACCCGCTGCCAGAGCCAGAGCCAGAACCAGAACCGGGGGGCTCCACGTGCCGACGCGCCTCATGCACCCAGAAAAAACGGATACCGGATCACACCCCCGGACCCAGAGACTGTTTGAAACGTCAGGCGATATAACATACTGAAATGATAAAGGTTTTTTGTGAATATTTTTCCAGAAACCTTCGAAAGACGCTGCCTTTTTCGATCAAAAGGCAGCACCCAAAAACTTTTCTTGTTTTTATCAATGGCTTGTTTTCAAACAGTCTTTCATAACCCCGAAATTACAACCCCGGGCCGGGATGCGCCGTAACAATGAAGACATCCACATCCGACATGGAACATTCCTCATTCGACGCATCGCTGGTGGTAATGACATCGAATGTTTTGCCGGTCTTCTCGCGAAAGGTAATATGATAAACCTCGCGATACAGGCCGTGCCCTCTGGGCTCTGCCGCAAGGCGCGTGGCCTTCGTGGCCGTGAAATCCATCTGATCCGGGTCAATCATCCCGGCATTTTTCAGGGTTCCATACGCGATACTGCCCGGCCAGTCGGCACAGTCCGGCGCCTTTGCAGGTGCCGCCATGACGCCGGATATACTCGCCACCATCAGGAACGATATCAGACAGGGAATACGGACATTCATTTTGTTACCTTGATAATATGGTCGTTACTCATCCATACCTTCTGACGTGCAGAATATGAAACAATCATACAACCATTCGAAGCACGACCCGGATGTGCCTTGCTGTCACCATGCATCATGATACCAGTACGCCCCAAAGCGATATTCCCATTTATCGGCGTCAGGCGCATTGTATATGCACCGGAATGCGAATGAAAAAACGGCGCACCAATCGAATAATCACCTGCTGGCGTTGGTCCGACATTACGAACGCCCTCCATTGCAGGATTGTTCTTTCCTGCATCAATACCGGACTATCCCTTCGTCACGAGAACACCGTTATATTTCAATTGTCCGGTAGATTGACGATAGACCCAAGGCATTCCACATCCTGCCATGCTTTTGCGTTGCCCCTGCCCCCCAGCAGGGGGCATCCCCCTTTGGACACCGGTATTTTCAACAGATCAGGGTAAAGCGCACGGATGCCGCCTACAGCACGCGCGGCGCACGGGTCACGCCAAAGCGGGCGTTAAAATCCGGGGCGGCGTCAGTGGCCAACGCGGCACCGGGGGCGGCCTGTCGTGTACCGATCACCATATCAACCATCGGGCGCAGGGCCGACGGGTGCAGGGCCGCCACGTCATGTCCCGCCTGCGTCAGCGCATAGCGGTAGATGGCGTCCGCGCTGTCCATGCCAATCACCTCGCCCACCAGCGGGCGGACGGCGCGGCGTGCGTCGTCGATCGCGCCAAGGCGGCTGCGTTCCCCCGCCAGCGCACGGGCCACGGCGTCACGCACGGCGGCGTCCGACGCCATTTCGGGTGCGGTGGCGGGCACGATGCCGGACGGTGTTGCGGACACTGTTTCTGGTGCTGTTTCTGGTGCGGCGCCTGACGTGGCGCCTGACGTGGCGCCTGATACGGTGGCAGGGGAACGGCCCACCGCCGCACGCGCCGCCAGCAGGGCCGCCGACAGCGCATCGGGCGCGGTGTCGGGCGTCAGCGCGCCGGTGCGCAGGGCGTGGCCGATGACCTGCAACGTAAAGGTCGCATCGGGTTCGGGTAAGGGTGCCATCATGTTCTCCTGTAGTGCGGAATCGGCCACCAGCACGTCCGGCCCCGCCCGCCCGGCGGGGACAAGGGCGACATGGTTGCCGCGAATATTGCGCATCACCCCGTCATAGGGCTGCCCCCGCCAGCGCCCCGGCGTCATGTCCGCGTCATAGCGATAGGCGCACGACAGTTCACGCCGCCCGCCATCGCGCACCATCGCGATCGCATCGGCGTCCCAGATCGCCAGCGCATTGTCCAGATACGGGTCGGCAAAGGCGCAGTCGGTGCCGGTCGCGCCCACGGTGATATCGCGGCGCGGGTTGTCCGCCGACACATGCGCATGATCGGCCAGGACAGGGATGGCGTTAAAGGTCGGGGCCGCGCGCGCCAGTTCATCGGGCGCGCGTAAAAGTCGGTACAGGCCATCCGCCCGCAGGCCCAGCGCCACATGACCGGGGATTTCCGCCCCCCGATAGGTGTTGACGCCTGCCTTTGAAATATGGGTCCGCGCGACATATAACCGCCCGTCCTCGTCCGTTACACGGACCGAACCGATCCGGTCATGGGCCAGCATATCGGTCATGAATGTCCTTTCGTCGGGGCGACGCCCGCCGCCGCGCGCAGGGCGTCGATACGTGCGCGGGCATGGTCAATGTCCGCGCGTTGCGCATCGTCCATCTGCCATAACGGCACGAAGGCAAAATCCAGCCGCGGATCGACCTCCCCCCACAGGTGCAGTTGCACCATGCGAAACATCCGGTCGAGCACCGGGGCCACATGTGCCTCCTGAAATGCCGTGATTTCGTCGTAAAAGACACGGATTTCCCCGTCAGAGGAGGCATTCAGCCCGGCAGGCTGGATACCGAACAGCTTGACCAGCGGGATACCGGGGATCGAGGCCATGAATTCCTGTGACTGGGCCTGAAGCTCGCTCAGTCCCGACAGCGGGGTGGCGACGATGTCGAAATCCTCGTGCGTGCGGTCGATGACAAAAGTGCCGTGGTTCGACTGATACGCATTCATCGCCTCCACCCGGCCCGTCAGGCTGTCGGTATCGACCTGCGCGGGGCCGGTCCCGTCGCCATCGCCCATCGCACCGGCCATGTCGGTTTTCAGCACCTTGGTCGCAAAATTGCTGACCAGATCGGACACGGACTGGCGCGTGCGCAGGAAGTTATGGACATAGGTGCGCAACATCTGCGTCAGGCTGGGGCCGCCGAAATTGAAGGCGGGCTTGAAAATATCCGATACCTCGAACGGCACCATCGAAAACAGGCGGCTGGCATCCACCAGCGTCCCCTGCACCCACCATGCGCGCGGGCAAAAGTAATCGGGGCGCAGAGGCATGTCGGCGTTATAGCTGTCGGGTGTGGTCCATAACGGCTCCACATTCAAAAAACGCCTGATCGCGCCACGGGCGATGCCATTGGGCCCGATCACCAGCGGCGTGCCCTGTCCCGCGCTGCTTAACGCCTGTCCCATGTCCGGCCACACATGCCCCAGACCAAAGCCCAGCGCATGGATCACCTGCCGGCGCAGCACCTCGCGCACGCGCAGGCGTCGCATCTCGGCCCGTAATTGCGCCATACGCGCCACAAGCGCATCGTCGGGCGTATCGGTTTCGGGCGTGGTGATGCGCACCCATTCGCGCGTGGCTTCGCGCGCGATGACCTCAACAGGCTTGCGGAACTCCGCGCGCTGCATCATCTGCGCCAGCAGGGGATAACCGACAAAGCCCAACGCATCGCCAAACGCGCCATCACCGTCCCCCAACCCCATACCGGCCCAGTCATGCACCCCCGACAGCGCCCGGTCCATCGCCAGCGCCCCCGCCCCGCGCACCCCCGGCGGCGGGACATAGGGACGCAGGCCATCGCGCGCACCCGATGGCAGGGCGGACGCCATACGGCCAAAGCGCGGCATGGCGTCGGGACGCGGCACAACGCGCGGTTCACGCCGCACGCGCGGGGGCGTGGGCGCGCGGTGGAACCAGTGTTTCATGATGCTGTTTCCTGAACGCATGCAACAGCCGGACACTGCCCATGGCCTGCACGCTGTTTTGTTAAAGTCACGGTTTCCAAAAGGGAAATACCCACCCCCCACCAGACCCGATCAAAGTCATGGTTTCCAAAGGGCAATGTCCTTTGGTGGGGGTTCGGGGGCAAAGCCCCTGAGCAACGCCCCTGAGCCACACCCCCTGAGCAACAGCGGTCAGATCCTGCGGATCGCAGCAGGCGTAAAGGCAGGCATGCGGCGGCGGTTACGGATCACCCCATCCAGCGCATAGCGCAGCGCGTCGATCCCGTGGTCCCACCCATCGGCCAGCACCGGCAGCACGTCACCCGTCAGGCGGTCCACGCGCCATGAATACAGCCGCAATTCACGCGCAATGTTTTCGCAACGCGGATGCACGCGGATACAGCGGAACGCGCGCAGGCGGGCGATCCCGTCCTGCACCGATCCGGGCCATTTCGCCGCTGCCGTCATGCGAAAACCAAAGCGCGTGGCAAGGTAGCTGATTGTTTCCGGCCGGGAGGCATCGGCGCGCACGGGCCATTCGCGCGCCCCTGGCACATGATCGAACAGGGCGGCCAGATCGTCCATTTCCACCCCCGTTGCAAAGACCTCGTGATCGACATGCACGATGTCATCGGCGATAAAGCACCGCACCATCACCGTCGGATCCCGCGCAAAGCCCCAGTCCACGCCAAAATACAGCCGCGCGTCGGGCGGGGTCGTGAACTCCGCCACTTCCACATGTCCGCCAAAAACCACGGCGTCACTGCGGGTGCGGCATTCGCCCTCCCACACATGGTCATAACTGTCGGGGTCATGACGCAGCATGCGGCGGCGTTCCGCGTCCAGTTCGGGCGGAAACCACGGATTGTCACGCCAGCCCACATGACGCACAATGGCGTCGGGATCATCACGCAGGGCACGCATCATCTGGTGCATCGGCGCGTCCTCGCGCTCCGGGTTATAGGTGAACCAGATTTCCGACCCCGGCGCGCGGATCGTCGGCAAAAGGATGTCCAGACTGGCGCGGCTCAGGCTCTGCGCTTCCTCCACCCAGCAGATATCGACTTTTTCAGTTGACTTGATCGCCTCGACATTACGGCCCAGACCCCGAAACAGGATTTCCGAACCGCATGCCGTGGTCAGCAGGTTTTCACGAATCCGGAACCATGGCCCCAGCCCCAGCGCCGCAACCTGATCCGACAGCAGACGCCGCACCGAATCGGCCATCGAGCTGTGATATTCCCGACAGCATAATATCCGCAACGGGCGGGCGGCGGCCATCGCCACGATCACCCGCGCGACGGTCCAGCTTTTGCCGCTGCCACGGCCGCCATACAGGATTTTGTACCGCGCCGGACGCATGATATCCGCACAGGCGGGCGGGATTTCAATGCGCACCACCGTCATGCCCGCACCATCGCACCGGTTTCAGGCGACAACAGCGCAGGCGCAATCAGCAATGTGGGCGCACCGGATACAGGCGCACCGGGCACGGGGGACGCATCGCCGGTCCCGGCCGTGGCCTTGCCCCATCCGCGATCAAGTATTTCCTTTAACGCGGCAAGGCGCGTCGCCTCGCTGGCGGCATGGCAGGCAAGGTCAAGCAACGCCGCAACCACGACATCACGATGGGTGCGCAACATTGTTTCAAGCGCGTGCTGCGGGGATGCGCCGTCGCTGTGCCCGGACATCGGCGTCTTTCCTTTATGCTGCACTGCAAAAAGGATGGACCGGGCACAAAAAAAGCCGCGCCGATCACATCATGGATCGGGGCGGCCCGGCATCGGGGCGAAATGTATCAGGTCCATCCCACGGCCCGGGGCGCACCCCTTGCCGAGTAATCGCAATATGTCGCGGAACCTGACATCCCTCAAGAAAAAAAAGCGTCCATGGCGCCGACCGCCATCACGCATACGTCAGCCCCCATCCCTCAGTCCCACTGAATCGCGGCCGCCTCATGCATCGCGATCCATTTCTGAAAATCCGTTATGGTTTCATAAACGATACCATCGTCTGGCAACTGCATGTCGGTCACGAACCCCACCCGGCCCGTGGAACATTCCAGCACGATCCGCTTTTCCTTGCCCCGGAACAAAGGGGTCCATATCTGGCCGCCACAAATATGGAAATGATGATGCTTCATGACCAGCATATCTCCCTCACATGCCTGAAAATGGATTGCATTTATATGGATAAATAATAGTTAACGCATAGCTGAAATCAGGTAATTGCTTTAGATTTTCACCCAGATTTCGCAAACGCACTTATATTTTACACATAACCTTCATGGCAGATATACAGATTTTCGTAATATGAACATCCGTTACATCACAGGTGTCGAAGCTTATGTAGAACAGCAAAGTTTCAAATGCGTACCTTCATCACATTTTATAATCTTCACGTTATAATAACATCCGTTGACACCAAAGCATAACCCTTTTGCCATGAAAGAAAGCTAATGGGTTATATTTTGGTTCGGCAACCAAAATAATCGGTCCGGTCCAATATTCCGCGCACCTGCGCCCCACAAAGCACACCTGCCGCGACGGCCCTTCGCGCGCGGCGCACATGTGCAACGCGGTGGGGGTCTGTTCCGTTGGGGGCGTACTTATTGTAATATGCCCGCGCGACACAGACGCCGAGACGGACAAGGACGCCCATGAACACCCCCCTTACCGACCATGACGAAACCGTTGCCCGGATTGGGGAACTGTTTCGCACACACGGATATGCCGGCACGTCGCTGTCGCAGATCACGCAGGCCACCGGCAAGGGGAAGGGGAGTCTGTACCACTTCTTCCCCGGCGGTAAGCATGACATGGCCGAACAGGTCCTGGCGCAGGTGGAGGCCTGGTTCGCCACCAATGTGTTCGACATTCTGGACGCCGCCGCCCCCGATGACGCAATCGCGCGCATGTTCGCCGCCATCACACAATGGTATCAGGAAGGACGGCGCGGCAGCCTGTTCGCCGCCTTTACGCAGGAAGCCGCGACGCGCGCGCTGTTTGCGCGGCGCATCGACGTGTTCTTCCGCCGCTGGGTCATCGCGCTGCGCAACATGCTGCGTCGCGCGGGGGTGACGGGGGGACAGGCGACCTACCTTGCCGAAGACACCATCGCCGCCATCCATGGCGCGCTGATGCTGGCGCAGGGGCTGGATACGCCACGGCTGTTCACCCGCATGATGGACCGCGCCGCCGCGACCTTGCGTGATGCCTTGCCACACAGGGCACAGCCCGCCCGCCGCTGATTGCTGCAACTGGTGCGGGGGTGGGATATGGGCGCCGATGGGGGATGGGACGCCGTCCCCCATCGCATGGGCACTGCCATCATTGACATGCGGGGCGGTCCTGTCACGGATGATGGTACCCCCCCTGTATGGGATAGCTATCTGGGATAGCTGCCTGAAACATCAGGCTTAATAATATCCTGAAATCATAACGGTTTTTGTGAAGTTTTTCCTAAAAGACTGTTTGAAACGTCAGCCTTGATAACATACTGAAATTATAAAGATTTTTGGTGAAGCTTTTTCTAAAAAGCTT
>NZ_BANE01000015.1 GCF_000964405.1 Novacetimonas hansenii JCM 7643
ACTTTTCCTGTTTTTTATCAATGGTTTGTTTTCAAACAATCTCTAAGTTCAGGCCGCCGCAAAGGCGTGCAGGATGCGCACCCACGACCGGATGCCCTTGTGAAAGGAGACGAGGTCATATTTCTCGTCCGGGGAATGGGCGCGGTCATCATCATGCGCAAACCCGATCAGCAGCGCCGACATGCCAAGGATATTGCGCATATCGGCAGCAACGGGGATGGAACCGCCACAACCGATGGTGACGGCAGGCATGCCCCATTCCGCGCCCAGCGCCGCAAGGGCCGGGCGCAGGCCGGTGGCGTCATCGGCCACGACGCACGCGCCCGACCCGCCATGGGGGGTGAATTCCACGGTGCAATCCGCCGGCAGGGCGGCACGCACATGGCTGCAGAAACTTTCGCGCACGCGCACCGGGTCCTGCCCTGCGACCAGACGGAACGACACCTTGGCCGACGCCATCGCAGGCAGGACCGTCTTGAACCCTTCACCGGTATAGCCACCGCAAATGCCATTGATCTCGAAACTCGGACGGCACCATGTCTGCTCTATGGCGGTGTATCCCGTCTCCCCCGCAGGGTGCGACAGGCCAACTTCGCCAAGGAAGGTCGCGTCATCAGGCGCGATCTCGCGCCAGCGCTGGCGCAGTTCGGGGGCAGGTTCACGCACACCGTCATAAAATCCCGGCAACGTGACGCGACCACTTTCACGATCACGCACAGAAGACAGGATCGTGCACAGCAATTCGATCGGGTTGCGCGCGGCATTGCCGTAAATGCCCGAATGCAGGTCGCGCGTGGCGCATTTCAGGGTCACTTCCTCCCCCACCATGCCACGCAGGGCAGTCGTGATGGCAGGTGTCGCGCCCAGCATGCCGGTATCGCAGATCAGACCGATATCAGCGGCGAGTTCATCGCGGTGCGCCGTCAGGAACGGCACGAGGTTGGGACCACCGCTTTCCTCCTCCCCCTCGATGACGAGGGAGATGCGCACCGGCATCGTACCATGCGTCGCACGGATGGCGCGCAGGGCCTCAATGAAGGTCATGACCTGTCCCTTGTCATCGGACGCACCGCGCGCGACGATCTGGCGCGCACCATCATCGCGCGTCACCATGGTCGGTTCGAACGGGTCGCTGTGCCACAGGTTCAACGGATCAACCGGCTGCACATCGTAATGGCCATAAAACAGGACATGCGGTCCCTGTGGCGGGGTGCGGTCATGGGCGACCACCACCGGATGGCCCGGCGTTTCACACAGGCGCGCGGAAAAACCGATTCCCTCCAGCTCCTGGCACAGCCATTGCGCCGCCGCACGGCAGTCACCCGCATGTTCAGGCCGGGTGGAGACACTGGGAATACGCAGCAGACCGAACAGGCGCGACAGGCTATCGTCAAGGGCGCGATCAACCTGATCGAGCACAGGCGTCAGGTCACTGGGAATTTCGGTCATCAGTCTCTCGGTCCTTGGCTGCTTTGGTTCTGGATGGCGTGTCGGGGGCGCCCCATCGGGCGCAACGCGCGCGACTGTGCGAATGATGCGGTGAAAATGCAATCCCGCCAGGGGACTGACCGGTCATACCCTATGGGACGACGGGGGGACGGGGGGACGGGCACAACACACCATATGCCACGTTATGCCGCATCCAGTTATGCCACATTCAGAAGAACTGTCCCCGCAGGAAGCCCAGCGCCGGCAGCGGACGCCATCCGCGCGGCAGGTCCGCACGGCGCACGGGGCGGATATCATAAACCGGCGCAGGCTGCCCCGACTGCCGCAGGAACGCACGATAGGCCGCGACCTGCTGCATCCGCCATTCGCAATCCGCCAACGCCGCCTGCCGCGTGGCATACAGGCTTGCGACACGCATGCGCCGACCCAGGGTCGCAACCACGCCCCACATCGCGTCATCCCGCCGGGTGGCGGCACCAAAGGCAATGACTTTTCCCATCCCGCCCCTTTCCGCCGCGCGTTTGTGGCAATCCGGTCATCCACGACATCATGTTGCACCAGCGGGATCAAGCTTTCATGCTGTCACAAACATCGTGACCATACTGCCCCGACAGGGTTTTCCTTGCAGGGGAAAATCCTTGACGCTAGGGAAGCGCATCATGATCCGTCTGTTCATCACGCTGCCGTTCGTGCTCGGGCTCATTATCCTGGCTGCCTGCAACCAGGGCTCGACCCCCATGACATGGCTGGAACTGAAATGGGACTCCTCCCCCGGCGTACTGGCGCTGGTGACGGGGGCAGTATTCTATGCGCTGGGTTATGTCTGCGCATGGATCGGGACGTTGGGACAGATCCGCCGCGCCCGCAAGGCGGAACAGCAGGTCCGCACGCTGGAGACCGAAACGGCAACCCTGCGTGCAAGCCTTGCGGCCAATGCCGCGATGGCCGCAACGGCCACTCCCCCATCCGCATATGCTGCCGCACCCATCGCCCCTGCGCAGCCACAGATTACAATTACGCAGGCGCCCACCCCCACCATCCCTGCCCCGCCCCACGACGAAAACAGGACCTGACCCCATGCCCGCAGGCCATACACGCCAGCCCCGCCAGACCCGCCTGATTGTCTCGCTCGACACCAAGGACAGTGGCCAGGCCATCGCATGGCGTGACGCGACCGCGCATGCGTCACCCATGGTCAAGCTGGGGCTGGAGTTTACCTATGCACAGGGGCTTGAGGCCGTGCGCGAGGTCGCAGGCACAAGGCCGCTGTTCCTTGACCTGAAGCTGCATGACATCCCCAACACCGTGGCGTCAGCCATCGGCAGCCTGGCGCGGGTGCGCCCGGCGATGCTGACGATCCATGCATCGGGCGGACGGGCCATGGTGGCTGCCGCGCGCCGGGCGATTGACGAGACCTTTGCCGAAGGGGAACGCCCGCTGCTGCTGGCGGTGACAGTACTGACAAGCCTTGATGACGACGCCCTGCATGAAACCGGGGTCGAGTCGGATGTGGCGGACCAGGTGGTGCGGCTGGGCCGCCTTGCGGTGTCGGCCGGGGCAGACGGGCTGATCTGCTCCCCCCACGAAATCCGCCTGCTGCGCGCGGCACTGGGTGATGAACCGGTATTGGTGGTGCCCGGTATCCGTCCCGCAGGCAGTGCGGTGGGCGATCAGAAACGCATCATGACCCCGGCACAGGCCCACGCGGCAGGCGCGGACTGGATCGTGGTGGGGCGTCCCATCACCCGCGCGCCCGACCCGGCGGCGGCGGCGGCGGCCATCGCGGCGGAACTGTCGGCCTGACCATGACGGTCGGGGTCAAGATCTGCGGCATTACCGATCGCGCGGCACTGGATGCCGCGATGGATGGCGGTGCCCGTTGGGTCGGATTCGTATTTTTTGGCCCCTCGCCGCGCAACATCACCCCCACAATGGCCGCGACATTGGCGGCACGGGTGCCCACTGGCGGGCCGGGGCGGATTGGCCTGTTCGTAAAGCCGACGGATGCGGATATCGAACATGTCCTTGGCACGGTCACGCTTGACGGTTTGCAGGTCTATGCCCCCGAACCGCGCGCCATGGAAATCCGTGCGCGCTTTGGCCTGCCGGTATGGCGGGCGGTCGGGGTCGCAACGCGCGCCGACCTGCCCCACGATACCGGGCTTGACGGGCTTGTCATCGAATCCCGCGCGCCAGCAGGCAGCACGCGCCCCGGCGGTAATGCCGTATGCCTTGACTGGGGCCTGACACATGGATGGCGGCCCCCCGTTGCCTGGATGCTGGCCGGTGGCCTGAACCCCGATAACGTGGCACACGCCATCATGCGCAGCGACGCACCTGCGGTTGACGTCTCCTCCGGCGTGGAAAGCGCGCCGGGGGTGAAATCCCCTGCCCTGATCCGCGCCTTCATCGCATCAGCACATGGCGTCCACCGCACGACAGGCGCGACCTGAGGGACACATGTTTCCACGCTCGCCTTTGTTTCACAACCGCGATGTGGCCGAGGCTTTATGCACAAAAACATCTGGAAAACAGCATACATTGATGAACGCCGTTTGAAAACGCACGGCCAGCATCCCCTATGGAATCATAAAATATTTTGGGGATCTTTTTTAAGAGAGTGTTTGAAAACAGGTCATTGATAAAAAACAAAAGTTTTTGGGTGCTGCCTTTTGATCGAAAAAGGCAGCGTCTTCTGAAGCTTTTTGCAAAAAGCTTCACCAAAAACCTTTATAATTTCAGTGTGTTATCAAGCCTGACTTTTCAGGCAGTCTCTCAAAAACTGTTCCATAATATTGATTTTCAGAAAAACCCGCATCCAGGAACCTGGCCTGTTTTTCGGACAATCCACCCGATCAAAGGCGTTGCCTTTCCAGAAATAAAGGCAACGCCTGGAAATCTTTGCCATATCCTTGTCACCGGTCGGCCCGCAAAAACGCCCTCAGGGATAGGGATAGCCGTAAACCGGTGGTGGTGGAGGGGGCGGCGGCGGATAGGCATAATAAGGATAGGGCGCGGGATACCTGTAGACAGGGTAAGGATAGGGATAGCCATAATAGCGATAGGGTGAAAACGCGCGCCCCATCATCGCCCCGGCCATCATCCCCGCACCGAAACCGCCCCAGCCCCAACCCCAGCCGCCGCCGCGCCAACCGCCGCCCCAGCCACCACCATGCCAGCCACCGCCACCATGCCAGGCATAGGCGGACGGCGCCGGCAATACGCTGACCAGTCCAAGCGACACCGCCAGCACCATTGCAATCCTGCGCATCGACCCAGATCCTTTTTCTTCATCACCCCTTTTGCGGGTGGTGACGCATTACCCCTGCTGCGGGCATGCTCCACGCCCCTGTCGGGACCATCCCGGCGGTGCGTGCGCGTTCATGTCCTGCAAAAGCGTCCTTTTCGCGACGGTTTCATGGCCGCCCGCCATCATTATGTAATACCGCCGCGCGGTTTCACAATGCCGCCCCTAGCCACGCCTTCGCGATGTGCCGTGCCGCGCTGCTCCACCCATCCCCCCAGACGTGACAGCGCATCGCGCAGCGGTCCTTCGGGCATGTCCCCGATCACCACCGGCACAGGCACCGGACGCGGGCGAGGCGGCGGCGGGGTGGGACGAAGGGTAATGTCCTGCAACATCTTCAGCCTGCTGACGACACCCGCACCACACACGCCGTTGATCCGCGCGATCACGACGGGGGCCAGATGCTGCAACTCTGTCGCGACGGGCCCGACGCATGCCACCGTCAACGTCCCGGCCGACAGGCGGCGCGGAACCGTCGCACGGGCCAGTTCCGGCCCCACGATATCAGGCCAGTCCAGCATCACCTGCACGGCGGCGGGCGACTGCTTGCGAAAGGCGGGACGGGTCACGCCCGGCATCAATGCGCCAAGACTGCGCAACCGGCGGGCACGGTACGGGGCCTCCGCCTGCGGTGTGGCGCGGGTGGACCCGGCCGATGCGGGCTGGGGGGCACTGGCGGCGTTCTTTCGCTTGCCCCGTGTCGGTTCCTTCGTCATAAGCGGCCCTGTGTCACCTTCTGCGTCACCTTCTGCTGCCGAACTGTTGCGCTGGTATGACCGGCATCGCCGCACCCTGCCATGGCGTGCCCTGCCGGGGCAAACCGCAAATCCGTATCATGTCTGGCTCAGCGAAATCATGCTGCAGCAGACGACGGTCACTGCCGTCATCCCCTATTTCAAACGCTTCACACACCTGTTCCCGACCGTGCGCGACCTTGCCCGTGCGGACCAGGATACCGTTATGGGGGCGTGGGCGGGACTCGGCTACTATGCCAGGGCGCGAAACCTGCATGCCTGCGCACAGATGGTGGTGCGCGATATGGATGGACGATTCCCCGACACGGTGGAGGGGCTGCGCACATTGCCGGGAATTGGCCCCTATACCGCCGCCGCGATCGCCGCAATCGCGTTCGCCCGTCCCGTTGTGCCGGTTGATGGCAATGTCGAACGTGTCACCACGCGCCTGTTCGCCATGACCGACCCGTTGCCACGCGCGCGCCCCGCCATCGCACGACAGGCGACGCACCTGAATGATGATCCGCTGGCGCATGACCGCCCATCGGATTTCGCACAGGCCCTGTTTGACCTTGGCGCGGGGATCTGCACGCCACGCGCGCCGGCATGCGCGCTGTGCCCGTGGCAGGGCGCATGCGCGGGACTGCGGGAGGGAATCGCCGCCACCCTGCCGCGCAAAATCCCAAAGGCCCCGCGTCCCACCAGGTACGGCATCCATTTTTACATGACCGACGCCAGTGACCACCTGCTGTTGCACCGGCGCGAGGAAAGCGGCCTGCTTGGCGGCACACTGGGCCTGCCGGGGCCGCAATGGCGGGCCGAACGCTGGTCGCGCGACGAAGGCCTGCGCCATGCCCCGCCGGGACGGCCTGCCCCCCACTGGCGTCATGTGGGGGAGGTAAAGCATGTCTTTACCCATTTCACACTGATCGTCGATGTCTATGCGGCGCATGTTACACGCTTCACCAACGCCATCGCGCGTGATGGCGGGCTGGTTTTTCCTGTGGTGCGGCTGGAACAAATGGGTATCGCCTCCCTGATGCGCAAGTGTATTGCGCTGGCGCAGGAGTGCGTGGAATGAAACGAATGTACGGGCCACCCATGGATGGCACTTTTTTCATTGACGCGGACACACCCATCGCGGTTCACTGAAAAACCGCGATGTGGAAAGGGACCGTATCATGACCGTTGTCCAGCTTCTTTCACCGTTTATGCTCGCCCTTTCCGTGGGTGTGGCCGCAGCACTTCACCTTGTGCGCGCCAGGGGCCTCGCCCCACAGGCCCAGCCGGTCCGTGTCCGCAACCGACGCTGATCCCGCCCCTGAAATCACAGAATTCTTGCGCAGTTTCCTAATGAGGCTGTTTGAAAAGTCAGGCGCGACAACACACTGAAATTATAAAGGTTTTTTCTGAAGCTTTTTCTAAAAAGCTTCAGAAAACGCCGTCTTTTTCGATCAAAAGGCGGCACCCTTAAGGTTTGTCATTGCCTATCACAAGGGGATCTGGAAACAGCCCCACGCAGGGCGACGGCATCCTGAAACCGTTGGACAGAACCACCCAAGGAATGCCGCCATATTCCGCAGGATATTCCTGACGCAGGCTTTTGCATAAAGACGTTTCCTCCTGTAGCATAATACCCCCATGACATTCATAACCATCCATCGGGATTCACCGCCCCACACGCCTCGGGTGGGCGTCCTTCTGAGCAACCTCGGAACCCCTGATGGGACGGGATATGCGGCCATTCGCCGCTATCTGGGGGAGTTCCTGTCGGACCGCCGCATCATCGAGGCGAATCCCCTGATCTGGAAGCCGATCCTCAATGCGATCGTGCTGACCTTCCGCCCGCGCAAGACAGGCGCCGCATACCAGCGTATCTGGCACACCGACCGTGATGAAAGCCCGCTGCGTACCTATACCCGCGATCAGGCCGAAGGGTTGGCCGCACGGCTGGCCCCCGATGGAATCAGGGTGGCATGGGGCATGCGCTATGGCACCCCCACAACCGCCAGCGCGCTGCATGACCTGATCCGGCAGGGATGCGATCGTATCCTTATCGCGCCACTTTACCCGCAATACAGCGCCACAACCACCGCCACGGCCAACGACCAGGCATTTCGCGCGTTAATGCGCCTGCGCAACCAGCCGGCGACACGCACGCTACCGCCCTTTCCCGATCATCCGGCCTATATCGCCGCGCTTGCGGCGCGGGTGCGCGAACATCTTGCGACATTGCCCGTCGCGCCACAGAAAATCGTCGCATCCTTTCATGGCCTGCCCAAACAGTATGTGGAAAAAGGCGACCATTATCCCGCCGACTGCGAACGCACGATCGCAGCCCTGCGCACTGCCACGGGATATGATGCGGATACGATGCCGTTGACGTATCAGTCCCGTTTCGGCCCGGCCAAATGGCTGGAACCCTATACCGCGCCGTATATCGAATCCCTGCCCGCACAGGGCGTGACACGGATCGCGGTCATCATGCCGGGCTTTGTCTCTGACTGTATCGAAACGCTGGATGAAATCGGCAATGAAGTGCGTGAAGCCTTCCTTAAGGCTGGGGGCGAAGAACTGACACTGATCCCCTGCCTGAACAACGCCCCGGTTGCGATTGATATGCTTGAAACGCTTATCCGCAACGAATTGCGGGGCTGGACTGACGCACCTGCCACGCCAGAGTGAGGGGACATAAAAAAGGAAGGCATCCCGACCAGTACGGGACGCCTTTCCTTCATGTCAGAACATTTGAAAAAACCGACATGGTAAAGCCTGAATAATAAATGTTTCAGATGTTACCCTTGCACAGACCGGCAATATTTTATCGAAGCTTTAGCAGGCTGTTTAAAACAGTCAGGCTTAATAACATCCTGAAATTATAAAGGTTTTTGGTGAAGCTTTTTCTA
>NZ_BANE01000014.1 GCF_000964405.1 Novacetimonas hansenii JCM 7643
AAAGCTTCAGAAGACGCTGCCTTTTTGAAAAAAGGCAGCACCCAAAAACTTTTATTTTTTATCAATGGGTTGTTTTCAAACAATTTCTAAGGTGGCGTTTCATGGACCTTCGCAATTCAGAAACGCCTGCATGGTCCTGTATGGTTACAGCGGCAAGGCCTGCTCTACGGCTTCCACGCTCAGTCGTCGTGCGCCCAGCCCTGCGAACTGTTCGGACCGGCATGTCAGGATGATGATCTGCACACGGCGCGATATTTCGGTCAGGATATCAAACATCTGTTCCATGCGTCCGCTGTCGGAAAATGTCAGCGCATCATCCAGGACCACCATCGCCTGCTGCCCGCGTGTATGCAGCAGGTCCGCCATGCCCAGACGCGCCAGCACCGCGATCTGTTCACGGGTGCCATCGGACAGGTCGGCAAATTCCTCTGTCGTGGTACGCGTGATCCCGGTGATCGAGAAATCGGCCCCCAATGTTACCTGCGCCCGGGGGAACAGCCCGCGCAGGGCCGGTTCCATCGCGCGCGTCAGGGGGGCGAGGTACTGTTCCGTCGCAGTGCGCGCCGTCGTTGCCAGCGTATCGGCCAGCAGGGTCAGGATCTCCACCTGCCGCGCACATTCGGCGCGTTCACGCGCATGCCCGTCGCGCAGGCGTTCATGTCCCGCGATCCGTTCGTCCAGCCCGTCGCCCTCTGCGCTTTCGATACGGCTTGACAGGGCGGCGATCGCCTGGCGCAGTTCCCCCACACGTGTGCGCCGCTCCTCCAGCGTGCGTTCAAGGCGGCTGATGCGGGCATCCACCATGGCTTCGTCCTCTTCGGGGCGATCGGCCTCGCATGCGCGCAGGGCGCTTTCGGCGGTATCACGGGTGGCCTGTGCCTGCTGATGCTGGGTGGCGAGGGCGGCATCAGGGCGTGCCACGCGGTCGCGTGTCAGTTCCAGCGTCAGGCGTTCAAGCTGCTGGTGCGCCTGTTCCAGTTCCGTGCGATGGCGCGTCAGCAGGTCGCGCGCCTGCCGGGCTTCGCCATCGGGGGCCAGCAGGGCGGCGCGCGCACGTTCCACCCGTGTTTCGGCGGCGCTGACGGCCTCCTGCACCTCTGCCATGGGGGGGAGTGTGGCGGCATCGGGATCCTGCGCGATACTGGCGAGCAGCCGGTCGCGTTCCATGACCCGCGCCTTTGCCGCCGCCAGCGCCGCCGCCGGGTCCGGCATATCGGTTGGCAGCAGGTGGGCCTGCATCGTGCGGGCTTCGCTGACAGCACGTCCGGCCTGCCGCCAGGCCGCATGGATGTCCATCGCCCCGGCCATGTCCACGCATCCTGCCTGCGTCAGCAGGGCGGTCAGCGCCTCGCGCGTTTGTGTACGGGCATGCAGGGCCTGTGCATGGTCGCCATCGCCCGGTGGTGTGATGCGGATATCGCCAATTCCCGCGATTCGTAAGGTGGTGGCCGACGTGATTTCCAGGTGCGTGCCCGATAATGCGACGCCGTCGATGCTGATCTGGCGTGCGGTATCGGGGGGCAGGTGGAATTCGATGCGGGTCGCCTGTTCGCTGTAACGCGCGCAGGCGTGGTCGGCTGCCCGCTCCGCCTGGCGCAGGCGGTCCATCATGGCGTCATCGACATGCAAGGTCGCAAGGTGAAGTTCGGCCTGCGCCACCTGCTGCGCCGCATGTTCCAGCCGTGTGACAAGGGTGGTGGCGTCGGTATGTTCGCGTCGCCATATGCTGGCCTGTTCGCGCCTGCTGACACGGCGGTGCATATCCTGTGCCGCGCGTTGGGCCGCCATGGCGTGTTCAAGGTCGTGCTGACGTGCCGTGGTGGCCTGTTCGGCGCGTTCGTGGCGTTGCTGCGCGGTGTCCATCGCCGTGCGCAGGTCGTCCACGACCGTGCACAGGTGCTGGCGTTCGGCCTCCATCTTCGCGCGGCTGGCGATATTTTCTTGCGCAAGGGTCACGCCCCCCTGCGCAAGCCGTACTTCTGCCTGTGCGGCCTTCAGGCGCGCGGCGTGCTGGTGCAGGCGGTCGCGTTCGCGCCGGGCCTGTGCCAGGTCGGTGGTTTCCTGTTCATGCCGGGTGGCGTCATCGGCATGGTGCAGCAGCCGACGCTGTTCCGCCAGACTTTCTATATCGTCTTCGAGCATGCGGCGACGTTCGCGCAGGCGCGTGATCTCCGCGCAGGCGGCGTCTTCTTCCGTGATGGCGGTTTTATACCGCCCTTTTGGATGGCCGCGCCCATCAAGCAGGAGGGCGCGTTCATCACGCACCATCGCCAGAAACCGCGTCGCCTCCGCCCCGCCGGTGATGTTGCCAAGCTCCCCCTCAAGGCAGGCGGTCAGGGATGTGCCGGCCCGGCCCGTCAGTTCGGGCTGTTTCAGGCTGTCGCCCTGTGCAACCCACAGCGCATTCCAGATGCCGCAGGCCTCGCCCCGCCCCTGTGATTCCAGCCCCATGATTTCATGCAGCTTTTCTTCTGCATCTGCATTTGCGAACGTCGCTTCCCCGACCCGCAGGCTCATGGCTGCGCGCGACAGGAAGCGTTTTTCAAGGTGGCACTGGATGTCGTTGATACTGAAATCCACATGCACGCTGGGCCCCGCGCCCTGATCGGCCAAGGGGCGCAGTTCCTTGATGAGCCTGTTCGTGCTGTTATAACGCCACATGAACGCCGCACGCAGCGCCGCCAGCAGCGTGGATTTGCCGAATTCATTGCGCGCGGCCAGCACGTTCAGCCCCGGCCCCAGACCGCACAGGCGCGTCGGCGTGACGAATTTGCGCAGGTGCGCGACCTCCATCCCATGCAGGATCATGGCGTGTTCCCCTTCTGCCCATGCACCATCAGCGCAAGGCGGCGCAGGGCGGCAGTGGCGATGTCACGTTGCGCCGGGTCGCCCTGGCCCGCGCGTTCCGACAGGATGGTGGCGGCAGTGCGTACCGCCCCGGTGCCGAACAGGTCCAGGTCATCCGCATCCGCCAGCAGGGTCGGTTCCCCATCGACACGCAGCAGCCGCAGGGCCGACCCCAGCGCGTCGAGCATATCCTGATAGGTCTGCAACCCCTCCAGCGGGAGCGCACCGCGCACTGACAGCCATACAAGTACGCGACCTGCCTCCTGCGGGTCGATATTGCGCAGGCGATGTTCCAGTGCGGTGATGTCCTGCGCCCCCGTCAGGGTGGCCGTATCGCGATGCCAGACAAAGCGGCCCACGCGATGGGACGTAACCTCCGGCCGGGCGTTGGGACCGGCAAGGTCCACCACAAGGGCATGCCCACCGCCATCGCCCCCCCGGTCGAAACCGTCGATTTCCGGGGTGCCGCTATACCATGTGCGGTCGTCGATGCATTGCGTCCCGTGCCAGTCCCCAAGGGCGAGGTAGGACAGCCCCGCGCGACGGGCACGGTCGATGGCGATACGGTTCTGTGCCTCGTCACCGCCGAAATCGCGCACCGATCCATGCGCCAGACCGACGCGGATGACCCCGGGCGGCGTTTCGGCCGAATCCATTTCCGCCGTCGGGTCTGTTGCGACATGGCGGCGTTTGAGGCCACCAGGAATGACCCAGGCCGTGCCGTGCGGGTCCATGGCGGCGGGCCCGCCGTCAAGGTGGGCGCGCACATTGTCCGGCAGGCCGATGGCATGCAGCCGGTCCCAGATGCCGCCGGGCACGTTGGGGTCATGATTGCCCGCGATCAGATGCCAGCACAGGTCTGGGAACTGTCGCATCCGTTCGATGGGCTGGCGCAGGGTGCGGTCCACCGGGATTTCATGGTCGTAGATGTCGCCTGCCACGACAATCGCGCTTGCGCCCTGGTCGCGGGCAAGGCGGCCGATCCTGCCGATAACCTCCAGCCGCTGGTCCTGCAGGACGGATTGCGTGTCGTCATCGGCAAAGCGAAAGACCTTGCCAACCTGCCAGTCGGATGTGTGAACAAAGCGCATGGCCGCGATTATCACCCACCTTCGTCATGTCACAAGGTAGCGGGAAGGGTGGGGGAGGGAGTAAACGAAAAAGTGATCAGAAAGCTGTATATAAATTCAAACTATGGCCTTGCTGCCTCAATCTGGTCATATATGACGATTAGGTAATAATTCATTGATTGCGACGACTCACTGTCGCGATGCCCCTGCTTCGGCACAGTTTACGGAATACGAAACGATGCCTTCAGTGACTGATACGCTTATAAAGGGTGCGTCCCATTCCGCAGCGCCCGTCCTGTCGTCCGATGACACGACGGCCCGTTCGCAGAATGTACGCTCCATCCACCTCAGCCACCGCCGCGCGCTGCTTGATTATGCCCGCACGCTGGATTGTGTTGCCGAACAGGCCTGATCCCGCCCCGCCATATATCCTGTGGCATGTGGATATCATCCATGGTGGCACGGGGGAATGACATGGATCATGGTTGTGCGTGATGACTGCCGGCGAAGCGTTCCTGACGATACGATCGGGTGATATGCCCGCATGATATGACCGGGTCAGCCATTCTCCGATACGGCATAGCGCCATTTCCCCCATAGGGGGCAGGGCAGGGGGCGTTTCCCTGCCGGTTTTTACACCCCGATGCGGCGTGCAAGGCACCCGTCGAGGTAATCGCGGCATAATGTGACGCACCGTGCGTTCCATTGCGGGCCAAGGCCTTGCACCTGTGCCGTCTGGGCGTGTGACGCCCCCCATGCCAGAAGCTGAATCCGGCGTTGCGCGATCAATGCGGGCAGGATCGACAGGTCGGCCTGCGTCACGCTGGCGATGGTATTATATCCCCGCAACCAGTGCGCGACCCAATGGGGCATGCGGGGATGGTCCTCGAAAAAACTGAGGGCCGCGGCAAGGTCCTGCATGAACCAGCTGAAGCCGCAATCATCGAAATCAATGATGTGTGTCTTCCCCCCCGCGATCAGCAGGTTGGCCAGCCGCAGGTCCGCATGGATCAAGCCAAACCGTGCCGCACCATGGCCATAGGCCGTAAGTTCAGCACCAACCCGCGCCATCGCATGGGTAATCATGTCGCGCGCCGCATCATCCAGCCCGTGCGCGGCCTGCCATTGTCCCCATGGGGCCTGTGGCCCGACCATGGTGGCATGCGTCCATGATTTACGCCGGAAACCTGCGGGTCGTTGCCATGCGCGACTGTGGCGGTGCAGGTGCGCGGTCATGCGGCCAAGGCGTGCGAAGCTGTCGGGTGCGATATCCGGTGTGGGTTCCGTACCGTCGATCCAGTTGAACATGACCACGTGCCGTCCCGTCATGCCGGGCAGGGTCATACGATGCAGCCGTTCCCCATCCATCGCCTGCACGGCACGCGGCACCGGCAGCCCGGTGGCATGCAGACTGTCGAGCCATGCCAGTTCACTGCGGATTTCTGTCGCATCGTGGTAGCCGGGGCGGTGGATACGCAGGACACGTCGTCCCCCGTCCGGCAGGTCAATGCGGTAGGTGGCATTTTCTGACAGGCATAACAGCCGTGGCACCCCGCGTTCAGTCGGGGGATACAGGGCCATGGCGGCATGGGCGAGCATGTCGTGATCGCCCGCGTCGGATATGGGAAAGGCGGCATCGGTCATGATGCCGCCTTTCCTACAGCTTTGTGCGCATAACCGCGATGGGGGACGTTTACAGGATGCAGTTGAACTGCAACGCCATCACGGCGGCATCGTGATATGTCGTGGTGCCGCCCGGACGGTTGATATACTGGAAATCGGGCTGGAAGCTCATGCCGCGCGCCGCATGGATGTTGTAAAACAGTTCGTACACATCCTCATGCGTCTGGATGCCCCAGGCCTGTCCCCACTGGTTCGACAGCAGCGGCCGTCCCGTCAGCATGGAGGCTTCCTGCTGCAATACCGAAGATCGGCTCATTTCGAAATAATGGAACATCGCGCCCACGGTATCGAGCGGACGGCCCCATTTCGCGCCGGTTTCGATCATGCCCGCCCACACATGCTGCTTCATGGCCGAAACCTTGCCGGAGGTATACATATACCCCGCCATGCCGATCAGGCCATTCGTCGGGCCCTTGCCATTGCGCACGAACATCTGGTCCGCCTGGAACCATGCGGTGCTTACCCCTGATTGCTTGCGGAAGGGGCGACCCGTGATGACCGCCGAATTGCCGTCGATGTCCTCGAACAGGTCATTATACTGCGAATTGTCATAGCCATATCCCGCCTTGTAATGACCGGCGAGGTGATGGCGGCCGAATTCCGGCAGCCAGCCGATTTCCACCGGGGTGGAGAAGTGGCCAAGCCCGCTTTGCGCCCAGGCCCAGCCCGAGATACCGCCATTGAACGAATGTGGCGAGACGGCGAACATCGACGCCATGATATAGGTATCGACCGTCGGCATGACACGCATCACCACGCCAAGGTTACCCGAAGGCCAGTCGCGGCCACCCGGAACATACTTGCCCGGCGCGGGATTGCCGCAGATCGACACGTTCATGAAGTTACAGAACAGCGGTGACGCAGCAAAGAAGCTGCCGACCGGAATCCACCCCGCACTGATGTCGAGGCGGTTATGAAACAATGACTGTTCCGCATACATATAGACAAGATGCGCCACGACATTACCACGTGCGCCATAGATCTGCTGCACGCCACCAAGGGAATCGTGGATATATTGTGTACTGAGGTTCTGCCCATGGCCGTTGACGATCATGGTATGGGTCCAGAAATTTTTTACCCCCGCCAACCGGTTCCAGTCGATGTCGATTTCCACGCCCGTCTGCCCGGCGTCGGTCACGCCCTGCTTTGCCCCCCCGCGAAAGTTCCCGGCCAGTTCTTCATGCTCGTCCGCGGCGATATGGATGCCGTGACGCACCAGCCATGGCTGCAGGCCCAGCCAGCTTCCGAAGAAGTGCTGGTCGCCATATGGGGCGCTGAAGAACTGGCCCGGGTCCTGCGCCCAGGCGGAGTCCGTGCGGCGTGCGTTGGCGGCCATCATCGGCTGGGTGCCAATCCCACCCATGGCGTCACCGGGTATGGCCTGTGCAAAGGCCGGGTCCCGGACGGCGATAAGCGCAAGAAAAGACAGCACGATAGGGGCAAGAAAGGGTGGAATTATCCTGATCATCCGCGCATTCGTAGCATATTTCATATTGAAGATGAACCTTGGACAATAGATTTTATGAACATTTATTTAGTATGCAATAATATGACGCATATTTCTCCGCAACTCCTGAAATTTAAAAATATTGCGCTGTTACAAAGGCGGTAATTTTTTTGTGCGATGCACAAATATTGAATAAAGTTATTTTAGACTTCCACTTTAACCCTTTCTATAGGGTGGCCTTCACGTTCATGTTTTCGCGATGTTATGACGCAGGCCCCCTGATGGTCGTTCCCTGAAAGACGTTCCCTGCAGGTCGTTCCTGTGGTCATTCCTTCGTGCCCGCCCCGTCAGGGTGGCAGGTCAACGTTGACGAATGGTATGCGCAGGGGCGAAGATCGCGTCATGTCTCGATTGGATATGAACAAGCCCTTCCTGCCGGTCCGCATTGCGGTGCTGACCGTCTCTGACACCCGTACGCTGGCGGATGACCGTTCCGGCGGGATCCTGGCCGACCGGATCACTGCTGCCGGCCATCACGTGGCCGACCGTGCGATCGAACGTGACGACGCCGATGCGATCGCGGCGCGCCTGTCGCAATGGATTGCCGATCCGCAGGTCGATGCCGTGATTTCCACCGGCGGCACCGGCGTCACGGGCCGTGACGTAACGCCAGAGGCGTTCGAACGTGTCATCGACAAGCGGATCGAGGGGTTTGGCGAACTGTTCCGCATGCTGTCCTATCAAAAGATCGGAACCTCCACCATCCAGTCGCGGGCCCTGGCGGGGGTGGCGGGCGGGACGTACCTGTTCGCGCTGCCCGGTTCCACGGGGGCGGTGCGTGACGGGTGGGACGATATCCTTGTCTGGCAGCTCGACAGTCGCCATGTGCCCTGCAATTTTGTTGAACTGATGCCGCGCCTGCGTGAACATCTGCCCCCTGCGCACGATTGATGGCACACGGCTGACGGTGTGCGTGGGCGCAGGCAGGTCCATGATGCCCATGATGCCCATGATGCCCATGATGCCTATGGCATGGCTGCGAACCCGCAAACGTCCTTGGTGACGCTTTTTTCAAAATGCAGCACATAACGTGTCGCCTTTTGGGAAAAATCAGCGCCCGGACAGTTGTGTTCTTTGCCACCAATAGATTGTTTTGAAACGGTTTCTTAAGGAAAGACGCTTCTGAAATGGCGAAAAAACTCCTTCTCCTGGCTGGTGATTATGTAGAGGACTATGAGGTCATGGTCCCCTATCAGGCGCTTGGCATGCTTGGTTATCAGGTCGATGCCGTCTGCCCGGACAAGGAAAAGGGCGATCATGTCCTGACCGCCATTCATGATTTTGAGGGTGCGCAGACCTACAGCGAAAAGCCCGGCCATCGTTTCGCCCTGACCGCCACGTTCAGCGAGGTGCGGCATGCCGATTATGCCGGGTTGATTATTCCCGGTGGTCGTGCGCCGGAATATCTGCGTCTGGATGCGCGGGTGATTGACCTGGTGCGTGCATTCGCGGATCGCCCGATTGCCGCGATCTGCCATGCGGCGCAGTTGCTGGCGGCGGCACGGATCATTTCGGGCCGGAAGGTTTCGGCCTATCCCGCCTGTCGTCCCGATGTCGAACTGGCGGATGCGATATTTGCCGATATTGCGATTGACGCGGCCATTACCGATGGACTGCTGGTGACGGCCCCCGCATGGCCCGCACATCCGGCATGGCTGGCGCAGTTCATCGCCGTGCTGGGCGCCCGGGTCGAGGTCTGAACCGGCACCGGCACCGGCACAGGGGCAGGCAAGGGCGGTGCCCATGTCGCCTGTCGACAGCCAACATCAACAAGGATGGACACCGCATTTTCCTGCGAAAGGCGGTGTCGTCTTAGAGGCTGTTTGAAAAGTCAGGCTCAATAACATCCTGAAATTATAAAGTTTTTTTGGTGAAGCTTTTTCCAAAAAGCTTCAGAAGACGTCGCCT
>NZ_BANE01000013.1 GCF_000964405.1 Novacetimonas hansenii JCM 7643
GCCCCATGGAGAGACGATGCCGGCATGACCGGTCCGACAGGTGGGGAACGTGCGACACAGAAGAATATCGCGCTCGCCCGGTGCGAGCGTCTACCCTGCGGGTGGCACAGATCACGGCCAGACACCCGCCCCCGACTGCCGCGTCCCTGCTGCGAACGGTTCGGGCCGCATCCTATGGACCCGTCGTTCCAACGAAGGCTGGCCAGCCGGTTGCCCGCTGGACGTTCCCTGCTTCGCCACGGCTGTTTCGACCTGTTCACCGACGAGGAAGAGGGCCATCGCCTCCCTCATCCATCGTCCCCGCAGCCGGAACGGGGAAAGAGGTCACAACCCGCCCCCGATCTCTCCGGGTGGGGCCTTCCGGCGTGCGGTCAGCCTCGTTGGCCCCAACCGGCAGCGCGGACAACGGGGAGCCCGACGTTACGCCGTTATCTTTCCGTCTACATGAGGCTGCAGCGCCTCGATGATCCGGCATTCGGCGACTCTGCCATGCTGACATTGCGCAAGAAGCTGTGTCAGTTCCTGTCGGAGTGTCTGCAGATCGTGAATCCTGCGCTCGATATCCGTGACATGAGCCTGGACAAGTTCGTCCACCTGTTCACAGGACCGGGCCTCCTGCCCGGCCAGTTCCAGTAACTCCCGCACCTGATCCAGCGGAAAGCCAAGTTCACGCGCCCGGCGGATAAAGCCCAGACGCCCCAGATGCGCGCCATCATAAACGCGATAATTGCCACTGCTTCGGGGTGGATGCGGCAGCAATCCGATGCGTTCATAATACCGGACGGTCTCGACCTTCGTATCCGTCAGGCGTCCAAGTTCCCCGATCGTATATGTCTGCGTCATGAAGTTCTTGACCCTGTAGTGACTACAGGGTGGATATGGGGTGCTCGTCGTTTTTTTACGAGAGTGCCGCCATGCCCTGCTGTCATGACTCCTGCTGCCCGAGTTCCATCTCTCCCTCGACCGGTCAAGATGACCCTCGCTGGCACCGAGCACTCTGGATCGCCCTGATCGTCAACGGCGGTTTTTTCCTGACCGAAATTATCGCCGGCGTCATGGCCGACTCCGCCTCCCTGCAAGCGGATGCGCTCGACTTCTTAGGAGACACCGCCAATTACGCCATCAGCCTCACCGTCACGGGCATGGCGCTGGCGTGGCGTAGCCGGGCGGCCCTACTCAAGGGGGGCACCATGCTGGTCTTCGCCCTCTGGGTGCTAGGCAACACACTGTGGCATGCTTGGTCAGGTACGTTGCCGCATGCCGAAACCATGGGTCTGATCGGCGCTCTGGCGCTGCTGGCCAATGGTGGTGTCGCCCTGATGCTGTATCGCTTCCGCAGTGGGGACGCGAACATGCGCTCGGTCTGGATCTGCTCGCGCAATGACGCCATCGGCAATCTGGCAGTTCTGCTGGCCGCACTGGGCGTTTTCGGTACCGGCACGGGATGGCCCGATATCATCGTGGCCTTCATCATGGGAGGGCTAGGTCTGCATGGTGGGACACAGATTGTGCTTCATGCTATTGCGGAAACCGCCAGCACCAAAATGGAACTGGCGGGCTGACAACATTACCGTCAAGGCCACAAGCTGCCACGCAGCGTTCGCGTGCCAGCTAAGCGCCGTATGTCGCGTCAGATCAGCAGCGTAGTAATCATCTTGTAACTTCACCTCTTTGTTATCAGGCAGCCCCTCCCCTCCATTAAGAGAATCAGAACCGATGCTATTCGCCAATTCACATACGAATCAGTGGATACGTCTTTGTATTATTCATTCACGAAAATATTCACTGAGGCATCAAGCTGGCTGTGCTGCCCAAACTTCTTCTGCAAAAGCACGATAAGTTCTAAGGGGACGCCCCAGAACTCCCTCAAGTATAGCAATGCTCTCAACACTGGGAATTACACCGAAATGTTGAACTCCACGCAGCATCACGCGCAAATCATGTGCCAGCCATCCAGGCAGCCTCGTTGCTAGTTGCTGCTCGAACGTCTCAAGATCCACTGCATTATAATGAACAGGCTTGCGCGATACCTCTGACCAAATCGCCGCGACATCATCTCCACCGAGAGCTGCGGGGCCGACAAGATCAATCTGTGTCGCAGGGAGTGCGTGAGCGGTTCTATCTCTACGAAGCAACTCAATCGTGATCGCATCGGCAATATCACGTGCATCGATCATTGTGACGCCACGCTGCCCGATTGGTGTTGGATATATCCCACTTTTTACAGCTTCTATAACGGCCAGATCATTCTGCATAAAGTAGCCACTTCGCATCATACTTGCTGGAATGGCCTGTGATGTAATGAGCCGTTCAATCGCGTATTTGGAGGCGAAGTGAGGGACGTCTACGAAAAGCTCGCATTGGCTCACTGAAAAATAAACTATGCGTTGAATACCTGCTTCACGTGCCAGATCTAGAGTCATCATGGCCTGAGTTAATTCATCCGCAGCCGCTGCATTAAGCAGAAATAGCGTTCTCGTCTCTTTTAGAATTTCACGCATGCGTGCGGGGTCAGTCATGTCCCCTTTTACAGCCCTAACCTTGTCGTTAGGCTTGATCTTTGAGGGATCGCGTGTAAGCGCCATAACGTCCGCACCCTCTTTGGCAAGACGTTCGACAACCAAAGACCCTATCTGGCCGGTAGCACCGGTTACAAGAATAGACATAAGAATACTCCTTTAAAAACTGACAGTATTTTTTAGGGTTGCTAGAAGGCAGAATTATAGATTTCAGTGCTGACTCAACTTTGCGATGTCTTCGTCAGTTCTATTGCCATGAAGAGGAATCTTACTCAGTTCTCTCTCCAGCGCCGCAAACTCGCCTGCCGTCAATTCAACATCCGCAGTTCCAAGATTCTCCTCAATACGCTCCCTCTTGCGCGAACCAGGAATAGGAGAAATGAACTTTCCCTTTGCCAGCATCCACGCCAGAGATATCTGAGCAGGCGTCACTTTCTTTTCGGAAGCGAAACTCATTATCAAATCAATAACGGGCTGATTAGCTTTGACGTTTTCAGGAGAAAAGCGAGTGATCACACGGCGAACATCATCCCCCTCGTATTTGTCACCAGCATGGACCTTTCCCGACAAGAAGCCACTCGCCAATGGAGAAAAAGGCACAAAGCCGATGCCAAGCTCCCGACAAAGCGGAATGACATCACGCTCAAACATACGCTCCATCATCGAATATTCATTCTGAACAGCAGAAAGAGGTGTGACTGAATGTGCGCTGCGTATCTGCTCTACAGTGGCCTGCGACTGCCCCCAGCCCAGGATTTTCCCTTCGTCTATAAGCTTTCCCATGACCCCGGCGATCTCTTCGACCGGGATATTCGGACTGATCCGGTGTTGATAGTAGAGCTCAACATGATCTGTCCCAAGACGCTTGAGAGAGGCTTCAAGTTTGGTTCGAATCTGCCTCTCCGCTGGGTTATCAGAGGTGCTTTCAGCAATGAAGAACTTCGTGGCAATCACCACTTTGTCACGAAACGGCCGAAGTGCTTCACCGACCAAAATTTCGTTGTCGCCATTCCCGTACCCTTCCGCCGTATCGAAATGGGTGCACCCCTTAGCGAAGGCAAAACGTATCAAGTCAATCGCCTCGGCTCGATCAGGAGCTGCACCATAGCCGTGGCTGAATCCCATACAGCCAAGACCGATGGCCGAAACGTTGATATTCCCAAGTTTATGCATTTTCATTTATTTATTCCTCAAACTTCTCGTTTCGGCCATGACCTTTTGCTGACAGAACCTAATCTACAAGTCAGCACTTCATCCGCTGCATCTGGTACTACCGCTGTCTGCTCTTATAGATTTCCCCAACCAAGGCGACATGGATTGCAGGCAGATCTTCCGGTGCGCCACCGACCGGGAAGTGACGTTCCGTTTTTTCTACAATTTCCTTAACCTGTGCAGGCGAAAGGGGATCGCCGGACTTTTCAAGATACCATTTACGTGCATCAGCTTCGTTCAGCCCTTCGGGAACATGCGGCACATAAGGCCATACATAAATGGGCGTGCCGGGCTCAATGCGCCAACTATCTGCCAATGTTCCAATATCAACAGCGTTGTAGCCAATGGCATTCATGAACTCTGCCACCTTCTTCTTTGCGTCAACATCGTTACCGGCGATGGGAAGCGAGGTGCGCTCCGGGTCTCCTGCCGGTCTGGCGTTCGTGAACAGATGGTGGAAATCGAGGTTGTGGAGAGCCTTTACAACTTTCGAATTCTTCAGATATGCCTGAATCATCTCGCTCGTCGTCAGCTTCGCCGCATCGATATCGGGAAAATGTCCATCTCGGGCAGATGGATAATAATTCGTCGTATCAATCACGATCTTACCGGCAAGATGATCAGCAGGCAGAGACTTGTAAGCACCAAGCGGTACAGCAGCGATTACCAAATCGCCCGCATCGGCTGCTTCTTCGGCCGTGGCTGCACGTGCTTTGGGGCCGAGTTCCGCGACAAAACTAGCTAGCGATTCAGGGCCGCGCGCATTACTCAGAACAACGTTGTACCCTGCGGCGGCAGTTAACCGTGCGAGAGCACTGCCGATCATTCCGGTCCCAATAAAACTGATTGTTTGTGTCATTAAAATCTATTCCTAACTCAGTTGTGTAGCCATTACGTCTTGCCGAAATTCACTTCGGCAAGCTCATCGGACTGCCAATGGAAAAGTCGAGAAAATTGAGGCATCGATGCAAAAACCGACTACCTCGTTTTGACAGACTGACTTACAGCGAGAACTTTGCGTCTTTGGGGACTAAATCGCTCCGACTCTGGATCAATAATGGTCGCCAGGGTATTGAGCCGCGAACGGATGCAGTTTGGACGGCTGGCCGTTCACCATTGTCCCGCCCTGATGGAGATCTGCCGCTGCCGCAGCAAGAAATGGTATCGGAAACGGCAACTGTGGCGTCGTAAGATCGTCTAGTCTGGCAGATTGCTCCGGAGTTAGATAAACATCGAGAGCTTGTACGTTATCTTCAAGATGAGCGAGCGTACGTGCGCCCATGATGGAGGACGACACACCAGGACGCGCGATGACCCATGCAAGCGCAACGCGCGGAATTGTCGTACCCAGCTCTCCAGCAATCCTACCAAGTTCGTCTACAAGATCATATAATTGGTCGGTCATCCGCGGTCTCATGAGAGCAGCACGGCCTGTTTTGTCCTGACCAACATTCGAGCGCGTATATTTCCCGGTCAGCTTTCCGCCGCTCAAAGGGGACCAAGGGACGACACCCATACCGAGTTCTTGGGCCATAGGCACAAGCTCGCCTTCTACGGTTCGCTCCGTCAAAGAATATTCGATCTGTGTCGCGATAAAAGCAGTCCACCCACGGAATTGAGCGATCAACTGGCCTTGGGCAGCTTTCCAAGCGGGAGTGTCGGAAACGCCGATATAGCGAACCTTCCCGGACTCAACGAGAGTGTGAAGCGCCGCGAGCGTTTCCTCAATCGGAGTATTTTTATCCCAATTGTGCAGCCAGTAGAGGTCTATATAATCAGTCTGCAAGCGCCGGAGCGACTGCTCACATGCCGCGATGATCGACTTTCGGTTGGAGCCGCCCCCGTTCGGATCGCCCGGATAGAGATTGGTGCTAAATTTGGTGGCGATGACGAGCCGGTCACGCTTGGCACGATCATGCGTGATATGATCGCCGATGATCTTTTCCGAATGCCCTTTGGTGTAGCCATTGGCTGTATCAATGAAGTTCCCGCCCAACTCAATATAACGATCCAAAATAGCGTTGGACTCTTCCACGCTGGAACCCCAACCTAGGTCTTCGCCGAACGTCATGGCGCCAAGCGCCAACGGACTCACGCGCAGACCTGAGCGTCCAAGAGTTACATAATGGTCTAGAGGCATTTGCGGTCTCCGAATTGATATCTATGAGCATATCAGGAGAGTCTGGCCCTGAATTGATCTCGTCCACCAGCACCAGACCTGTCGCAACCACGCAGGCTAATGTCATCATCAGAGGCATATATGCGAGGATAATAATCACCCTGACATGGCGTCGGTCGTCGAAACCAATATTGCTTTGAGCGTCCATACTAGCTAAATGACGACGCATTCTAAACGACATCAGCAAGCGAAACGCCCCCCTTTAAAGGGAAAATGCTGTCTCTCCAGATAGCAGCGCAGCCAGATCGCTGCCCACTCCACTAATATAGGCACCCCACCACACATCTATTAGTGGATATAAAGCGAATGCAGTTATACTAGAAAAATATCAATGACTCACGAGTATCTCGTCGATCTCAATGCCTTAGAATGCAGTTTCACGCGAGCCGCAAAAAACTCGAGACGTCTCAATCAGCAGTCCATAATACCATCCGGCGTATGGAAGAGCGTCTGGATGTCCGTCTACTGATAAGAACAACGCGTGAAGCCATCCTGAGTGAAGCTGCGTGAACGCCTTCTTGCAAGGGCCGGCTTCGCCTTTGGTTTTATGAATCGCGAACTCAACGTTCTTTTGGAATTGCGCGACAAGCCATCCGGCACAATCCACATCAGTAAGTCTGATGATGCTGTTCAAACATTCATATGGCCATAGCGAACAAACTGATGTTCAACTACACTGAAGTTTAAATACAGATAAGTATTCAATATTTTACTGATGTTCGATTAATAAATTTTATGCCTGCAATCATCTAGGAGAAAATGTGCTCAGTAAAAATAAGTGCTGATTTCAGATTGGTATTGAAATAAAATTACGTATCGAAGGTCTGGCATATGCAACAATGCGCCCTTAATTATCGAAGCGCGAAGAACTGGCTTGGCATTGCATGTGTTCCTGTTTTTTACGCCCAGCCTACTCTTGAGGAACATTCCGTGCAAAGGATTGTGGAGAGTTGATGCTCACCCTCTCCAGAAGCCTTTAACTTATTAATTGAAGGAATGCGCTTTCGCCAATAACCAACAAACAGTCCCTAATTACTCAATCTGCAGCAGGAGGGACGTCAGTTCGTCTGGCCGGTCGAGCATGAGGTCGTGTCCCCCGGCAATCTCGTGCGTGGCCCAGCCTAGGACCTTTGCTTTCTCGTAGAAACTGGTCATCGGCAAACCCCAGCCGGTTGCGAGAATATAATGAACGGAGCCCACGTCTAAGGCTTCGCGTGTCAATCGTAGTTTTTGCCTGAAGCTCGCCAGTGGCTGAGCAGTACACTTGGCATCCACCCATTCCCGATCGGCAGCATTGACGTTGAAGACAGCAGCCGGGATCGGCGGTAAGCGCCATCCATCGCCCACTGCTACTGCTACGTCCAATTGGCCCTGGCGTGCCTCCTCCGGCAAAGTGTCATGTAGGCTTTGACCATCTTCCAGTATGAAGGCGTCCAGGTAGACTAAGGCGGAAATCCTGTCAGCCATCAGATCCGCGACCCCGCTGATAATGCAGCCCCCATAAGAGTGGCCCACCAGCACGACGTCTGACAGATCCTCCCAGCGGATCAGGTTTGCGACATCATCGATATGGGTTTCCAAGTCGACCTCAGGTGAGAGCTGATGGCTCCGCTCCCCCAAACCTGTCAGGGAAGGCGTGAAGACAGCATGCCCCAGCCTTGTCAGCGCTGCGCGAACTCGCTTCCAACACCAACTACCGTGCCATGCACCCGGGACCAGGACGAATGTCTTCATTGTGTAATCTCCTTCACTCTGATTGCTAGATCGTTCCAGCTTAGAGCGCTTATTCAGGACCTTGATCACGATGTCGGGTAAGTTCTTCGCAACGGACGATTAAGCCGTTCCTGATGATCCATTTCGCAAAAACATCAACCTGAATCTTCTTCGTTTCAGATAGCGTCGCTGTGACGACATGCTGATCGAAAACGATATCGCCATCGGATACAATATCAATGAATTCAATCTTCCGATCGGGACGTATCTCCTGCAACTTATCGAAATGCTCGATCAGCCCACCGAGGTCTGTATCTTGTCCGTTTGCCCATTGGTGGTAATCGGGAGAAAAGTAATTCATGAATTCAGAGTCTCGGCCGCGATAATCCTCGAATAGAGAGGTTAGCGCCCGGCGAAGTATTTCCTTATTTTCCATGGTTGCATCCTCCTTGGGGTCTGCTGTGATTAAGATAGAAATTTTGATATCGTTGCGGCGATCGGTGTCGTGGCGCGACCGATCAAGCGGCTGAGTGTGTGACTGTTGTCATACAGCGCCCCCTTTGCAGAGCCTGCGCTATTGTCGGCTATGATCTCTGCAAACGCGGCCGGAATGCCTTCTCTCTCCAACTCGGCACGGTAATCAGCCTTGGGCAAATCCTTATAAACAATAGGTTTGCCGGTACTTCTGGCAAGTTCGGCTGTGAACTCCGCCATTGTGAATGCCGTATCACCTGCAAGTTCGTAGGTGCGCGTCGATCTATCTTGATCTGTGAGAACGACGGCAGCGGCGTCTGCATAATCAGCGCAGGATGCGCTGGCGATACGCCCTTGCCCCCAACTGCCGAAGATCACGCCTTGCTGGATTGCCGGAGCGGCGATGCTCAGGAAAACTTCGTTGTAGAAGCTGTTGCGCAACAGAGCGTGGGGAATGCCGCTGTCGCGCAGCATTCCCTCGGTGACGACGTGTTCATAAGCCATGTTGAGCGAACTAGAGGTGGCGAACAGAAGACTTGTATAGGCGACGAATTCGACGTTGGCGGCTTCCGCCGCCTTGATGACCGCACGGTGCTGAGCCAGACGAGCGCCTAGGGCGCTTGAAGAAATGAACAACAGGCTCCGTATATTCTCAAGTGCCGGTGCGAGAGCGTCGGGTTGGTCATAGTCGAAGTGACGAACAATGACGCCTCTTTCTGAGAGGTCAGTGGCCTTGGATGGGTCGCGGGCTAGGGCGACAATCTGCTCAGGTGGAACTGTTTTAAGCAGGGCCTGGATGACAAGTCGGCCTAATTGGCCAGTTGCGCCGGTGATCGCGTACATGATGGTCCTTTTCTGACTTCTGGTAAAATTTGGTCAAAACGAAGATGAAGTCAGGCTTGGCTCGCGATATGGGATGCGAGTAGATCGCGGATGGAGACGGGAGACCGGCCGAGGATGTGTTCCAGCACGCCCGCTGACGGCGACAGGAAGCCTGCACGGGCGGCCTTGAACGTCGATAGCACCATGGCCGCCATCGGCTCGGGCGCGCCGTTGGAAACCAGGCTGCGATGATATGTCTCGTCGGACACCACCACCTGCTCTATCTGGCGACCCGCCAGCTCGGAAGCCATTTCAATGATCGTGGTAAAATCGAGCGGCGGTTCAGCTGTTAGCGGCCGGGTCGCCCCTTCGAATTCTCCCTCGTGGGTCAGCACGTAAGCGGCGGCCTGGGCCAGATCGGGGACATGCGCCCAGGCGATAGGTCCGCTTTCTGGGACGATGACCTGTCCGGTCTGAAGGAACGGACCGAGCAGTTGGATAGCAGCGCTGGCGTAAAAGCCATTGCGTAGAGAGGTGTAGGGGATACCCGTTTCGGCCAGCAGATGTTCGGTGGTTGCGTGCATCTGCGCTGGCAGAAAAGGCGACACCGGATTGCAGTCGACATGGCTGGTATAAAGGATGCGACCAACTCCTACTGTCTTCGCGGCTGCAATGGCATTGGCGTGAGCGTTTGCTCCACCCTCGAGAGCGTTCACCGAAACAATGAGAACCTGCGAAGCGCCCTCAAAGCTATGATACAGGCTCTTAGGAGCGGTGAAGTCACCTTGGCGGACGCGGACACCGCGCGCGACCAGATCCGCCGCCTTCGCTGGGTCGCGGACACTAACGCCGATCTGAGCAGCAGGGAGACATGTGAGGAGATGGTCAACGATCTGTCGCCCAAGCTGTCCGCTGGCTCCAGTGATGATAATCATAGGCATGGTTCCCGAGATTGGAGTCGCCCCATTGCCGAAGAGGTGGAGCGCCGGATAAGGCGGACGAGACGGCGATGCACGCCGCCTCCCGCCTGTTCTATTGAGCGGTAACGTCGACCTGGTAGCTGTCGCGCGAGAAGGTTTCTGGATCTGGACCTGCTCGCATGCCCTTGTCGAGTTCATCGATTCTGGCCACGTCTTCGTTGGTAAGCTGAAAATCGAAGACACCGATATTTTCGGCAATACGGCTCGGCTTGACCGATTTTGGGATAACAGAGAGGCCGTGATCGAGGTGCCAACGAATGATGATCTGGGCAGCGGTTTTACCGTATTTTCTTGCCAGTTCGAGGACCACCGGATGCTCAAGCGGGTGGCCGGAAACCTCGCGTCCCAACGACTGGAGGCGTGTAAAGATTCCGCCAATGGGTGCCCAGGACTGGGTGATAATACCGTCGCGTGCATCGGCCTCCCGCGTTTCCCTCTGGTTATAGAAAGGATGCAGTTCAACCTGATTGATGGCCGGAACGACGTCGGTCTGACTGATTAGCGTTTCCAGCCGGCTTGGAACGAAATTGCATACGCCGATAGCCCGGACACGGCCTTCGGTCAGCAGCTTCTCAGCTGCGTGATAGGCTGCCAGTGTCTTGTCGAACTGCTCCGGCGTCGGCCAGTGAAGAAGATACAGGTCCAGATAATCGAGACCAAGCCGATCCAAGCTTAGATCGAAGGCGCGGAGCGCTTCGTCGTAACCATAGTCCGTGACCCAGAGTTTCGTCGTGACGAACATCTCGGAGCGATTGATCCCGCTTCTGCGAATGCCCTCACCGACGGCACGTTCGTTCAGATATCCGGCAGCAGTATCTATGAGTCGATAACCGTCGTTAATGGCAGTAACAACCGCGCCGGTGGTCTCATCCGCTGGTGCCAGGAAGAGGCCGAGACCAAGCGCAGGCATTTCGACGCCGTTATTGAGCCGCAAACGTGGTCCTGTATCCATAATCATGTCCTTGCTGGGAATGGCTTTGATGGAAGCGGTGATATCTTGCTGAACTCTTCACCGTGGTGATTCGGAGACCGTCCGCTGGCCGCAGGAAAGCGGCTATTAGCCGCTATGCCAGACCGATCGACTTCGATTGCCACATCCCACTGCACCTTGTGGTCGCGCCGCCGACGATACGAGGGATGTCCCAGCGGTATACTCAAATTCATAATATGGAATAAGTGAGGAAAATCCGGTAACACTTTTCAGAAATCTGAAAAGTAGCATTAACCTAAGGATGGCAATGGACCAGCTTACAGCTATGCGAGCCTTCGTCCGAGTGGTCGAAAGCGGTAACTTCACACGGGCAGCCAAAGCGTTGGGGATGCCTAATGCAACAATGACCACCCACATCCAGGCACTGGAAGCGCATCTCAAGACGAAATTGCTCAACCGTTCCACGCGGCGTGTCGTCGTCACCAACGATGGGGCAATTTATTACGAACGTGCCAAGCTGATTATTGCAGATATTGATGAGATTGATGCGAGCCTGAAAAACTCGCATGTGCTTCCGAATGGGCGGGTTAGGGTCGAGATGTCGGGGGGGATCGCAGATCTGGTCGTCCTGCCCGCGCTCCACGACTTCTACAACAAGTATCCCGACATCCATATCGATCTTGGTGTCAGCGATCGTCCGATCGACTATATTGCGGAAAACGTGGATTGCGCCTTACGATCCGGCGCACCAACGGACTCTTCCCTGATTGCCCGCCGGGTTGCCGAATTCGAGTTCGTCACATGTGCGTCGCCTTTTTATCTGGAGCGGCATGGCATCCCAAAGCACCCGAAAGATCTGGAGACGGGGCATCAGATGATCCGATATTTCCGACCGCAGAGCGGGCGCGCGCTTGCTGTTGAATTTCATCGTGAGAACAAAAAGATTTGCGTTGATCCTCCTTCGGTCCTGTCTGTCAACGATGCCCGTACTTTTACGCAAGGCATCCGCATGGGCCTCGGTGTGGGGTGTGTTCCGCAACTCCTTGTGCAATCAGACCTTCGTCAAGGCAGATTGGTCGAATTACTACCCGAATGGGAACAGCCGCCTATAACGATCTATCTTGTATTTCCATCTAATCGGCATGTGAGCAACAGAGTACGTGTCTTTTCTGATTGGTTAATTAACCTCTTGTCTATCCAAAACTAGAAAATTACTTCTATTATAATTTTTTATTAAAATATAAAAAATAGAATATTACCTAGTATAATTACCAAAATACCTCTTGAAACGGGTTATAATATTGCACGTATGAAATAAGGGGATGGGATCGACACTGTGATGGACGGAATATGGGAATATGGGAATATGGGAATATGGGAAGCACTGATTGAAGCGCATCGTCCGCATGGCAAGACACCAATGTATGACCTGCGACATTATAGCCATTATCTTCTAGCATCGCGAAAATTACACGAAAAAGCCATAGGGACTGCTATAGTGCCTGAACGAGCTCATGAATTGCAATTGACTCCAAACATGTTTGACGACTTCCCCACCATCGTCTTGTGAGCAGTAATTGATACGTAAAGACCGCCTTGTGTCCGTTCTTCCCAATTGAGAAACACAATCGGTTTCCAACATGCGGACATATCTATTATCTCTACAGTGGAGATGGCTAACGCGAAAATCGAGATCTTTTCCTAACTTTACATTTGAAAAATATTAATAAACGATCGTAATATTAGCTGGCGCTCACGCGCCAGCCTCCCTGCGGAACCGCCAGACCGGGATGCCCATCTGTTTGGCCTTGTCGGCCAGATTGTCCTGAATACCGGAACCCGGAAACACCATAACCCCGACCGGCAGGACTTTCAGCAGGGCGTCGTTGCGCCGGAACGGGGCGGC
>NZ_BANE01000012.1 GCF_000964405.1 Novacetimonas hansenii JCM 7643
CAACAGGCTGGTATTGTTCAAAAACTTTCGGATCAGGCTCTTAGACAAAGCAGAATGATTGAAAGTGATAAAATTTTATCGATGATTAGCCCTGCACACCCACACGTTCCTCTTTCGCAAACTGTTGCCAGCGGTGAACCGGAAAGGGAATGACCTGAGCCGATACGATTACAATTTCTTCAAACTCATCAACCAGTTCCCCGGCTAACTCTTTGCCAATACGAGTGGCTGAGTTCATGTAAAGCTTCATATTCACCCAATGGCAGGTCTTCATCCAGTCTGTATCAAGATTAAAAGCCTTGCAGGTGTTCAGGACCATCTGAGCGTCAAAAGTTACATTAAACGCATAGACAGTCCTGTCAGACAGGTGTTTGACGACTTCAGGGTAAATGTCCTGCCATGTTGTGACACTCTGGTTTCCCATAAGTGTTGCACGTGTGAAAATATCCTTCGTCATGTGATGATGGTCGCTGGCTTGCTTCTGAATGGACACAGAAGGTTGGCAGAAACGATTGAACAGCAGATTCCCCTTATGGTCTGTTATCGTAATCTGAAGCACCTGGTCCTGTTCTTCTCGGCCTGTCGTTTCAACATTCAACACCAGATACGCTTTTGCAGGAATTTTCTTCTTTTGTGAGATAGGACACTGAGCCAGTTTTCCGGGTCTTTCTATCTGTCTCAACAAGGTTTTTAACGCCTTGTCAGTGTCCAGGCTGGTCATGAGACGGGAAAAATCATTGTTCCACCACAGCATGGAAATCTCTGCGGGTTTCAGTCCTTCCCAGATGTCTTTCAGGATGGTCTTCTGAACCTGAGAGAAGCAGTTCCTTAATTGTCCAAGAGCAGGCATCAGCATCCTGTCAAAACCAAAATCCATACGTTTTTTGGTGATAAAAGGCTGAAGATATGGCTCAACCAATTGTTCCAGAACTTTACGCTTATAATCAGCCTTGTCCTTGATAGTCGCAGGAACGTCTATGTATCCTGGAAATAAGCCGATTATGTCACAACCCACCTCTTCCACTTTATCAGCAATAGATGTTCTTGGTGCATTCACCATGACAAAATCACGAATGTAAAAAACGGTTGAACTTCCCACCTTTCGTTCATCAGAGAAACAACGCAGGTAACGTCCAGCCAAGGGGCAGGAACGTTTGTCAGGGATTCTGATGCCTTCAGAGAGCAGGGAAAAGACAGTGCTGTAATTTATCATAGTATTACTCCATTCAATAACTCCTTCAATATACGTCATTTATAAACTATATTTATAGTTATTGCAATGTTTATATGTATTATCATAAATAAATACACAAATAGTTATAATATTAATGCGAATAATCAAAAGGTTTGTTTGTTGTTTCAGTTGTGTGTTTTGCATGGAATGGTCAACAGGGTTTTCTGTTGACTGGTAAGAGAAAAAACACAGCAAGGTTCAACAGGAAACCTGTGCGACTATATGTTGAAAAAATCAGACACAGACGAAATACCCCGGATATCATTCGGAAACAGGTTTACTGGAATAACCCGTAGGGCAAAGCATCGGACATGCTGTTTCAATGAGAAATAAGCCATGGAGAAAAACAGAACAGACTTTCAGGGAAGATTATACCCTTCACGGGCAAACCATGCTTCTACGGTTCATTTATGGAGGAAACCGGAAGTTCACTACAAAACAAAAAAATCTGTAGTGATCTTTGAAACCAGAAACAGATTTTCCAGATGAATCTGGTGGAACAGGTAAAACGCGAAATAAGCCACACAGAGACACGCAACAGGAACGAAGGGTATAATCTTCCCCTGTAGGGTGAAAACCTTCTCCACGGGTCAATTATGGAGATTTACGGGGGATATGGAACGAACCTGATAGAGTGACTCACAAGAAACAGAGACAATGCGTCTGATTCATCTGAAAGTGATATGGAAAAAGAAAAGAACCAAAAGAAAAAAGAAAAAAGAAAAAAAAAGAAT
The DNA here is from genome assembly GCF_000964405.1 of Novacetimonas hansenii JCM 7643. Classification (GTDB taxonomy): domain Bacteria; phylum Pseudomonadota; class Alphaproteobacteria; order Acetobacterales; family Acetobacteraceae; genus Novacetimonas; species Novacetimonas hansenii. Next base: position 1,969 of record NZ_BANE01000012.1, read on the forward strand.
GTTGGGTGGATTTCATAATCCATAGTTATCCGTCCACACCTGTCTCACGTCAAAAACAAAACCGGAACCTTACAAAGCTCCTGATTTTTTCATTCTGTAATAGGTTGCCCTGGAAATGTTCAGGGCTTCCCATGGTTTGGAAACTGACAGATTATTTTCCGTAAGCCATGCTTCTCGGCTTTGTCCCTGACTGGTTGGTCTTTCCACATTTCCCTGTTCATGACGTTTTGTGCGTTTTCTGAGCAATCTTTCCTCATGGTCAATGAGGACACTCAGATGTTTCATTTCCTCACGGGTAATGCCTAATTTCTGAATGATGGTCTTTGTGCCTGTCGTATAGCCCTTGTGTCGTTTTTTGGCTGAATAGTCCTGACCGGCTTTTTTGTAGAGGGTCTGCATGGCGTTGTGCATATGTTTGGCAATATATCCCTCATCAATCACGCCTTCAGCCCATTGTTCCAGATTGGAGGGGAGATTGTCAGGATTGGATATCTGAGCCAGCAGGATGCCCGCTTCATGGCAGAAAATATCACATTCCCCTTTGCGAACAGGTCCCCTGTAGCGCAGGAAGCCAAGCGTTTTCAGATCATACAGTCCTTTCTTGGCCCATGAGGCCCATCCCTTGAAACCCTGGGCTCCACGTTCGTCAGGAACAAGCGCATTGGTTTTCCTGCGAGCCAGATATTCAACCCTGGCTTTTTCACGCCTCTCCTGTCTGGCTATCTTCTGTTTTTTGTAATCCTCGTATTTCTTTGGAAGAACCATGTCGCACAGGGTCGAGAAGTCATAGAACTTCCCTCTGTAATCAAGGAACTCGCATCGATGTCGCCTTGGATGATGGGAGTTCACACTCCCAGGAAGACGAAAGACACGTGAAAAATCATAGGTTGCCTGGTCTGCTCCCCATGGGATAAATTTTCTTAACAGTTCTCTGTGAGTGGCCTGAAAGCGTCCTTTGCATCGTGCTGGAACAGGACATTCAAACGTATAATGCAGATAAATCCCTCTGCCAGAACTGAGGATATTGGAGGGACGGGGGATATTGTTATCATCACAGAACTTGAGCAGGATTTCATAATTCTCCCCAAGGTCATGATATTGAATGGTGGGGTTGGTTTCATATTTGTAGCAATCAAGGTCGATACAGATATGGTCAAAAACCGCGACAAACTCACCCTTGCGACTGCATTTGTAAAACCAGTTCATGGAGATATAGGAATCTTCAATATCCTGGGCCATGTCAAAAACGGTTTCGTATTCCGAGATATGGTAAGGTTTATCCCACCATGTTCTGCCTTTTGCATCAGGCTGTTTTAATTTCTGACCCATGATGAAAAACAGATTGGCATTGTAAGGCATGAACCTTTTCATTCTCCAATCGTATGGATATCTGTCGAGTGCTACTTCAGGTTTTTTAAATGCTAGTCCCATAAAATTCTTCTCCTTTAATCAGGATGAAGAAAAAATCACGAGAACTACATTTTTTACTTGACTAATTCATTTAAATACTACATAATCAAATCATAAAAACAGTGCTTGTTTTGCTCTCGGTGGTTTCGTCTCCATCGCATTTGTTAAAGTCAGATGTTTCTCGCATCTGGCTTTTTCCATTATTAAAGCATGAAATGTTAATTTATGCAAGTAAAATATAAACTGTATTTATATACACATCACACAATTAATAAAAACGTATTTTTACTTGACAAAATACCCAATATTGTGCATACTAAACTTACACAAAAACAGTAGTTTGGATGGAGTAGTTCCCCATCTGTGTTATGGAAGCCAGATTCTCACAAGTCTGGCTTTTTTGTTGTCCAGATTTCAGGGTATCCTTTGTTAAACTGGCTGTTGAGCCATTCCTTGCAATGTCCAGTCTTCCTTGCCTGTGTTTCTGTCATACTGGTTGGACAGGTCTGTTCAACAGGGAAGGAAATATATGGAAGACACTACGAAAACATGGGGCATCAGGGGGATTTCTGCTGATGTCAGGCAAGCTGTCATTACACAGAGCCAGAAGCAGGGCATGAAAGCCGGAGAGTGGCTGACACTGGCTATTCTGGAAAAAATTAAACAGGACAGAAACGCAGGGAAAGCCCTGGTGGCTTCCAATAGGAAACCTGTTGTCAGTGCAGAGGATGCTTCTGCCGTTCTGGCTTTGCTGGAACGTCTTCAGGGAATGGGGATTGAACCTCCTGACAGAATGAAACGAAAAGCTATCACTCTGGTCAGAAGGTCTATGCGTTAACAAAAGCGTGATGTAATGACACATACCAGAAACATGGGGTTTTGATACACTACCTAATCTTTAGTGACGACTACTTTGTAGATTATCTAGAATCATAACTTCCTCTTCCAATATTTTTATGTAATCGTGTCGTATTGAATCGCTTACAATGAACCGCCTCTGGTCTTTTATTTTATTAATGACATTAATAATATTGTGAGTTTCTTCATATGTCTTGTAATTTTTTATAATCCTAGACCAACAAGAACTTGATTCTTTTATGAGTAAAGGGCTATGAATATTTTGACGAATTAATTTTTCCATTAATTCTATAATATTATTTGGGTTTCGGTTTACTAGTTTTTCGTATTCATCAAAACACAATTGTAATTTTTTATATATGAAGCCTCCTTGTGCATAATCGTCATCTCCAAACATAGTATGTTTAACATATGAAGAAATAGCTTTTTCTATAAGGCTCCTTAAAATTTTTGTATCATGATGTTTTTGTTTCTTATATTTTTTTATGTAAAAATCTCCTAGCTTCAAACAAAATTCTGACTTATTCCGATCTGAAAATTGAGCATTTTCAATAACCGCATTACACACCTCTGGTGTTTGCTCAAATATTCTTTCTGTTCCAAGGAAAATTATATATTTGGCGCGCATCATAAATATATTAGAGTAGTTTCTTTTTTGTGCTTTATCAAAACATTTGAGAGCTAGCTCAAATTTTGGTGTTGGAGAAAATGTATAAGCTTGACCTAAAAGAGCCTGAAATTCACCTTGTCCATAGAGGGCATTATCATAATTTTCCAAACCGGATGCCAATGAAATTACCGCATCATAATTTTTCACTTTAATGAAATTACGAGCATTCATTAATTTAATTTTCTCATCCTTAGATAATTCAGAAGGGGATTTTTTATACGTGTCAACTGTCCTTTTGATGTAATCATAATTTGGGTTATTGAAATATATATCTTTTACATAACTTGAACTTGATGGGGAAACTGCATATTTAATTTCACCTCCTTCACCTTCAGAAATAGTTAAAAATATTATTCGTAACTTAGATATGCATTCTTCGATTTCTTCTCTTGGGATGAGAACAAATATCACAGATATTTCACGTAAAGATAAAACATCTCCGAAGTAATCTATTCCAAATAGAATTATTTTTGCACGAGGGGTGCTTGTTAATGAGCGGAACTCTCTATCATATAAATATTTCCGAGCTTCGACGCCACCATCGCGTGTGAAAGTTTTTATGGCATCTGCGTAACTAGATTCATATCGTCGGATTCCAACTATAGTTTCAATCAACAAGGGTAGAGACGAGGATACGATTTTTATTTCTCTTAAGTCTTTTTCTGAAGGTGTAGGAACCGAAAACTGTCTGCAAACAGCTTTTAAAAATGTTATCAGTTCGTTGTCTTTTAGTCCTCCAACTTGCATCGCTGAAGACTTTGCATAAAATGGTTCGTTACGCATAGTATATAGGATTTTTTGCTTTTTGGAGCCTCTATTGATAATGGCATAGAGAGTTTCCTCTCCGGTATCTTCTCCTACTCGCGATAGCGCATCAATATCATCAAGGACAATTAAACCAGAATAATTAGAGAAAAATTCTATAAGTTTACTTTCAAGTTGTGTTGTTGTGCAATTACTTAATTCTTCTGTGGAAAAAGCCGCACCATTTTTTAATATTTCTTTATACATATCTATTTTGTTTTTGAAATCACGCCCAAGAAATTTTTTCTCCGTAGCTTTTAATACATCCAACTCTGTTTCTTTGGCGGATAAATAAATTATGTAGTCAGGATTGCTGCCACAAGAAAAATCAATATTAGAACCAAAGTCTGATAAAGTTTTTGCAAATTCGTAGGCGAGAGTGCTTTTTCCTGAACCGCCAGTTCCGCAGAGATAGAAGCGTGGCATAAATTCTTCTTCAAGTAGCCATCGCCATAAATTCCATTCTATTTCAGGACGGTTTACGAATGCTTTAATTGTAGAGGATGAAGGAGGTATCGAACGATGGACGGGGAAACCGACACCTTCCTCTTCTAAGTTCCTACTAGAAACTAGAAAGGGTATATTGCTTGAGTTTGCTTCAATCGTTTCGTGGTGTAGTCTAATAAAAATAGTTCCAGTTTCATATTTTTTGGTTTTTGTTCCAGAAATTATAGAGAAATTTTTATTTATAGAAATAGGCATGTGGTTTTTTCTTTTTTGTGCATAAAGTATTATTATTTTTTTTTCTTTGTAAAAATATGTTTTGGATTTTATTGTTAGTTCTGATGTGCAGACAGATCTAATAAAATTGTTTATAGATTCTATATTTATATCATCAACAAGGCCAACGATTTCCCTATTTTTGTTGACGCCAAATATTATACATCCTCCATACGAGTTGTGCATTCCCAATAAAGTTTTAATAATACCAAATCCATAAGGATCAGAAGACAGGTTTTGAGGTGAATTTTCTTTAAAATCAAATGTGAAGCATTCATCTTCATAAATAATGTTATCATTTATTGTTTCAGGAAATATTTCCCCAAAAGAAGATGGAAAAAGTCCAGAGGAAATAAAGGCATAGATTTTTTTTTCTGTCGACATTTATTTTAACCAGTTTATGATTGTAAGGTAGGTAATATCCGCAATCACATTAAATATTTTTTATTGAAACGCCATACTTTATTTTACAAGTTCATTTCTTTTTTGAGAGTTTGATCAATGTCAAGTCTATTTTAATAGATATCTGATGTTCCAAAAAGTAGGGTATTTCACACTTTCTGCGACTCTTTTAAGGTTCATAATGTCTACATCATCGAAATAGACAGTACTCCCCACTGACTTATTGATGCTTTCATGACCTAAAAAGTCATCAATCCAGGATTCACGTAAGCCACCTTCACCATGCTCATGAATGTTTCTGAGTTTGGTAGACACATTATGCCGGAACGAATGGAACACCACGCTCCTGCCAATACCAAGGCGTGATTTGAACTTGCTGAAGTCTCTCTGGAAGTGAGCAGAACGTTTGTTGTCCTGCCCCTTAAAGTCCAGGTCATGGAACAGATAGTGACGTTTCTGGTTCATGGCTCTTTGGGCAAGGTCCAGCAATCCGGCTTCCTGTAAGGCCGTGCAGATGGGAACAACACGTTTCCCGGCCTCTGTCTTCGCACTCCATTCCGTCCAGGGTTTTCCTTTCAGGGCAGGGTGATCCTGCACCAGAATGCAGGGAATACCTTGAATCTCCTGAATGTCCTGCGGTCTTAAACGACAGATTTCTTCCAGTCGCATCCCTGTGTAAGACGCAATCCCCACAATCATGGAGGCTGTCTTATGGCTGATGGTGCCAAACTGCCAGGGCTGACCAGCAATGGTCTTTAAGTCGCTGTCACTCCAGCGCACACGATTGGTTTTGGACTTTGTGTCAAACTGCCAGCCACCTGTGAACACGTTACGGTCTACAAGGTCACGCAGAAGGAAATGCTTCCAAAGTCCGGAAAGCTTGGTGAAATGGTTTTTGACTGATTTCCCGGAAATGCGGGCCAACTTGCGTTTCTTCGCATCTGCCACAAATTCCTGAACTGTCCGGGTGTCATTGCGCTGTTTGCCATAACTTTCCGGTAGCTGTTCCATCAGGGCTTTGAAATGCCCGACATCTGCCCCGGTATAATCCCGCATGGGTTTATCCCCACAAACTTCGAGAAAGCGTTTGAAGGTGCGTTCGTAGGATTTAACCACAGTGGATTTGACTGTGGTGTCCTTGCTTTCCAGAAAAATTTTAATCGCTTCTGAAAACAGGGGAGAAGGTTTTTCCTTCGGAGCCAGAAAGGCTTTCATGTCCTTAATCTGGCTTTGAATATCCGTCAGGGCTGGAAGGCTGGCTTTGGTCTTTTTCAGGTCTGTAACAGTGCGTTCCAGCAGATGCACACTTCTGCCAGTCAGATTTCTGGCTTTCTCCAGCTTTTCCACCTGTTCCAGACTTTCCATGGAATGTCTGAGTCTCTGATGGTCATATTGCGTCTGTAAGGATGCAATCCTGTGCTGGTAGTCCTGAATAAGCAGGTCAAAGAGTTCCTGTGCGTCTTCAGGCAGTTCATTCCTGATAAAATTTTCGTTTTCGCTGAGTTCTGTCTTGAGGTGCATTACGGAACGGAACAGCCTTTCGGTCTCTGCGAAAACTGCACACGCATATGGTTTGGCAACCTCGCGTTTGTTAGTGCCAAGGGAGAGCCATAGCTCCTTTTTGCCCACAACATCACGGATATGTGAAGGCACGGCCCTGCGGAAATGATACCCGGATTGGAGACGAATCAACATACAGACGGCTCATTTTGTAGAAGCCGATTGTAGAAGGCTCGGCTTTTATGGTTATGGAAAGACCATAAAAGTCAATGAAATCAATGTGTTATGAGTGGTGCGAACTGCGGGACTCGAACCCGCACGCCCTGTTAACGGGCGCAAGATTTTAAGTCTCGTGCGTCTACCATTCCGCCAAGCTCGCATTAAGCGCATCTTCTAGCACACACACCATCCACGACAACTCAACCCGTCGCGGTTTAAGGATATTTTCACACAAAAAATATCCCTCCGCCCCTCCGGGTCATTCCTGCATATCGCGCAACAGGGTGGCCCCTTCGCGACGTAGCCATAGCTCGGCCATACGCCGATGCGGGGTCAGGCGATCCACCAGCATCCAGAAATCCGGCCCATGGTTCATGTGCCGCAAATGCGCCAGTTCATGGGCCATCACGTAATGCTGCACCTCTGTTGGGGCCATGATCAGACGCCAGCACAGCATGATTGCCCCATCAGCAGTACAACTGCCCCACCGGCTGCGTGTATCGCGCACCGTCAGCCGCGTGGGGCGCAATCCCGCCTGCCGTGACAGCGCGTCCAGCCCCGCCCCAAGGCGGGTCCGCGCCTCCTCCCGCAGGAAAGCCAGCAGGCGTCTTACCAGAAACGCGGCTTCCCCACTGACATGTATCACCTCGCCCTCTATCCACACGCCACGCCGGGCCTGCGGACAATGGCGAATGACATGGGGCCGTCCATCAATCAGCACCTGTCCCCCATCATGCCATCGCGGGGCCTGCGGTATGCGGGCAAGATTGGCCACCACCCACGCCGAATGTGACCGCAACAGCGCCAGTGCATCATCACGTCGGGCGCGTGGCGGCAGGGTCAGGATGACATGACCGCTGCGTGCATCAATCCGCATGGAAATGCGCCGCGCCCGCGCCGAACGACGCCAGCATACCGTGACCTGCCTACTGGCGATGGCCACGGTTTCGGGGCCATCGGATATCATTCGCGCGACGGAATGTCCGGGGCCTGCGTGCCGTCGGCACCGGGGGGACATTCACCCGGCCATTCAACGACATGATCCTCCAACGCACCGGCACGACGTTCGCTAATGACACGCCCGCTGACCGAAACCCCGGCCTCATGCACCGTATCGGCCCGTCCCGAAACCAGCGGATGCCACCATGGCAGGGGCCGTCCCTCCTGTATCAGACGGTATCCACAGGTGGGAGGAAGCCAGTCGATATCCTTCAGCATGTCCGGCGTCAGGCTGATACAATCCTGAACCTTGCGCTGTCGATGCGGATAATCCTTACACAGGCACGTCGTGGTATCCAGCAGACGACAGGCAACATCGGTAAAGACGATCTCCTCCGTCTCATCATCACGCAGTTTGTGCAGGCAGCACCGGCCACACCCGTCACACAGCGATTCCCATTGCTGGCGCGTCATACGTGACAGCGGAACCGTCATCCAGAACGGACGGTCCCCTCCGTCATTACGGCTATCCATGCCCATTGCCTCCTGTCCCCGTCCCGTCATGTCCCGAGGGTCGCCCCCATATCCACCATGGCGGCCAACACCCCCATCCCCAGTCCCGCGCAGGCAGACAGCACCAGTGACGGCCCAAGCAACGGCAACCACAACAGACGCGCACGCATCCATGGCCCCGCCCCCAGCCCCCATGCCGTGCGCGACACGCTCGCAGGCACGCGCATCAGCGCTCGCAACGGCAGCACCGTCACAAGAGGGCACACAAACATGCCCTGCAATACCGGCCACAGGGCCACATTCCCCGCCGCCCCGCCCCAATGCGGCAGCCACAACACACCGGCCATCCCCGGCACCAGCACCAGTAACAGCAACACCTGCACCACGGCAGGTCCCCATGGCATGCGACGCCGCATGAACATGCATGCCCCCATGACCACCACCGCCATGATGAACGCCGTCATGGCGCATTCCGCCATATCAGGAAGCAACATCATACCGCCACCACCGCGAACAAAAGACACGTGGCATCACGCAGGTCCACGCAGCCAGTCGGCAAAACGCTGTGACAGGTCCGGCAGGTGCGCACCCCAGAACTCCAGATCCATGGGCAGGTCGACCGAGGGTTCGCCCGCCGGCGACCCGGCGGCAACCTGCCCCATGGGATAAAGGGCGGCAAAACGATCCTGCTGTTCAGGCTGCACTATATAATGCAGCAGATCGCGCGCCTGCCCCGCCATGGCGGGGGATACCCCCTGCACCAGCGCCCATGACAGACATTCGCCCAGGCTCTGCGCCCACTGCACGCCGATATCATGACGACGCGCGGGCAGGCGGGCGATCTCATTGCTGAAGACACTGCCCATCAGCACACTGCCATTTTCAATGATGCGGGCTGATTCCTCTGGCGTGGACCACCATGTAATATACGGGCGCAACTGCGTCAGCTTACGAAATGCCCGGTCGATGCCCGGCCCGGTGGACAGCACGTCATATACGTCATGCGGTGGCACGCCATCGGCCATCAATGCGATTTCCAGCGTCGAGCGCGGGTCACGTCGCAGCCCCCGTTTGCCGGGAAAGCGCACCACATCCCAGAAATCGGCCCAACGTGGGGATGCAGGACGCCACCCGCGATCCCATGCCAGGACGATGGCCGGATGCAGCGCGGCGACGCCACATCCGTCGGGATTGTCCGCACTGCCCGCCAGGCGCACCAGGGTGCCCTGTATGCACGATGTACGAATTGCACTGTCTTCGCCAAAGACGACCGCCCATGTGGCGGGCGTGGATTCTGTCGCGGCATGCGCCGCCAGCGTCGTCGCCTGCCCATCCCATGTCCGACGCACGACACGTATCCCCGCCTTCCTTGCAAAAGGCTGGAAATAGGCACGGTCCTGCACCCTGCCCAATGTATCGTCCTGTGTCGCGACGCTCAGGACGGCAAGGCGGTGGTGATGGACGGTGGACACCAGACGGGCGGCCAGCACTTCGGGCGCACACACGATATTCCACGCCAGCGCCATGATGATGAAAAGACACGACACGCGACGCGGCGACAGGCGGGGCAAAAGGCACGCACTGCTCAACGGAAAGGACAACAGGGAAAACAGCGGGAAAGACCTTCACAAGACGGCATGACCGCCGGTGCGGCCACAGGGAGACGGAACATCGGACGCTAGCGCATTTCATGACGGAACGGAAAGGCAATCGCCTGCCCCGCCTGCCACGCCAGCAACGCCGGACGACCGGGTTCCACCCCGCACACGATCTGCAACGGGGGACGGCGCACCAGCAGCTCATCGCCATTCGACAGCCTCATGCGCATGCGGATGTATGTGCCCATGTGACGCATGTCCACCAGAACCGCGGGCAGCATCGCGGATTCGCCGTCATCGGTGGCAAGGCTGCCCATCGCCCCCGGTCGCGCGGGAAACAGGGTCGCAATGCGGTCAGGACGCACGCATACGGTGCAAAGGCTGTCTTCCGCCAGGCCGGGCGCCGCCATGGCCTGCACCGTCAACCCGTCGGGCAGGCGGATGACGGCGACATCCTCCTCGATATAGGACACGCGCCCGGTCAGGGCATTCGCCCCGGCAAAACCGGTGGCCACGCGGTCGCATGCCGGACGGTCGAACAGGTCCGCCGCCGCCCCGGTCTGCAAATGTTCTGCACCGTCAAAGAACGCAATACGGTCCCCCACCACCAGCGCATCATCACGATCACAGGTGGCCATCACCACACACAGGTCACGCGCACGGATCAGGCGGCCAAGGAAATTGCGCATCATCCCCCGCCGGTCCGCCGGCAGCGGGGCGAAGGGATCATCCAGCACGATGACCGGCGGCGCGCAGACCATGACCCGCGCCAGTCCGGCGCGCAGGACCTGTTCCGCATCCAGCGCGGCAGGCCGCACATGGCCCAGCCCCTCCAGCCCCAGCAAAGCCATGGCCTGACGCGCACGGTCCGCCGCCTCCGCCCGGGCAATACCACGGACACGCAGCGGAAACAGCAGGTTGTGGAAAACCGTCAGGTGCGCGAACAGCGGATCGCGCGCCCCCCACAGGCCACACATCCGCGTGAGCGGTGGGCGACCCGACACATCGATCCCCCCCACCATGACGTTACCGTCAAGCAATGGCCGCTGCCCCACCAGTGCGTCGGCCACCGCCGACAGGTCCGCACCGCGGTTTCCCAGCAGGGCAAGGCATTCCCCCGCCCCGACACCAAAGGAAAACGGGGCGGTATCGGCAGTTGTGACCAGATTGCGGACAACCAGTCGTGAGGAGAAAGGTGGCATGCGATAACAGAAACCTGACTATCCAAAGAAAGGGTTATAAGTGTTTCCTTCCTCCTTACCAGAGGATCATCGGGCCCGCCCCTTTGCAAGGACAAGAAAATGACAAAGACAGACATCAAGCACGTCACGCACGAAGACCTTCAGGCACTGAAGTCCCACGTCGAAAACCTGCTGCAGACGCATGGCAAGCAGGCCCTGCACACCGCCGTCGAAAAGGCGGAACACCTGGCCACCAACGCGCGTGAACTGGCCGAAGCCCCGACCAAGACCCGCTCGCGCGGACGTTCCTTTCTGGCTATCGCCATTTTCTCGGCAATCGGCTACTTTCTTGGCCGCGCCACGAAATAAGGCTTGGTAGCCTGACGAAACCAGAGGACACGCGACAGCAATGAGAATAGGCGAAATCGGCAAGACCATCATTGATGGGGAACTCACCCTACGCAAATTGATGGCCATCCGCCTTGGCCGCCAGGCTGCCTTTCTGGTTGTCGCGGCCGTTTTTGGTGGTTTCGCGACCATAACGGGCCATGGCCTGCTGTGGGCTTTCTGTTACCAGACCCTTGGCCTCAGCGTTCTTGGCGCGTCATGCGCGGTCTTTGCGGTGGATATCATCGCCGCGTGCATGTTCGCCTTCATGGGACGGCGGTCCTATATGACGGCCGAAGAAATCCGTGTCCGCTTCGCCCGCGAACATGCCCTTAATGAACTGCGCCAGACGGTGGCGCTGTCCGCCGTGGTGGGCACCGTCGCCGGGCCGGTGACACGTCACACCGGGCGCGCAATCTGGAACCTGTTCCAGACCGTGACAGGACGCCGCCCCCGCTCCTGATGTGACCATCGGGGGCCGCCGCCCCCGCCGTCATGCATACCATCATGATTGATGCACATCATTGTCAGATGGTATCCATGACGAAATTGCATTGGCTCCCGGACACTTTTTCTGGAAACGTGCGACTGCACGCAATCGTAAGCAGGCAAATAGTTTGCATGCTCATGATTTTTTCCAACCCGGCTGGCAGGATGCAATGGCCGATACCGAGCGCCTTGAACGAGAACGGTCCTTCAGACGCAGGCTGGCGCGCCTTGGCACGGCATGGCGGCGACAGGTGGACCATGACCTGCGCGATTATGGCCTGACCGAAGCCACCTGGCGGCCTGTCCTGTATCTGGGCCTTCTGATGCCGCCGGTACGGCAGACCGACCTTGCCCGCGCCCTTGAGATCGAGGCCCCATCGGTCGCCCGCCTTCTTGATGTGCTTGAACGCCGCGGACTCGTCTTCCGTTCCCGCGACGAGGAAGATCGCCGCTCCAAGCTGGTACGCCTGACGCAGGAGGGGGAGCGGATCGAACGTCAGGTGCGTGACGCGGTGGACGCCGTCTCGCATCGCCTGCTGTCGGGCATTTCGGATTCCGAACTGACGGCGTGCTATTCCGTCTTCGACCGGATTGAGGCCAACCTGTACACGGATCGCATGGCGACCGGGGCCTCCGTCCGTTCATGAGGCTGATCCCCCCCCACGGCGCGCTGTCGCGGCCCCTGCTCCGGCTGGGAACCTTTGTTTTCCCCGACTGGAAAACGGTGCGCCCCACGATTGCCTACAGCATCCGTACGTTGCTGGCGGTGGGGCTTGCACTGTTCCTGGCCTTCGACCTGCAACTCCAGACACCGATGTCTTCGGTCACGACGGTGTTGATCGTCGCCAATCCCGTCGTGGGCGCAATGGTGTCGAAAAGCGTGTGGCGTATTTTCGGCACGATCATCGGCGCGACCTCCGCCATCGCGCTGATGGCGCTTTTTCCACAATCGCCCGTGCTGTATTTCATGGGGCTGTCGTTCATCATCGGGCTGGCATGCTGCGTGTCCACCCTGCTGCGCTTTTACAAGGCGTATGCAGCAGTGCTGACGGGTTATACCATCATCCTGATTTCCGTTTCCGCCTTCAGCGAACCGGACCATATCTTCATGGCCGCGATGTCACGCCTGTCGGCGGTGACAGTGGGCATCCTGAGTACCGCATTCGTCTTCCTGCTGACGAATATCAGCCATCCTGAAAAGGTCATACGCCAGATCGACCAGGTGTTGCGCAACATCACCTCCCATTTCGCGCAGCCAAGCGATCCGTCATGGAATGACGCAACCTCCATGCCCGATGACGCGGGACAGCCCCTGTCCTTCCGCGCCATGTCGATCACATCATATGACCAGCGTGCGCGCCTGCTGTCGCAGGCCAACGCCCTGGTGGAAGCCATCGAATACGCCGCAGCCGACAATTACAGCGTCAGCCTGCGCGCGCGTGGCCTGCGTGGGGGGGTGGCGCGTCTTTTGGGGTTGCTGAGCGCGCATCATCCCATCTGGCAGGATGAACCGCCGATGACCCGGCAGGCGCGGACGGCGCGGCATATCCGCCAGGAGATCATGCGGCATTTCGCGACCCTGCCGCCAGAGGACCTGCATCTGGAAGCGCGCGACAACATGCGCCCCATCCGTCGGCGCATCCGCGCGGCGATGACAGAACTCGACGAACTCGGCGAACAGACGCAGGACCTGCCGACCATCGCCTTCATCGACAATGAACGCGACGTACTGGCGCAGCTCTGTGCGGCGCTTGATGATTTCATGGGACCACAGGAACATGTCCGCGCCATCGGCCTGAAACTGTATTTCGACTGGCCCGCCGCCCTGCGCAACGGTACGCGCGGCGCGTTCGTCACCCTGCTGGGTTGCATGTTCTGGTATATCTGCCGCTGGACCCACGGGGCGAACATGCTGACCTACCTGATCCCGGCATCATGCCTGCTGGCGACAAGCCCGCTGGCGTCACGTGCCAGCGTCATGTTCGCAAGCGGCACATTCGCGGCCATTCCCGCCGCCTTCATCTGCCAGACCTTTTTGTTGCCGCGCATCGACGGCTACCCGCTGCTGTGGCTGTCGCTGTCACTGTGCCTGCTGCCGGGGATATGGTTGCAGTTCCATCCACGCCACGCCATGCGCGGATTCGGCTATGCGGTGTTCTTCAACGCCATGGTACAGGTGCGCAACCCCATCACCTATGACGACCTGTCGCTGATGAATACATGGATGGCCTTCGCGCTGGGCGTGGTGTCCATCGCACTGGTGTTCCGCGTCATCCTGCCCGCCAACCATCGCCTCGACTCGGGGCGGCTGGTGGCCTCCATCGCACGCGCGACCGAACATCTGGCCCGCCAGCCACTGGGTCAGCATGTCGAATGGCCGGTGTGGGAAAACCTGCAGATGCAAAAAATACTGCGCATCATACAACGCTTCTCCCTCGTATCGTCACCGGGGCGGGTCTATGAACTGACGGATGCGGCGTTCATGGCCGTATCGCTGGGCCGGGTGCTGGTCCGGTTGCGCACCCTTGTCACATCCCCTGCAATTCACGCAGAAGACCGCGAACGCGTGACGCAGGCGCTTGGCGCGTTCCGTTACCTGCGTTCCGACCCGGCGCTTACGGTCCAGACGCTGCGCGCAACCGCGCTGACGCTTCTGTCCCACCTTGAACGCCGGGGGATGCCGGCACATACGCCCACACGCCGTATCGCCGCCTGCCTGGAACAGGCATCGCTGCTGATTGGGGCAATCCCCGGTTTCTTCCATCGCCATGGTCCGCTACAGATGGCGGCGGATATGCCCGGCGCCAATAACCGCCTGACCCTTCCCGTATTGTCCACGACTGGCCCGTTCGGAATGAGAACCGCCTGATGCTGACCGAATTCAATCTCTTCGGTGTCTTCATGGCACCGATTGTCGTCTATGCCATTGCGGCGCTGCCTGTGACCATGCTGCTGCGCTCCCTTTTATGGTGGAGCGGCATCATGAAATGGTTCTGGCATCTCGCCCTGTTCGAGGTCGCGCTCTACACTTGCGTCCTCTGCCTGATGATCCTGTACATCTGACTGTCGCCGAAAAGGTTCGAGAATCCACCATGCCTCTCTTGCGCACCCTGATCCGTGTGGTACTGACCCTGGCGGTCGTGGCGATGGCCATCGTCATGGGCGTCACCTTATGGGACACCTACATGATTGCCCCGTGGACACGTGACGGACGTGTGCGCGTCTATGTGGTCGATGTTGCCCCCGAAGTTTCCGGCACGGTGGTCCAGCTACCGGTGGTGGACAACCAGTATGTCCATAAGGGCGACCCGCTGTTCGTGCTTGACCCGGTCCGCTTCCACCTGGCCATCCGCGAGGCGCAGGCCCGCCTTGACGGTGCGCTCGAAGACCTGAAGCTCAAGCAGAACGACGCCCGGCGCCGCATGGGCCTTGGCGGTATCGTCTCTGCCGAAGAACAGGAGGTTTTCAACTCCAACGTGGCGACGCAGATCGCGTCGGTGGATGCGGCCCGCGCGGCCCTTGATCTGGCCAAGCTGAACCTCCAGCGCTCCATCCTGTATTCGCCGGTCAATGGCAACATCACCAACCTGAACCTGCGGGTGGGCGATTACGTCACGGCCGGGCATGCCCGCCTTGCGGTGATTGACTCCGACTCCTACTGGGTCAACGGGTATTTCGAGGAAACGAAGATGTGGGGCGTCCATGTCGGGGACGAAGCACGCGTCAAGCTGATGGGATACAAGGACATCCTGCCTGGCCATGTCGTCAGTATCGCACGTGGCATCAATGACCAGAACGGCAAGCCAGATGGCCTGGGTCTGCAGGACGTCAGCCCGATCTTCACCTGGGTCCGTCTGGCACAGCGTATCCCGGTGCGCATCCATCTGGACCATGTTCCCGACAGCATCACTCTTGCCGCAGGCATGACGGCGACCATCAGCGTCGGCCCGCAGTCCCGTACCCAACGCGGCCATCTGACGACGTGGTTGCAAGACCACCTGTAAGGCGCCAGGCACAACAATGAATATCACCACGATCACCCGCAAGACCGGCCTGTTCCTGAGCGCCGCCCTGGTGCTGGCCGGTTGCACGGTCGGACCGCGTTACCAGCCCGACCGCATGAAGCTGCCCGCCCGCTTCACCGAGGATGACCATCCTGCCACCAAGGAAGAGATCGAGGACACCGACCGGGAGCTGAAACAGTGGTGGCACCTGTTCAAGGACCCCGAGCTGGACAAGCTGGTCGATAAGGCGATCACAGGGAATTATGACCTGCAGGCGGCGGGGCAGCACATCCTTGCGGAACGCGCGATCCGCGATGTGCAGGCGTCGCAATGGTATCCACAGATGGATGCCGATGCGGGTGGTGGTAACGTCCGGTATTCGATCAACATCGAGAACTGGCCGATACGTCCAGGCAACCCGGCCAACCACCCGGATGCGAATTACCTGACCTATGGCATGGCAGGCAGTTGGCAGCTTGACGTTTTCGGGCGTATCCGCCGCAGTGTGGAGGCGCAGAAATACGCCGTCGAAGCCACGATTGAGGAACGCCGCGCCCTGATGGTCATGATCCTGTCCGAAGTGGCCAGCGATTACATGATGCTGCGTGACCAGCAATTGCGGCTGGAAATTGCGAACAATAACATCCGTGTGGCCCAGGATGCCTATGACCTGACCAACCGCCTCTACCTCGAAGGGGTGGGCAACACCATGCAGATCGCGCAGGCCAAGGCAGAGCTGGATTCCCAGACCGCCGCGCGCGAACCGCTCAAGACCCATATCTCCCAGATCACGCATGCGCTTGATGTTCTGATGGGGCAGATGCCCGGGACTTCCGAAATCGAACTGAAGGTGGCCAGGCCCCTGCCCAAGGTGCCGGAATTCCCGGCCACCCTGCCGTCCATCGTCCTGGCCAACCGCCCGGACATCCGCACGGCCGAACGCCAGTATGCAGAGGCCACGGCACGGATCGGCATGGCCGTGTCACAGCTTTATCCCAATTTCAGCATCCCCATCAGCTTTAACCCGAATGCCTCGGTCATGTCGCAGATGACAGAAGCTGCAACCATGAGCTGGCAGTTCCTGATGATGGCTTCGCTGCCGCTGATGCATGGGGGCAAGCTGACTTCGCAGGTGCGCGCGACACAGGCCGCGGCCGAAGCAAGCCGCCTGAATTACCGCCAGACCGTCCTCAAGGGCTTTAAGGAAGTCGAAGACGCAATGGCCGCCTGGCATGATGATGAGGAACATACCGAACTGCTGGCCAAGGCCGCCGAAGACAGTACGCTGGCAAGTGAGCGCGCGCGCAAGCTGTATGGCGCGGGACTGGTCGGCTTCCTCGAAGTCCTGACTACGGAACGCACCACCCTGAACGCGCAAAATGCCGAAGCCATGGCACGGCTGGAACGGTTGCAGGATGCGATCAACCTGTATACCGCCATCGGCGCAGGATGGCAGGGTGTGGCGCTGACCAACACCACGCTGCCGATCTCGCTGGAGAAACAGAACTTCCTTGCGCACCTGTTCCAGCAGTAATCCACACGGGATTACATGGGTCACGAACTGATTATGATGCCCGTTTCCAGTTGCATGAAAATAACTGGAAACGGGTATTTTTATATTATGCAGGACGTGTCTTCTTGTTTGCAGAAACAATGAAAAAAGACGTTCATGTCATAACCACAAGAAGATTTCAGGAAATATTTCCATAAGAACTTTGAAAATATTTCCTGTTTTCAAAATTGGTCATGACAGGAAAATACCGCCCGAAAAAAATACCGGCAGCAAGCCATGCTCACTGCCGGTACCAGAATATCACAGCCGGATCAGATGATCCGGGTCAGCGCCGACAAACCTTATGACCAGCGCCAGTTACGCACTTCCGGCAGGTCCTGCCCGTATTGCGCGACATAACGCTTATGCTCGTTCAGCTTGTCATTGATCAACTGGTTGGCATAGGCCGCCTTGACCGCAAGGGCGGGTACGCGGCGGATCACGTTCTGCACCAGATGGAACCGGTCCAGATTGTTGCGCACCGTCATGTCGAACGGTGTCGTGGTCGAACCTTCCTCACGATAGCCATGAACGTGGAAGTTGCGGCAGTTGGTCCGCTTGTAGATCAGCTTGTGAATCAGCGCCGGATAGCCATGGAAGGCGAAGATCACCGGCTTGTCCACGGTGAACAGGCTGTCGAACACTGCATCGTCCAGGCCATCGGGATGTTCCTGCGGGGTCTGCAGCGTCAGCAGGTTCACCACGTTGATGACACGGATTTTCAGGTCCGGCAGATGTTCATTCAGGATCTGCGTCGCGGCCAGTGCCTCGATGGTGGGGACATCACCGGCGCAGGCGATCACGACATCGGGCTCACCCCCCTTGTCATTGCTGGCCCATTCCCAGATGCCAATTCCCTGCGCGCAATGTTCAATGGCGGCATTCATATCCAGCCACTGTGGCTCCGGCTGCTTGCCCGCCACGATAACGTTCACGCGGTCACGACTTTCCAGACAGGTCTTGGCCGTGCATAGCAGCGTGTTCGCATCGGGCGGCAGGTACACGCGGACGGTCTTGGCCTTCTTGTTCAGGACATGGTCGATGAAACCCGGGTCCTGATGGCTGAACCCGTTATGGTCCTGACGCCAGACATGCGATGTCAGCAGATAGTTAAGCGAGGCGATCGGCGCACGCCATGCCACTTCATCAGCCTGCTTGATCCACTTGGCATGCTGGTTGACCATCGAGTCGACAATGTGAATGAACGCCTCGTAGCACGACATGAAGCCATGGCGGCCCGTCAGCAGGTAGCCTTCCAGCCAGCCCTGACAGGTATGCTCGCTAAGGATTTCCATCACATGGCCATCAACGGACAGATGGTCATCGTAATCGAACGTCTCGGCGTTCCATGCGCGGTTCGTAACGTCAAGCACAGCGTTAAGGCGGTTCGAATTGTTCTCATCGGGTGCCAGCACGCGGAAATTGCGTGATGACAGGTTTTCCTTCATCACGTCACGCAGCCACGATCCCAGCACGCGCGTCCCCTCACCCAGCGCATGGCCTGGCGCTTCCACCGTCACGGCATAGGGCGCCACGTCCGGCAGGCGCAGGTCGCGACGCAGCAGGCCGCCATTCGCATGGGGGTTGGCACTCATACGGCGGTTGCCCTTGGGCGCAAGCGCCGCAATTTCGGGCATCAGCGTGCCGTTTTCGTCAAACAGTTCCTCTGGCCTGTAGCTGTGCAGCCATTCATCAAGTAGCTTGAGGTGCGCAGGATTGCCAAGGTCGGTAAAGGGCACCTGATGGGCGCGCCAGTATCCTTCGACCCGCTGGCCGTCCACCGTCTTGGGGCAGGTCCAGCCCTTGGGCGTGCGCATGATGATCATGGGCCATATGGGCCGTTCGGTCCTGCCTTCGGTGCGGGCGGCCTTCTGGATGGCGTCGATGCGGGCAAACGCCGTGTTCATCGCATTCGCCATGGCCTGATGCACCACGTCGGGCACGTCACCTTCGACCACGATCGGGTCATAGCCATAGCCCTTGAACAGGGAGACCAGTTCCTCGGGCGAGATACGCGCCAGAACGGTGGGGTTCGCGATCTTGTAGCCATTGAGGTGCAGGATCGGCAGGACCGCGCCATCGGTCTTGGGGTCAAGGAACTTGTTGCTGTGCCACGATGTCGCCAGCGGCCCGGTTTCCGCCTCGCCATCACCGACGACGCAGGCGGCGATCAGGTCGGGGTTGTCGAACACCGCACCATAGGCATGCGACAGGGAATATCCCAGTTCGCCACCTTCGTTGATGGAACCCGGCGTGGTGGGGGCAGCATGGCTGGGAATGCCACCGGGGAAGGAGAACTGCTTGACCAGCCGCGCCAGCCCGTCCGCGTCCTGCGACACTTCGGGGAAATACTCGCTATAGGTGCCTTCAAGGTAGGTGTTGGCAATCACACCCGGCGCCCCGTGGCCCGGCCCCGCGATGAACAGGATGCTGCGATCCTGTTCACGAATGATGCGGTTGAGGTGGAGATACAGGAAATTCAGCCCCGGCGTGGTGCCCCAGTGCCCCAGCAGGCGTGGCTTGGTATCCTCAAGCTTCAGCGGCTCGCGCAGGAGCGGGTTGGCCAGCAGATAGATCTGCGCGATCGACAGATAGTTGGCCGCGTGCCACCATTTGTTGAATAATGCCAGTTCCTGTGCCGATAATGGCGTGGTGGATACTGTCTCACTCATCTGCGTCCCCTTCGAAACAAATTGTCCGTGTCCGTTACGCCAGACACATCATCACATGGCGGCGGATCGTCGTTTCCTCATCCGTCGGAATGACCCGCACCTCGACCTTGCTGTCGGATGTGCTGATAATTTCGCTGTTCGCGATATTCGCGGCAGCATCGAGCCGCACGCCCAGCCATTGCAGCCGCGCACAGATCGCAGCACGCACGATGGCGTCATTCTCCCCAATGCCCGCCGTGAAGACCAGTCCGTCCAGCCCCTGCAACGACGCGGCCATCATGCCCGCTTCCTGCACAAAGCGATAGACGAACAGCTCCAGCGCCGCGCTGACGGCGGGATCGTGGGCGGCGCGCGCATGCAGGTCACGCATGTCATTGGACACCCCCGAAACCCCCAGCAGGCCGGAGTCGTGGTACAGCACCTTTTCGATCGCTGCTGCGTCCAGCCCTTCTTCCCTGAGCATGTAAAGGATCACACCCGGGTCGAGATGACCGCAGCGTGTGCCCATCATCAGCCCGTCCAGCACCGAAAACCCCATCGTGGTATCGATACTGTGCCCTTCATGCATGGCGCACAGGCTGGCACCGCTGCCGACATGCGCCACGATACAGCGACCACCCGCCAGATGCGGCGCGCGCGCGCGCAGGCAGTTGGCGATATATTCATATGATAGCCCATGGAAACCATACCGCCGCACGCCCTTGGCGGCATAGGAACGCGGCAGGGCCTGTGCCTGCGCGACAGGGGGCATGGTATGGTGAAAGGCCGTATCGAAACACGCGACCTGCGGCAGGTCGGGCCGCTGTGCCATCAGCGCGCGCGCGGGCGCCAGACTGCCGGGCTGATGCAGGGGGGCAAACGGCGTCAGCGCCGTCAGGGCGGCCAGCACATCGGGCGTGATGCGCACCGGGCGGATGAAATCCGGCCCGCCATGGACAACACGGTGCCCCACCCCCATCAGTTCGACATGACCCAGATGTTCGCCCACCCACTCCATCAGGGTGGCCATCGGGCCATGATGCGCATCAGGCGTCCCCGCTTCATGGGCGTCCCAGCTTTCATCAAGCAGAACCTTGCCGTCCGCATCCCTGACGCGGAAGTGCGGATGGGTGCCAATGCCCTCCACCTCGCCCGAGGCGATGCGGTGGCTGGGACTTGTGGGGGTATCGGTCGGGTCAATGCGGAACAGGGCGAATTTCAGGCTGGACGACCCTGCATTCAACGCCAGAACAGCCTTTGTCATGCCCGTCTTTCCTTTCCCGACACCCACCGACATCCTATCGACTATCGACCCTGCGACACATTGACGCGAATCAATTCCGCATCGCCGCCGCTGCATCGCGAACGTGCGGCATCAGCGCCGGATTGCTGTCATTCTTTGAAACATAGCGCAAAAACAGCGGGATATTCCACAGATGGCTGATGCCCGGTACCTGCATGGGAACACACATGTCGCCCATGCATGGTGACACACCCTCTACAAGGGCGCAGCCCTTGACCCGCCCAAAGGGCATCGCCCTTTGAAAACCGGCCATTCAGAGGTTTTTAAAAAAGGAAGACCCCATAACTTACTGAAATATTATAAGTTTTTTAGTGAAGCTTTCCCCGAAAAGCTTCAAAAAGAGTGTCATCTTCTTAAAGATTTCTTGAAAACCAATCATTGATAGAAAATCAGAAAAGTTTTTGGGTGCCGCCTTTTTTTAAAAAGGCGGCATCTTCTGAAGCTTTTTGGAAAAAGCTTCACCAAAAACCTTTATGATTTTCAAACCACCTCTTTAAAGACAAAGAAGGCAGCATATCATTCGGGGTCAAACCGCCGCCGCAACATGGCGCGCGCGGCCTTGCGGGCCATACCCGCATCCCGTCCCACTTCGATCAGGGCCGGGATCTGCCCCGGATGGGCCAGCACATTGCGCAGGATCGCGCCCAGTGCGATCCCCCCGCCCGGCTGCAACGCCACCACGGCGGCGGGGGGCAAGGTGCGGTCCGCCGGGTCGCACACGACACGCAGGACCGCAAACGCAACCTTGCGCTCGGAACACAGCGTCGCCACCACGCCACTTTCCATGTCCAGCCCTTCGCACCCGCTCTGCGCGAACAGTTCGGCTTTCTCCTGCCGGTCGGAGACGATCACATCACTGTGTAGCAGATCCCCGCGCTGCACCGTCCGCAGCCCCTGCCCCAGCCAGTCGGAAAAGGCCGGATCGGTGGGGATACGCGCCCCATCGACCACAACATGACGTGGCAACAGGACAATCCCCGGATACAGCGCCGGGTCCAGACCCGCGGCCAGCCCGAACGACAGAACCGCATCCACCCCGGACGTCAGCAGGATGGAGGTCGCACGCCGTGCGCCATCAAGCGTCGCGCCACTGATGCCAAAGCGCGCGGCGGGGAAGAACGGGCGGATCAGGGCGGCCTCCGCCTCCATCCCGACCACGATCCCAAGACGGGTGAAGGGCACCACAACCGTGGCCTGCATGCTGTTATCCATAATCAGAATCCATACCCCACGCGGCCACTATTGCTGTTTTGCAGGTTGCGATAGCGCGACAGCGCCATCAGCGGAAAAAACTGTCGGTAGCCATGATACCGCAGGTAAAACACCTTGGGAAAACCGACGGCATTATACGGCTCTTCGGCCCACTCGCCGTCCGTACCCTGCGTCCGGGCCAGATACGCCACACCGCGCGCAACCGCCGCATCATCCTTCAGGCCCGCAGCCATCATGCCCAGCACGGCCCATGCGGTCTGCGACGGCAGGCTCTGGCCATATTCACCATGGGGGCCACCTTCGTAGGATTCACATCCCTCACCCCAGCCACCATCCGCGCGTTGCCTGCACCGCAGCCAGTCTGTGGCGCGGACGACCATCGGGTCGTCCTTCGCCACATTCGCCGCGTTCAGCGCACACAGCACCGACCAAGTGCCATAGATGTAATTGGTGCCCCAGCGGCCGAACCATGACCCGTCCGCCTCCTGCTCCGTGCGCAGGTAATCAAGACCGCGTTCGATGCACGGGCGATCCACACCATGGCCAAGCTGCGCAAGGAAGGAAATGCAACGCGCCGTCACATCGGCGGTCGGCGGGTCAAGCAGCGCCCCATGATCGGCGAAAGGAATGTGGTTGAGCACATCAAGGTCGTTATCAATGTCAAACGCCCCCCAACCGCCATTGCTGCTTTGCATGCCAATGATCCAGTGGCGTGCGCGCTCCAGCGCTTCGGCATTGGCCGGATCGCCCGCACGGTGCAGCAGCATGCCCACCACCGCCGTGTCGTCCACGTCGGGGTAGTAGTCATTGTTGTACTGGAATGCCCAGCCACCGGGCTTCACATCCGGGCAGTTCATCGCCCAGTCACCCTTGACGTCAAGGATCTGGCGTCCACGCAGCCATTGGGCAGCCTTCGCCAGCTTCTCCTTCGTCGCCTGTGGTGCAATGCCATCAGGACCGGTGGCGGATTCGATCATGGCGTGCCCCGCAAGGCCAGTGTCCCATATGGGGGACGCGCAGGGCTGGCAATAGGTTTCCCTGCCCTGATTGACCAGCAGGCGCTGCACCGCTTCCCACGCTGTCGCGGCGCGGGGGTCGGTATCGGGCACACCCAGTGCGCGGAACATCATGACGGTATTGGCCATGGCGGGATAGATCGCGCCCAGCCCATCCACGCCATTAAGGCGTTTTTCAACGAAGTCCACGGCGGCACGGATCGCACGACGGCGCGTTTTACGCGGGAAAAAACGTTCCGCTGGATGCAGTACCCTGTCCAGATACTGAAACACATGCCCCCAGCGGGAACGGTACGGCCCCCGGACCCAATCGCGCACCCTGTCGGGCGGGGTTACGAACAGTTCGGGGATATGGACACCGCGCGGGTTCAGCGCACAGGGCCGCACGGCCCCCAGCACCAGCAGGGGCGCGATGACCGTCCGCGACCAGTACGACATGTTCCATACCGAAAACAGCGCCTTGCGCGGCATCAGCATCAGTTCGACCGGCATGGCGGGCGCGGCGTGCCATGGCACCTCCCCAAACAGCGCAAGCTGCAGGCGGGTGAACACGTTGGTGCGTTCGGCACCACCATGATGCAGGATTGCCGCCCGGGCACGGATCATGTGCGGGGCATTGATGTCGTCGCCAATGGCCTTGAGGGCAAAATACGCCTTGACCGACGCGGAAAGGTCGAACCTGCCATTTTCATACAGGGGCCAACCACCATGCGCGCCCTGGATACGACGCAGATAGATGCCAATCCGCTTTTCCAGCGCCGGGTCGATCCGATCAAGGAAATGTTCGAGCAAGACATATTCAGCCGGAATGGTGGCGTCCGCCTCCAGAGGGAAAACCCAGTGGCCGTCTTCCTTCTGTCGCTGTCCCAACGCGGCCTGCGCACGGGTGACGGCCGCATCAAGGTCCGCCGCCGCCAATGGCGCATCAGGTCTGACCACCTTTGTGGCGGTGCGCCTGCGTGTCGTCGTGGTCTTGCGGGCCGGGGCCTTGCGGGTCGTCGTCGTTTCAGGTTTCTGCGCCATAATCCCATATTCCCCCATTATCCGGCGGGGGCCTGTTCCAGATTCAAAGAAATTTCCGGTGTGGCCTTCTGAAACACGCGTCAAAAGACGTCATATTTTTGGAAAAAGGCCGCACCCGAAAATTTTTCTCTTTATCAAGCAGCTATTTTCAAACAGCCGTTCATGCACCGTGGCGCTGCCGGACGGCCTGCGCCGCGGCAACACCAGAACGGATCGCACCCTCGATCGTGGCGGGCAGGCCGGTTTCCGTCCAGTCCCCGGCCAGCATCAGGTTGGGCAACATCGTGCGCGTGGCGGGCCGCAGCCGATCCTGCGCCGGGGTTGCGGCGAAGGTCGCGCGCTTTTCACGCACGATGCGCATCGGCGGCATGTCCACCGGCAGGGCCATCGTCAACGCGGGGTCGAGGGCTGCGCGCACCTCCCCCCAGATGGTGCGGGCCAGGGCGTCGGTGTCATATGCGGCATAACGGTTGGCGGCGCTGACGGTCACAGACAGGATGTGCCCCTTGATGAACACCCATTCGCTGATCCCCCCCACCAGACCGATAAAGCGCGCCTGCGCCAGCGCACCGGTCGCCACGGGCACATAAGGCATGGCGAAATGCGCGTTCACGATGGCCTCGAACTGGTCCGGGGCGCTGAACCCGGGAAGCTGCCCCTCCAGCAGGGAGGCCGCGACCGGTGCAGGCGTTGCCATGATCACCGCGTCCCCCGGACCAATGGCGATATCCTGCCCCGTTGCGCGCAGCATGGTGACGCGCCCGTCCCCGGCCTCCACCGCACTGATACGCACGCCGGTCTGGACCTGTGCCTTCATCAGCGCGAGGTGCGACAGCGCCGGATCAACGAAACTTTCGGACAGCCCGTCCTGCGGGAAGCGTGGCAGGCAATGCCGCCCCCCCTGCGCCAGGCTTTCACGCACCACCGCGCCCAGCAATGCCGCACTGCCAACGTCGGGCATGGTGTTGAGGACGGAAATCGCAAACGGTTCCAGCAGGCGCGACGACAGCGCACCGGGCATCAGGCAGTCCGACACCACGATATCGGGGGCTGCCTCCATCAGGCGCATCAGGCTGCGCAGTTCCCCCAGCCGCATGCCCGGCACACGGCGCCGGCGCGACAGCACCCACAACGGAACCTTCCCGCGCGACAGGTCCAGCGTCCAGCGCGCACGGTCCGCAAGGTCGATGAAGGGGAAGACCGGGCGTGACGGCCCCGTCAACGTATCCTGCGCGCCAATCAGCCCAAGATAGCGGTTGACCGCCCGATTGCCCGACAGCAGCAGGTGGTTGCCATTGTCGATGCGACAGCCAAGATGTTTGTCCACATATGAACGCGCCCGCCCGCCACAGGCCGGTCCGGCCTCGTACACCGTGACGCGTTCCCCGGCACCCGCCAGTTCAACAGCCGCCGACAGGCCCGCAAGGCCGCCGCCGACGATATGGATATGTCCGCTCATGCGTTCAGGCCACCAGCGCGCGGGCTGCAATCAGCAGCTTGCGCGGGCGCGACAGCGAAACACGGTGCGACAGGTCGCGCCACCCATGGCGTTCCTGCGCGGACAGGATCGCGGCATAGGTCGCGCCCATCACGCGCGCGGGGCGCATGGCCCGGCGGTTGCACCGGCGCATCGCGGCATCCGCGGCGCGGAAATGGTCACGTGCCCGTCCCGCCAGAATGCGTCCCACCGCATCCAGCCCCGCCGCATGGCATGCCCCCTGCGGGGTCAGCGGCACATCGAAACGCGACAGCAGTTCAGCAGGCAGGTACAGCCGCCCGATCCGCGCGTCCTCCGCCACGTCACGCAGGATATTGGTAATCTGCAACGCACGGCCAAGGTGATAGGCCACCTTGTCCGCCTCGGCCGAGGCATCGCCGAACACACGCACAGACAGACGCCCCACGGCAGAGGCGACACGATCGCAATACAGGTCAAACGTCGCCTCGTCCGGGGCGACGATGGGGCCACGCGCATCCATTTCCATGCCGTCGATCACGGCATTGAAATCCTCCTGCCGCAGACCGAACATACGGATGGTGGACAGAAGTACACGATCCAGCGCATCGTCCGCCTGTCCCGCATACAGCCGCGCGATACGTGCCCGCCATGCATCAAGCCGGTCGCATTTGTCCCGGGCTTCGCCTTCGTCATCGGCCACGTCATCCACCAGGCGACAGAAGGCATACACGGCATACATCCCATACCGCCGGTCCGGCGGCAGGATCTGCATACCCTTGCCAAAGGACGTGCCCGACGCCGTTACCACCGCCTCGACCTGCATCAGGTCCGTGGGGTCGCATCCCAGTGGGGCCGTGCCATGTGGGGTCGTGCCATCATGCCGCGCGCGCAAAAAAACCATCCCCGCGTTTTCCGTTCCATCCAAGGTTCACAATGTCTGCCGGACGTTCTTTAACGGCAATTACCCTAACGGCAAAATCCGCCTGCCGACACGCGCGGCATCAGCGGCGGATGACACGCAGCGCACCGCCCATCGCCGCCAGCATGTCGCCACGCGACAGCTTGACCCGCCCCGCCAGCGGGTCCTCACGCCGCAGGCGGGCGGCAAGACGCTTTGACAGGCCAACGATCACCGCACATTCCATGCGCATACGCCGGTCATGCACCAGCGCGGGCAGGCGGGATGCTTCGTCATTGAGGCGGTCCACTCCGTCCAGCATCGCGTCGAACACACGGCGCAGGGCAGGCAGGGCATAGGGGCCATACAGATCCTCCACCTGCGCGCCCTCGCGCGCCATCCATTCGCGCGGCAGGTAACAACGATCGAGCGCACGCAGGTCATCCGCACAATCCTGCAGGTGGTTGATGACCTGCAACGCCGTGCATAACGCATCGGACGGACCTGCCGTCTCCGGCCCCTCACCATGCAGCGCCAGCAGGAACCGCCCCACCGGATTGGCGGAATAGCGGCAGTATTCCAACAGTTCGTCCCACGTGTCGTACCGGTTCTTGACCGCATCCTGACGGAAGGCGACGATCAGGTCGGTTGCGGTTTCAACCGGCACGCCCGTACGCGCAAACATCTCGCGCACCCTTGCCGCCGTCTGTGCATCGGGACGGGCGGGGGCGGCCACGGTGCCGCGCACCACACCCTCCATGGCATCAAGGCGGTCGATCTTCGCCTGCGGGTCAAGCTTCGTGCTGTCCACGATATCGTCGATGACACGGGCAAAATCATAATAGGCATGGACATGCGGACGCTGGTCGCGGCTGATCAGCAGGGAGCCGACAGGAAAATTCTCATCCCCCGCCCCCTTGCCAGACGAAACGTCCTCGCTTCCCCATGCGTCGTGTTCGGCTTTACTCACCCTATGTCATCCCCTGTCATTGTCCTGTTCATGACCGCACCACCGGCTTCGGGATGGGTATAGGTCGAAATCGCCCCATCGGCATCGGTATAGGCACGGCTTTTCCACACCACGCCCCGCCCCCGATGGTGATTGATGGCCGACCCGATGGTCGCCAGTGTATAAAAACCCGCCACAACCGGCAGCAACAGCGCCCATGCGGGCATCAGGTTGAACCGGCGCAGCGTGGGGGTGTACGACGCCATCGACATAACCCACGCCGCAGCCCCCAACAGGCAGGCCGCGCCATGGGTAAACAGGGCAAGTTCCATCGGCACGATCCACACCACGATCATCCCGATCACCGTCGCAAGCAGCCTCCACGGCGAATATCGCAGTTGCACATATGCCGTGCGCGCCACCATGCGCCAGATATCATGCGGGTGGGGATAGGGCCGGATGGAACGGGCAAGGCAGCTATGCCCCAGATAGATCTTCCCGCCCCCATGCTTGATACGCGCGGCAAGCGTGCAATCGTCGATCAGTGCGCCGCGCAGGCTGTCGATCCCGCCAATCCGTGCAAGCGCCGTCCGACGCACAAGAATTGTCCCACCGGCGGCCCCGGCGGTTTTGCTGCGCGGATCGTTGACGCTGGCGAAGGGATAGAGCAGGGCAAAGAAAAAGACGAAGGCCGGGACCAGCATGCGTTCGGCGGGACTGACGCAGTGGAGCTGCACCATTTCCGACACCTGATCGAGGCCGCCCCCCTCCGCCCGGGCCACAAGGGTGGAGACATGGCGCGCATCATGGGTGATGTCCGCATCCGTCAGCAGGACGAACCCATCGGTCGCGGGACACAGGCGCGCGACCTCCGCCATGCCCTGGCTTACAGCCCACAGCTTACCGCTCCACCCCGCGGGGCGGGGCCTGCCGGTCACGACCGTCAGGCGTTTTTTCGGATCGGCCACCTTGCGCGCCAGTCGTCCCGTCCCATCGGTGCTGCCATCATCAACGACGATGACATGCAACCGCCCCGGATAATCCTGCGCCAGCAGGGACGAAAGACATTGCGTGATCGCCGCGGCCTCATCACGCGCGGGCACCACGACACAGACGTCGGGGCATCGCCTGCGGTCAAGCTGCCTGCCCCCCACCGGGGCAAGGATCGGGCCAGCCTGCCAGAAACGCCCGTGGAAGAAGATCAGCCATCCCCATATGGCCAGCGCCAGCCCCGCAATGGCGATAAGCAGCATGCCGCGGACCTCAATCCAGCATACCATGCTGGCGGAACCAGTCGATGGCGTCCTTTACGGCGTCCCGCGCGGGACGGGGGGAATAGCCCAGTTCCCGGATCGCCTTGTCAGAGGAAAAGAACATCTTCTTGTGCGACATCGCCAGCATTTCGCGCGTGACGCGCGGGGCGATGCCGAACATGCGCGACAGCCATTCGCTGACGATCGCAACGGGCCAGATCACCGCCTGTGGCAGGCGGACGCGCGGGGGCGCCACCCCGGCAAGTTCCGCCGTCATCGCAAACAGGTCGCGCAGAAGGTAATTCTGCCCGCCCAGGATATATTTCTCCCCCACGCGCCCACGTTCCAGCGCCAGCGCATGCCCTTCGGCCACGTCATCAACATGAACGATATTCACACCCGTATCGACATAGGCAGGCATCCGCCCCGCGGCACAGTCGAGGATCATCTGCCCCGTGGGCGTGGGCTTGATGTCGCGCGGGCCGACAGGGGTGGAGGGATTGACGATCACGGCAGGCAGCGCACGTTCATGGACCAGGCGCAGGACTTCCTGCTCCGCGCGGTATTTGGAACGCTTGTAGATCCCGATCACGCCATGTTCATGGACCGGCGTTTCCTCATCGCACACCGTACCGTCCCCGATCAGGCCAAGCGCCGCAACGGAGGAACAGTAGACGATCTTTTCCACGCCCGCGCGCTGCGCCGCAAGCATGAGCTGGCGTGTCCCCTCCACATTGGCGATCATCATGGGGACGGGATCGGGCACCCACAGGCGGTAATCCGCGGCCACATGAAACACATACCGGCACCCGCGCACCGCAGCGTCAAAGGTGGACGGGGTGGACAGGTCCCCTTCCACCAGTTCGCATGGCAGGTCGCGCAGGTTGGTGAGATCACTGCCCTTGCGCACCATAAGGCGCAGCGAATGGCCACGTTCCAGCAGGTTGCGGGCGACAGCAGAGCCGACAAAACCGGTTGCACCGGTGACGAGCGTTGGGGCAGTCATGACCTGAACGAGCACTCCGTGACAGAATTCAAGATTGCGATACGGACTCGCAACCAGCAAGAAGTACCATTTATCCCGACACCTCGCGGTGGCGCCAGACCCTGTCGTGGTGTAAGTCAGGCGCGCACTGTCACTTCGGGCGGACATTGCGACCGCTTTTCGGCTTAACAGACGCATTACGGATCTTTCTTGAGAAAGCTTACCATCCTGCTGGCCTTCCTTGGCCTGGCCTTCCTTACCGGTTGCACGGCGTGGCTTGGCGCGGGCTCCGTCATGAAGGCGATCGTGTCGATCGGCTTCGTCGGATTCATGGCAACCGTGCTGGCGCAGCTTGCAGTCGATGCAATACTGGGTCTTGCATGGCACGCGGCTTGTCGTGACATTTCCGTCCGGCAACTGCTGGTATCGCGCATGATCCGTGATGCGGCGGCGTCATGCCTGCCCTTCTCCCAGCTTGGGGGGATGGTGATCGGCATCCGCGCGACCTGTTCAAGCCACCTGTTCGCGGGACGTCGCGGACGCACCATCAGCGGGCCGGAAGCCGCGTGCGCGAACCTGGTGGACATCACGACAGAGGTGATGGGCCAGATCCTGTTCATCCTCACCGCCGTGCTGTGCCTTGTCGCCCACCAGCAATCCAGCCCCTTCGCCAAGCCGGTGATCATCGGTCTTGTGTTGCTAACGATGGGAATTGGCGGCTTCATCTGGACACAACAGCACGGGGGGTCGCTGCTCAAGCGTGCGGGCCGCATGCTGGGCCATAACATGGCGACGCAGTGGCAGGATGCGATGATGAGCAGCGCCGACAGCCTGCAGGAACGTTTTGACGAGATCTGGTCGCACCCGCGCCGCATCGCAGAGGCCGCGTTCCTGCACTATCTGGGCTGGCTGGGCAGTGCGGGCACGATCTGGGTTGCGTATTATTTCCTTGGCGCGAAGCTCAGCTTCAGCGGCGCGATCGCCATCGAGGGCGTGGCCTGCGGTATCATGTCCGTCTCATTCCTTGTCCCCGCCGGGCTGGGCGTGCAGGAAGCGGCCTATATCGCGCTGGGTTCGGCCTTTGGCATTGCGCCGTCCGTCTCGCTTGGGCTGTCACTGCTGCGACGCGGGCGTGAACTGGTGATCGGCATCCCGATGCTGCTGGGATGGCAGGCCATGGAAATGCGTGGCCTGCGCACGACGCCGCAGGCCACGCCCCCCGACGCCACGGACGCCGCCCCCGTCGCAACCCCGTCCACCACCACCCCACCGGGCGAATAACCCGCCCCCATCCCCGCACAGCTTTGACCCGGTGCCGCCATGACCGCCACGCCATTCGTCCCCCCCCTGTTTGACAAGCTGGTCATCATTGGACCGGGCCTGATCGGTTCGTCCATCCTGCGCCGTGCGATGATGGACCGTGACATTGCGCGTGAAATCGTCGCCAGCGATATCGACCCGAAGGTCTGTGCGCGCGTGCGTGAACTCGGCATTGCCGACCAGGTGGAGCCCGACGCCACACAGGCGGTGCGGGATGCGGACTGCGTGATCCTGTGCGTGCCGGTGGGCGTGATTGGCGAGGTCGCGGCACAGGTCGTCCCGGCCATGAAACCCGGCGCGATCCTGAGCGAGGTGGGATCGACCAAGGTTTCGGTCATCAACGCCGTACTGCCCGCGCTGGCGTCACGCCCCGATATCGCCTTCGTCCCCGCGCACCCGATGGCGGGGACGGAATATTCCGGCCCCGACGCGGGGTTTCCCAGCCTGTTTGAAAACCGCTGGTGCCTGCTTCTGCCGTTGCAGGACACGCCCGCCGATGCGGTGGCGCGGATTTGCGCCATGTGGGAGGCGATGGGCGCGCGCCTGCGCACCATGACGCCCGAACATCATGACCGGGTGTGCGCCATCGTCAGCCACCTGCCGCACCTGCTGGCGTTCACCATCTGCGGCACGGCGGATGACCTGGCGGATGAAACACGTTCCGAAGTGCTGGATTTCGCGGCATCGGGCTTTCGCGATTTCACCCGCATCGCGGCGTCCGACCCGACGATGTGGCGTGACATCTTCCTGAACAACCGCGAAGCACTGCTGGAGATGCTTGAACGTTTCATGACCGACGCACAGGTCATGGCCGACGCCATCCGCAGGGGCGACGACACGATCATCGTCGATCGCATCGCACGCGGGCGCGCCATCCGGCGCACCCTCATTGAAAACCATCAGGCCTGATCGTCAGGGCTGATCATCAGGGCTGCGGCCCCTTCTGGCTGTTTCGTAAAAATACTGCCGGTCACAGGGCAGAAAGAAGAGGTTTGGGGGCAGGAGGCTTGAGAGACTGTCTGGAAAGTCACCCTCGATAACATACTGAAATCCTAAAGGTTTTTTGTGAAGATTTTTCCAAAAAGCTTCGAAAGACGCCGCCTTTTTGAAAAAAGG
>NZ_BANE01000011.1 GCF_000964405.1 Novacetimonas hansenii JCM 7643
AAAAGGCGGCACCCAAAAACTTTTCTTATTTTTTATCAATGAGTCGTTTGCAAACAATCTCTTAGAAAATATTCCATGAAAGTCTTTGGAATAAAAATTTAAAAAATTATAGCAACGCCTCGCATTTCCCATGCCTCATCAATGGGTCATGTTCAAAAAAACCGACAAATATCCGCACAAAAAGTTTTTGTTTTTTTGTCTGCCGGCATACCGACGATCATGCTGCGCATCCCTTGATCCATATTCAGGAATACAGGATATATTTTTTCCGTATTTCCATAAACTGGACCAACCCTGGCTGCCATGACTGAATAATGGCATCAGGCATCATACCCTGATCCAGTTGATGACGCACCGCATCTGTACCCATGATGAGGTCGAATGTCCGTGCATCTTTCCCCCGCCATGGCACCCCACCCGTCAGATCACGCAGCGTTGAAAGCAGCGTCAGCCCCGTCCGCACGGCATCAAACCGTTCACGCCCGGTAATGATTACCTGCACCCCATGATCCATTACCCCCCGATCCACAAAAGCCGCGGGGGAAAAGGCGACTTCACGAAAAGCAACACCAGCCAGACCGCTTTGCTCCATACGGTCACGCCATGCCGTCGCATCCAGCTTTGGCCCGCCAAGATAAAGAAACGGCATTGCCGTGCCCCGACCAACCGACAGGTTGGTTCCCTCGAACATGCACGTCCCGGGATATGCAATGGCTGTTTGCAACGTTGGCATGTTCGGGCTTGGTGGAATCCATGGCAGGCCGGTCTGGTCAAAAAACATGTCTCGCGTCCAACCCGTCATGGTGATATTTCGCAGCCTTACGGACCGACCGGATATGGTGGGAATGAAACAGGCGTTAAACAGGCTGGCAAGTTCGCAGACTGTCATGCCATGCTGGATCGGGATGGCCTGCCGCCCGATAAAAGAAGCAAAGCGCGGGTCAAGCACCGGGCCACCAACACGAACACCCGAAATGGGATTGGGCCGATCCAGCACCACATAATCGATACCCAGCCGCGCACAGGCCGCCATCGTATCGTAAAGGGTGGAGATATAGGTATAAAAGCGCGCCCCCACATCCTGGATATCAAATACCATCGTATCAATACCAGAACTGCGGATGATCGCATCAAGCCGGGGGCCAGAGACGTCATAAATATCATAGACCATGACACCGGTATTTGGGTCACGGGCCTTTTCTTCTGACGATCCGGCAGGGGCGGAACCACGGAAACCGTGCTCTGGTCCGAATATGGCCTGAAGGTCAACCCCACCATCGGCATGCATGATGTCGGCAATATGGTGCAGGTTGCGGCCCACGCTGGTGGGATTGGCAACCAACCCCACCTTGCGCCCGCGCAGGACCTCATAATGACCGGCGCGCAGCCCTTCGAAACCAGTCACGACGTTATGGGAAACCATACTGCTACAAACGTCGCTTTTCGCAATCGCGCCATGAATTCCCATAAATACGCCCCCACACAGGGCGATCCCGCCCCCCATGACGTCCCTGCGTGACAGCTTCATGGAACCTTCCTTTTCTGACCTGGAATTATTGGATCAATGGGCGTGATTCACCAACGCATGCACACCTGGCAGGATGGCGATCAGAAGGCCCGAAGGCGGAAGTTCATGCGTGTAGGAGGCAACGGCCGTTGCACAGGCGGCAAAGGTGGCATCCTGCGTTGCAAGCAGCTTGTTGACGCGCCTGTGCCAGTGGCGGCCATGGCTGCGATGCTTCCTGATCGCCTCCAGCCCGACACGTGCCACCGCCGCAAGCTGCTGCGACACGGGGCGGGCATCTTGCAACAATGGCGTTGTGGCAACGGCAGCATATCCGGCATCATTGGCCAGATACAGATCCAGCATCTGCTTCAGTGGAGCGGCAAGCTCCTTTTCACCCGCGACATAGCGCGCCGCCATATCGTTGAACTTCATCGCAGCAAAGCTGTCCGGCGCGGCAATAGCCCCCGGGGCGTTGAGCATGGCATCGCCACTATGGGACGCCAGCCGGTTCATGGCGTAATTACGCACGGGATTTGTTACCGATGTCAGCACCGTCAGCGGGCCGACATTGCCCGGTGTCAGGCGTGCGATCATCGCGTTTTCATGCGCGCTGGCCTGCAGGCCCGTTGCTTCAAGCTCGTTCTGGATCACAGGCAGGCGGCGTTCCATATCCGCCACATCACGCACCGAAGCATCAGACCAGAACCGTTCGGCAATCGCGGCCGAGCGCGGCCACAGACGTGCATCGACCATTTCATCGGAAACGATCTCACTCCACAACGGGGCCTCTCCGCCCAGAACCAGCTTCTGTTGCGCGGCATCCAATGGTTTTGCATCCGGGTCCAGCGCAAAGGCGTCGATCATCGGCCCCTGCTTGGGCCGGGCGCGCGCAACTTCCTCTGGCGAAAGCCCGACAGCCCTGGGGTCATACGGATCGACCTTGTAATGCTCTGACGAAGGATTGAGCAGGTCAAGATAATAGCCAGAAGACACAACAACCGGATGCCCCGCCTGCGTTGCCGACCCGATCCATTTTGAACCGCGCCACGTCTCGACCACCACGTCACGGGGGATCGGGGCCTCGCTGACTTCATCCCAGCCCATCATGATCTTGCCCTGCCGTGCAAGGGCACGTTCCACCTGCGCGGTGAACGCAGCCTGTAGCGCAGGGGCATCGGCATAGCCATGCTGTTTCATATAAGCGAGGATGGCAGGATTGTCGTTCCACTGCTTGGGCGATACTTCGTCCCCACCCGAATGGAAATAACGGTCGGGAAACAGACGGCCCATTTCCGCATAAAGTTCGGTGGCGAATTTCAGCGTCTGCGGCTTGGTCGGATCGAACGCCGCATTGTTCAGATTATAGACCTTGTTACAGATCGCCTTGGTCTTGACCGTATTGATGGTGATCGAACAGGGGGACTGACGTTCCTCGGCGGACGGAACATGCTGGGCCGCGAGTTCGGGATAGGCCTCAAGGATCGACAGCGTATGCCCCGGCACGTCGAATTCCGGCACGATGCGGATGCCACGATCCGCAGCATAGGCCACAATCGCGCGCACCTGTGCCTGCGTATAATACTGATTATGCCCTCCCACCTGGTGCAGGCGGGGGAAACGCAGGCTTTCGACCCGGAATCCGGTCCCGTCACTCAGATGCCAGTGCAGGACATTGAGCTTTGTCAGTTCCATGGCATCAAGCTGCCGCTGGATCGTCTCCACCGACATGAAGTGACGCGACACGTCGATCATGATGCCACGCCATGCGAAACGCGGGGCATCGTCGATCGTGGCCTCGCGCATGACCGGGCCCTGGGGTGTGCGCACCACAAGCTGCAACAGCGTCGCAAGCCCGTGCAGCACACCAGCAGGGCCATCTGCATCAAGGCGGATCCCGTTCTGCGCTGTAACGTTCAGGGTATAATGTTCACGTTCCTGCACACTTAGATAAGCGGGGTCGGATCGGCTGGAAATATGCAGCACAACCGGCGCACCACCAGATACGGGAGCCCCGGCGACCTGGGCAAGGCGGCTGGAAAAACGCGCTGCCGCGCGGCGCAGCATCGGTGAAGGGGTACCAGCCCATTCGATGCGAACGCCCCCCGCGATCGCGACATCCTGTCCCGACAGGGATACGGACTGGGGACGCGGCATCAGCGGAACGGACGGCGTATCGGCAAGCGCCGGGGCGCAGAGCGCCGCAAGCAGCGCCATGGAACTACAGGCATTGTGGAGGAAACGACGGGAGCGGTGCAGGATGGGAAGCATCAGGTAAAAATCTTTCCGTTCTGGGGATCTGGGATCAGGCTCCACAAAAAACCGGCTCAGCAGTATGGGCGGCGCTTCATTACTGGCACGCTCCATTTTGTTCGGAAAGTAAAATAAATTACCCCCATCCATATGAATTCGCCCCTCTTTGCGCGGGACGATGGACCGGATGGCATAAAGCTCCATCACAATTCGGCGCTACACCATAAAATGAACTACCAACCTATGAAATATGCTTTATAAAGGTGACTTTGTAATGCACCAAATCGACATGAGGCATAACCGTTCATGCCAACCACCGCTTACTCCGATGGGTCCCGCCAGGGAAAGCGCACCAAGGTACTTCACGCCGCGCAATGGCTGTTCAACCGTATCGGTTATCAGACCGTCAGCGTGGATGCGATACGGGTCCATGCAGGCGTAACCAAGGCCACGGTTTTCCGCCATTTCCCCACCAAGGACACGCTGGTGTCAGAAGCGATCGCCACGCATATTCACCATATTGAGGATGAACTGGCACAGGCGATCAACGCGCAGAAAACACCACTGGCGAAAATCCGGGCCATTTTTGACTGGTATGATGCGCTGTTCAACAGCGACGATTTCCACGGATGCATGTTCATGCATGCCGCCGCTGAATACCGCCGCAGGCATGATGAAATCACGCAGTTGCTACAGGCGCAGAAGGACAGCATGTGCAGTGCGTTCAGCCAGCTCCTGCAATCTGGCGGGATGGAGATCGAAACTGCCACCACTCTGGGGCGTACGCTGTGCATGCTGCTTGACGGGGCGATGGTACAGGCGGAAATGTGCAACAATCACGATGCCGCACGTGAAGCATGGCATGCGACATCACGCCTGCTGCTGTCCCATGGTTTCATGACAGAAGACGACTTCTGATCCCATGATACGTCCCTGATCTCTATCCATGTCATCCGTGCCACAGGCCATGGTTGGTAAGGGGCGGACACAACCGGAAGATATGGGGACCGGCCGATCACATATCGGCCCGCATATGCACCTTGGCCTTCAGGCTTCCTCGGGAATGCTCCAGCGCCTGATGCCTTTTTCGTTCGCTGCCTGCTGATGGGTCTGTATGATAACCGTATCAGACATCAGCGTCTCAAAAATCTTGCCCCAGCCCCGTCATGACACTATCGGCTGAAGCGACGATGTACGGTCTCCCATTTGCCATACTGCTCCGGCACTTCCGTCCAATGCACACCAGAGCGTAAAATACAGAGGCAGCCATTCACAAACAGGCGTCTATCCACCTTATGGCCGCCTGCATCCTCAACTTCATCTGGACGCAGAGGTGCAATCCGTCGCCATTGCACTGTGCTCTCAGCTCCTACTGTTTGATTCCCATCCCCCGTCTTGTGACATGACGTTCAGTGAAACATCCGCATCTATGAATTAAGGGAAATCCTGAATATCGACGGGGCCAGATTTTGATATAGGGATCCTTTAGATACGAATTCATAATAACATATTGAATTTAAAAAAATTCTAACGCTGGAGACCACTTTCAAGACACAGGAAAATGACAAACACGATATCCAGCCCCACAAGCATGGGCGTCAGCCGCCGCCATTGCCGCCGCCCCACAATCAGGATGGTGTGAAGCAGCAGGCCACAAGCCAGCGCAAGCATGAAATTCCCGGTCATAAGGGTAATCACCACCATCAGCAGCGGGGATGTCAGGTCATCAAGGGCCTGTGTCTGGGGTGACACCAGCGTGGATAACATACCCACCCCGACAACAATCAGAACCGGCGCGGTAGCAACAGCGGGAATGGCGGTAATCAGCGGCCAGAAAAATGACGACAGCGCGAACAGCACCGCGACGACCACGGCGCACAGTCCGGTCCGGCCCCCTGCCTCTACCCCCACAAGGGATTCCAGATAGGCCGAAACCGTACTGGTCCCGAGACTGGCACCAATCACACTGGCGGCCCCGTCGGCGCAAAACGCCTTGCGCCCCAGCGGAAGGGGCGCACCATCCGCCCCCTGTGTGGCGCGCTGGGTCACCGCCATCATCGTTCCCGTCGCATCGAAAAAATCACTGAGGAAAAAATATACGGTAACAGGAAACAGGACGAGGATATTCGCGACAAAGCCATGGAAATCAAACGCGAACAGCAGGTGATAGGGATAATGCGGCCAATCGGACATATGCGCGGGAAGCCGCGTCAGCAACCTGCCGTCAGGTCCATGCACAAACAGGCCCGCACAGCTTATCACGACAATCGACACCAACATCGCCGCAGGCACCCGCAGGTATGACAGCACCAGCGCCAGCGCCAACCCACCCAGCGCAAGCTCCACAGATGGTTCCCGCAACAGGCCAAAGGCGAAACCATCATGCGCGGGCACAGCCAGACCGCCGGTTGTCATGCCAATCCGCACGATGAACGCGCCAATGGCGCAACGGATGCCACATACGACCGGTTCGGGAAAACCATCGATGATTTTCTGACGCCAGGAGGTCAGCGCCAACAGCACGAAAACGATCCCACCGAGGAATACCATCGCAAAGGCAACCGCCGGGCTGATCCCCATATGCATTACGACGACCTGCGCAAAGATGATATTGCTGCTCATCGCCGGGGCAAGCGCGATCGGCAGGTTTGCCATCAGCGCCATCAACAGCGTCCCGCATATGGAAGCCACGATGGTCGTCATGATCATGTCATGATGGTCCAGCCCCGCCATCGACAGGATCGCCGGGTTAACCGCCATGATATAGGCCACGGCACCAAAGGTTGTCACACCGGCCACGATTTCCGTTCCCAGCGTCGAACCACGTCGCGTGATGGCAAAATACCGATCCAGCCCCCTGGCCGCATTACGTATAACCTGCCTCATGCCATCATTCTTTCCATCGCCGTTCACCTTCCGCACCGATCGCACATGTTGCGCATTCCGCCCCTATCTACAATGTGCAGCATCGACGTAAAAACCGGAATAAATACCGATCAGGATAGTATGACAGCACCTGCATGACAGGGACATGCTGGGAAACCCGCGACCGCAAGAGGCACGGACTCTGGAGATATAAAATCTCAAAATATTCACGGATAAAGAAAAAATTTCCGGTTTAAAAACAAAAATGGAACAAAATATTCATTATAAAAATTCATCTCCAAAAAACTACTTCATGAATATTTCAGACAACTGTTCCCAGAAATTTTTCATGATCGCATGATGTCCACAACGACCTTCCCCCATCGGGGCACTGACATTCCCCCCTGTCATCACCCTGCACAAATTGACAATGATAACAATTATCATTATCACCACGTCCGGCTATGAAATCCCCGTGCATATGATGATTGCGGGACAGCACAAGGCAGGAAAACCGGCATGAAACGAAATTCCCATCGATGCAGGCGCCTGATGACGGCTCTCCTCGCGGCCATGCCTTTGCTGGGCGGCCTGTGTGGCGTGCAGGCGCACGCCACCACCATCACCGATATGGCGGGCCGGACCGTTGAAATTCCACATGACGTACACCGGATCATCCTTGGCGAAGGGCGGCTGGTCTATGCGCTTGCCCCACTGGAACGCGAACACCTGTTCGATCGCATCGTCGGCTGGCAAGGGGAATTCCGTGGCGCGGACACGCAGAGTTATGACCAGTACGTCGCGCGTTTCCCTGCTGCCGCCAGGATCGCGCTGATCGGCAAGACCACGGCCGATACCGTCAGCCCTGAGAAGGTGCTTGACCTGCATCCCGACCTTGCCATCCTGACGGTTTCCGGCCACGGTCCCGGCGCCTCCAGCGAACTTGTCAACCAGTTGACGGCCGCGCACGTGCCTGTGGTGTTCGTAGATTTCCGGGCCGATCCCCTACGTGATACCATACCGTCCATGCGCATCCTCGGCACTGTCCTGAACCGTGAAGCCGAAGCGCGGGAATATACCGATTTTTATCAATCCCACCTCACACGCATCACCAGAACAGTCGCCACCATCCCGGCGCAGCAACGCCCGAAGGTCTTTATCGAAATGTTGGCGGCAATGCGTGAAAGCTGCTGCCACACTGCGGGCAAAGGCAATATGGGCGCCTTTATCGAGGCCGCGGGCGGCCGCAATATCGCAGCCCCCCTCCTGCCCGGCTATATTGGGGATATCGCGCTGGAAAAAGTGATTGCATCTGATCCCGACATCTATATCGCCGATGGCACCAAAGGGCCAAAGGCAGCGGGACCCGGCCTGCGTATGGGGGCCGATGTTTCGCCCGAACTTGCGCGCTCTTCGCTCAAGATGGTGGAAGACCGTCCTGGCATCTCCACCCTGCGGGCCGTGACCGATGGTCATGCCTATGGCCTGTGGCACGCTTTCTATGACTCCCCTTACAATATTCTGGCGGTGGAAGTGATGGCGAAGTGGTTCCATCCTGACCTTTTTGCGGATGTCGACCCTGAACGGACACAAAAAGAGCTTTATGAACATTTCCTGCCGGTTCCCCAGACAGGCACATTCTGGATCACGCCCTGAGGCCACCACCGCATGAACAGCATCCCCCCCACCCCCATCATGAAACGCGGCATGGACGTGGGGGATATTCATATCCTTTATCGCGCGCTGCTACGGCGGCGCATGATGGTCATGGCGGTGATCATGGGGCTGATCATATGTTCCGTGACACTGGATTTCGCACTTGGCCCGTCAGGACTGTCGCCCACGCGGCTGCTGCATATCCTGCTGCATCCCGGTGATGCCCCTGCGGGCGAAAACGTCATCGTCTGGCAGATCCGCCTGCCTTATGCCCTGATGGCGATATGCGTGGGCGCGGCCCTGGGCCTGTCAGGGGCGGAAATGCAGACTATCCTTGCCAACCCGCTGGCCAGCCCCTTCACGCTGGGCGTATCCGCGGCAGCGGCGTTCGGGGCGTCACTTGCGATCATCCTGCAATGGCATATCCCCGGCGTGCCGGAAACATGGATCATTTCCACCGATGCGTTCCTTTTCTCCATCGGGTCGGTATTCCTGCTCGACCTTGTGTCGCGCCTGCGTGGGTCAGGCACGGGAACGGTTGTCCTTTTCGGCATCGCGCTGGTGTTCATGTTTCACGCCCTTGTCTCCCTCCTGCAGTTCATCGCCAGCGAAGACGCGCTGCAGGATCTCGTGTTCTGGACGATGGGCAGCCTGACGCGTGCAACATGGCCCAAGATCGGCATCCTTGCCACGGCATGTATCCTGATCGCGCCGCTGTCATTTCGTGCGGCATGGCGGCTGACTGTACTGCGCATGGGCGAAGAACGTGCGGCAAGCCTTGGGGTTGATATCCCGCGCGTACGGCGCGCGGCCCTGCTGCGTATCAGCATCCTGTCCGCGCTGGCGGTCTCCTTTGTCGGGACGATCGGTTTCATCGGGCTGGTCGCGCCGCATATCGCACGCCGGCTGCTGGGTGAGGATCATCGTTTCTACCTGCCGGGCAGCATGCTTGTGGGGTGCCTTATCATGTCGCTTTCCTCCGTCGCGGCGCGCAACATCATCCCTGGTGTCATCATTCCCACCGGCATTGTCACGGCCTTGGTGGGGATTCCCTTTTTCCTGACGATCGTATTACGCCGGCAGGGCTTGTCATGACCGAAACCGGATTGCGTGCGCGGCACGTCAGCGTGAATTACGCCCGCCGTACCGTGCTGCATGACCTCAATCCCGCCCTGTTTCCACGCGGCCGGGTATGCGCCCTGCTTGGGCCGAACGGCAGCGGGAAATCAACATTCCTGCGCGCGGTTGCGGGGATCGTGCCATCACCCGCGATCATTACGTTAAACGGTATGGAACTGTCGCGCATACCGCTGGCGCAGCGCACCCGCCATTGCATCTATCTGCCGCAGGCGCTGCCCGCTCCGGTTCACCTTCAGGTTCTGGAATCCCTGATCGCCGCGCATCACGTCAACGGCATGCCTGGGATGGCCGATACAAACATCATTGACGAAGCCCTTGAAATACTCGCCACCTTCGGGATCGAAGACCTCGCCATGCGCTACATGGACGAACTGTCCGGCGGGCAGAGGCAACTTGTAGGGCTGGCGCAGGCGATGGGACGACATCCCGATGCCCTGCTGCTTGATGAACCGCTCAGTGCGCTGGACCTGCATCACCAGTTTTCGGTCATGAAGATCATACATCAGGCAACCATCACACGGGGTCTTGTAACGATGGTCGTGCTGCATGACCTTAATATCGCCGCACGCATGACCGATGACGCCATTGTTATGCGCGATGGGCGCCTGATTGCCGCCGGCCCCACCCGCACGGTCATTTCGCCCGAACTTTTGCAACAGACCTATGGCATTCATGCACGTGTCGAAACCTGTTCGCGCGGCGAACCCTTTATCATGGTGGACGGCACCATCGACTGATGATGTCTCTTTGCGCATGATCCCCTGACAGGGACAATCACATGATTTCGGGTCTCATGATTTTTGAAAGATACCTGAAATTTTTCTGATGTATCGGGACCATAAAAGGACGTGCGTACATAGGATCGCGCCATTCCCTGCTGCACACCCCATGCGCATGCACACAGATTTGTTATCGCATTTCCCCTGCCCCATCCGGTTCTTTTGCCGGGTTTCGCCGTTCTGAGCCTATCGACCGATTGCCCCGCTTCCTATGGGAACCCGGCATGCCGATAAGGCGCCCGCAACCGCCCGGCATGGATCGGCATGCCCATAGCGGCGGTACACCGTTTCCTCTCAACACCGCCCGCCCCTGCCGCGGCACAGGAAAAACGGCCATGACGCAGCATCTTCCCACCCTTTGCACCGGGCATGATGCCGACGGCAGGCTTGCGGCCCTGGTGGCGGGGCGACTGGATGATCCTTTTGCATTCCTCGGCCGACATTGCGGCGATGGAGATGACATCATCCGCGTTTTCATGCCCGGCGCCCGGACGGTCACACTTATCAATGCCGCCCCCGCGCGCGCAACGGGCCGTCACGCACATCTGACACAATGGCCGATGGAACAGGCCCACCCCGGCGGCGTCTTCATCGGCCATATTCCCACCGGCACCCCCTATCGCCTGCGTGTGGCATGGGACAGTGGCATGCAGGAGACCGAGGACGCCTATGCCTTTGGCCCGCTTTTGGGGGATTTCGACCTTCACCTGATTTCCCATGGCGAACATCAGGACCTGTATCGCGTTCTGGGCGCGCATGTCATGGATATTGATGGCGTCGCAGGCGTGCGCTTTGCCGTTTGGGCACCCAATGCGCGCCATGTCTCGGTCGTGGGAAATTTCAATATGTGGGACGGTCGCCGCCATCCCATGCGGCTGCGCCATGACCATGGGATATGGGAACTGTTCATCCCGCGGATCGGCGCGGGCGA
Organism: Novacetimonas hansenii JCM 7643; assembly: GCF_000964405.1. GTDB lineage: Bacteria > Pseudomonadota > Alphaproteobacteria > Acetobacterales > Acetobacteraceae > Novacetimonas > Novacetimonas hansenii. Next base: position 11,129 of record NZ_BANE01000011.1, read on the forward strand.
AGCCTATAAGTTCGAGATATGCGACGCACAGGGACGCTTACTGCCGTTGAAGGCCGATCCGCTGGCTTTCGCCGCAGAAGTCGCGCCTGCTACGGCCTCCATCGTTGTGCCGTCCATAGATTTCGACTGGTCGGACGACGCATGGATGCGCACCCGCGGCGCACGACAGGACATCGCAGCCCCTGTCAGCATTTACGAGGTCCATGCAGGTTCATGGCGTCATACACAGGCAGGACATGTGAACTGGGATGAACTGCGCCTGACATTACTGCCCTATGTGCTGGAAATGGGGTTCACCCATATCGAACTGTTGCCAATCGCGGAATATCCCTTTGGCGGATCATGGGGATACCAGCCGCTTGGCCTGTTCGCGCCATCCGCCCGGTTTGGTCCCCCTGATCACTTCGCCCGGTTCGTCAATGCCTGCCACATGGCGGGGGTTGGCATCATCCTGGACTGGGTGCCTGCACATTTTCCCACAGACCCGCATGGACTGGCACGCTTTGATGGCAGCGCCCTTTATGAACATGCGGACCCACGCGAAGGATATCATCCTGACTGGAACACGCTGATCTATAACAACGGGCGGCGCGAAGTCAGTGGCTTCCTGATCGCCAGCGCCCTGTTCTGGCTGCGCCAGTATCATATCGACGCCCTGCGTGTGGATGCCGTGGCCTCCATGCTGTATCGCGATTACAGCCGTGATCCCGGCGCATGGGTACCCAATATTTACGGCGGGCGTGAAAACCTTGAAACCATTGCTTTTCTACGTCACCTGAACGCAACAATCGCCGTGCGTTGCCCCGGGGCGATCACGATTGCAGAGGAATCAACCCAATGGCCGGGCGTCACACGCGCGGTAAGCGAGGGCGGCCTTGGCTTTACCTTCAAATGGAACATGGGGTGGATGCACGATACACTGGATTATATGGGACATGACCCGATGTACCGGCGTTATCATCATAATGAAATGACGTTCGGGCTGCTTTATGGGTTTTCGGAACATTTCATCCTTCCCCTTTCCCATGACGAAGTCGTGCATGGCAAAGGCTCCCTCCTGCGGCGTATGCCCGGTGATACATGGCAAAAACATGCCAACCTGCGCGCATATCTTGCATTCATGTGGGGCCATCCGGGTAAGAAACTGCTGTTCATGGGGGGTGAACTGGCGCAGCAGGAGGAATGGAACCACGCGGCACAGCTTGCATGGCAGCAAATGGAAACGCCCGAAGGAAATGGTGTCCGCCGCCTTGTCCAGGACCTCAACCACCTGTACCGCACCTGTCCTGCGCTTCATTTATGGGACAGCTGGCCCGAAGGATTCGTGTGGCTGATCGGCGATGACCGCGAAAACTCGGTCTTTGCATGGGCGCGCCAGGCAGCACATGGCCCCATGGTCATGATCGTGTGCAACATGACCCCCGTGCCCCGTCATGGATACCGTATTGGCGTACCACATGCGGGAACATGGCGGGAAATCCTCAATACCGATGCCAGCCTGTATGGCGGTTCGAATATGGGGAATTACGGCGCCATACAGGCATGTCCCGATGCCGCGCATGGGCATGCCTGTTCCGTTACGGTGTCGCTGCCCCCATTGGGCACGCTGTTTTTCCAGCATGAAGGCGACAGAACCATCTGAATATTTACATTTTCAGAAGAATAACCACGACATACATTCCGTTTTCTGAAATGAATTTACACAAGTTCAAACAGCAGAACCGAACGCGCCACCACGCAATAGGAAGCACCGGCTGTAAAGACCGGTTCCTTGTCTTCCTCCGGCTGCGTCACATGCGTATCCAGCAACACGCGCCAGTGCTGTTCCGATACGGATGGCAGAACGAACTGCACATCTTCATGCCATGAATTGAACACCAGCAGCAGGGTCGCATCTTCCCCGCGCTTCATGAGCCCGGTCCTGCGTGCCCGTCCATCCAGCATCAGGCCAAGGCAGCGTGTCACATCCCAGTCAGCAACGACCATTTCATTGCCCGATGCATTAACCCATGTCAGCTCCTTTATATCCAGTTCGCTGTTATAGGCTTCTGTCAGAAACCGCCCACGCCGCAGGATGGGAAACCGCCTGCGCAATGCGGCAAGATACGAAACAAACCGTACAAGCGCCCCGTTACGTTCCAGAAGCGACCAGTCCACCCACGAAATATCGTTATCCTGACAATAGGCATTATTGTTCCCCTGCTGTGTGCGTCCGAATTCATCGCCCGCCAGAAGCATCGGCGTTCCCTGTGACAACAGCAGGGTCGCCAGCATGTTGCGCATCTGGCGTTCCCTGATGCCAAGGATCTGCGGATCGGACGTGGGGCCTTCCACGCCATAATTGCTGGAATTATTGTCCGATGAACCGTCGCGGTTCTCCTCTGCGTTTGCATCGTTATGCTTGTCATTGTACGAAACGCAGTCATTAAGCGTGAACCCGTCATGGGCCGTAATGAAATTGACGCACGACCATGGCTTGCGCCCCTGATGGTCAAACAGGTCCGGGCTGCCAAGAAGGCGCGGGGACAGACGGCTTGCCAATTGCGTACCTTTCCAGTATTCGCGGACATCATCGCGAAACCGGTCGTTCCATTCGGCCCAGCCGGGCGGGAATGCCCCCACCTGGTATCCGCCGGGGCCACAATCCCATGGTTCGGCAATCATCTTGACCGTCTCCAGCGTCGGATCCTGTGAACAGGATTTGAGAAAACCGGACTGATTGTCAAAACCATTGGGTTCACGCGCCAATATGGTCCCAAGGTCAAAGCGAAAACCATCGACATGCATTTCATCAGCCCAATAACGCAGGCTGTCTGTCACCATCTGTATGACACGCCGGTGCGACAGGTTGACGGTATTTCCCGTGCCCGTATCATTCACATAATATCGTGGCCGATCTGTAACAAGGCGGTAGTACGAAACATTGTCGATCCCCCGGAACGATAATGTCGGGCCAAGTTCGTTACCTTCGGCAGTGTGGTTGTAGACGACATCAAGTATGACCTCCAACCCGGCATCATGAATCTGCGAGACCATTTCCTTGAACTCCCGCAAGGATTGCGCACGGTCAGATGCATATCGGGGATCAGGTGCAAAAAAACCTATGGTGTTGTACCCCCAGTAATTGCACAACCCTTTCTTCAGGAGATGATCGTCACTGATGAAACTGTGTACAGGCAAAAGCTCGACTGACGTTACGCCAAGGGATTTTATATATTCCAGCACCTCACGCACCGCCATCGCGGCATAGGTCCCGCGCAGCCCCTCGGGAACAAGTGGATGCTTTTTCGTATATCCCTTGACATGGGCTTCATAAATAACCGTCTGGTCCCATGGAAGCGGATTGCGTCCCGATTGTCCACGCCAGTCGAAATTCGGATCTATGACCACACATTTCGGAACAAAGGGGGCACTGTCGCGGGTATCGAAACTAAGGTCCGCATCACGGTGCCCGATTGTATAACCAAAAAGTGCCTCATCCCATTTCAGATCCCCCAGATGCGCACGTGCATATGGATCGAGCAGCAACTTGTTCGGGTTGAAGCGATGCCCCACGTCCGGCTCGTACGGCCCATACACGCGATACCCATAGAACTGTCCCGGGCGCACATCAGCGACCCAGCCATGAAAGATCTGGTCGGTATATTCCGGCAGGGTAATCCGTTCGACTTCCTTTTCCCCACGTTCATCAAACAGACAGAGTTCCACCTTATGGGCATGGGCGGAAAAGAGGGCAAAATTGACGCCTTTCCCATCCCATGTCGCCCCACGGGGATAAGGAGAACCTTCGCGCAAACGTGGATTAAGCGGATTGGCCATCACAATTCCCTGCCCTGCAAATCATGCCTTATCCGGGCTAACCCATCATGCGCGCAACAGTTGCGATACGACCTGTTCAGGTGATCGTCATGCCATCTGCAAGCATCTGAAGTAAAACCTGATGCTTTATCCATTTACTTCCGAAAAAGAGTCTTTTCAGAGCATACCACAAGTCATGGGGATGTTTTTTGTGCATTGCAAAAAACTTATAGGATATTTAATTTATTTGACTGGGGTGTTTTTTTTGATACGATCCCATCCAATCATAAAAAAAGAAAAACAATACTATGCCTGACATCTCATTGCAGTTCCCGGACCTTCCCACGCCCCACGCGGGCAGCCCCCCTGCGTCCTGCCCCACCCAATCCGGGCAGACCCCGTCTGGAATAAACAAGGAGAACGCAGTATTCGCACCATGACACGCCCCCGCATAATGGGGGCGATATGGGACATACATAATCCCTTATAAAACCTGACAATAATAAAAAAAGAACTGACATGGTCATGCAAAAGACACCGTACATCTTTCGCGCGGTCGCCCTGTGCGCTGCCTGCGTTCATATGTTCCATCCTGGCAACAGTTGCGGGAATTGCCCTGCCGCATCCCGCACAGTCACAGCCAATTACAGATACCACGGTATCACGCGCGCCAATCACAACGACCGTACCACCAAAGCATGAAAATGCCGAGGAGTACGGCCCCACCCCACGCAGCATCCAGCGCCCGCCCAACACCCCGATTCCCCCAAGCGGGGTGCCACTGATCCCCACGGCAGGGCTTGCCCCCCTCAGCGTGGCCCCCATCAGCAGTCCAGGGGACAAGACATCGTTCCATAAGATCGAACTTGATGCGCTCAGCCATCATGAAGGGCCTTCCGGCATGCTTCCGGCCTCGCTTGATGCGTTGCGTGATACCGACCTCGAAGATCCTTATTATGTCCCAACGGCAGGCACCGGCCACCTTGTCCCGCAACTCAAGGGAGTGAGGTCCACACTGCTTAACCACGGTGTCAGCTTTGCTTTTACCTACAAGGGGGAGGCTATGGGCGTCATTGATGGCGGTGTGCAGCGTGGAATGAGTTATGTCCATGAATTGACCGGGCAGGTCAACTTCGACCTTGAAAAGATGGCGAACCTGACGGGATGGTCAGTCCACACATTGGTCATGGAACGCGCCGGCCGTGCCGTCAGCCATGACCGGGTGGGGGAATATTACGTCAACCTGCAGGAGTTTTACGGCCTGTCGGGACATATGGTCGCACATCTGGTTGATTTCTATGCGGAAAAAAAGCTGCTGAACAATCACCTCGACATCACGTTCGGACGTATGGCGCTGACACATGTGTTCGCAACTTCGCCATTACTGTGTTCATTCATGGTGACATGTTCCGCCCCTGTCGCCCTGAAACTCGATCCAGGCTTCAGCGTCTATCCCAAGGCCACCTGGGGGTCACGCCTGCGCCTGCGCCCCACACGCGATACAGCAATCCAGTTTGGCGCATATGAGGTCAGTCCCCTCGCCAGCAATCCCAGCGGCTGGGCATGGGGCAGCGAACCCGCGACCGGCCTGATGCTGCCGGTCGAATTCACGTGGCAGCCGTTCCTGACACGCAACCGCCTGCCGGGACATTATGTCCTTGGTTATGCCCATGACACCACACGTTATCCCGATCAGATCGGTGTCAGCCTGCCTGCCGCCCTGCGCGCCCAGGCCGGGCGGCAACGTTCTGCCCCGATGGATATGTTCTGGTTTGAAGGCGACCAGATGATCTATCGCCGGGGTGGGCGCAACCAGATGGCAGGTGGATACCTGATGGCGGGATATATCCATAATACCCCGCATGTGACATCCATTGCGGATGAAGCATATGGCGGCCTGTCATTCGCGGCGGTCATCCCGTCACGCATGACGGACCGGCTGGGTATCATGTATTCATGGTATCATGTCAGCCATCGCAAGGAAGAAGGCCAGATCATGATCCAGAATGCTGGCTATTCCCTCGGCGCCGCCGTGCGCGGACCACAGACCAGTTCGCATATCATCGAGGCCTATTACGCAATCGACGCCGCCCCCGGCGTCCTGGTCCAACCTGAGTTTGAATACATGATCCATCCAGGTGAAACCCGCCACATCCCCAACGCAGCACTCGTCGGCCTGAAAGTAATCGCAAACCTGTAAGTGTCTATTAAAAACAATAATTTGATTTACAATAAATTTCCTGATGTGTCGCCCCAATCCCAAAAGGCGACACTCCTTGATATTTTATGCATGACTCCGTCACCAGAGATTTTATGACCATCTTTAACTTTTTTCATTCATGGGCACATTTTGTCACAAATTAAACACAACAGGATAAAATCAGACAAATATTTGACATAAACCAGAAAAAGACAGGAAATATATTCCCGTATATAACTTTTTTATGGAAAGTTTCAGTGCAGGGAAAATAAAATTCTGGAATCGCGCCTTCTTTGCGCCCCTGATTCTTGCCTTTGTCATGACAACCCTGCTTGGTGCATGTTCCGTTGGTCCCCACTATCACCCGGAACACGCTTTCCTACCCGCGCATTATCACGAAGATGACGCCCGCGACCCGGATTTCCGTCCACAGGAACTGGTCCAGTGGTGGCAACAGTTCCATGATCCCATCCTTGATCGCCTGGTCTCGCTTGCCTTTGATTACAATCACGATATCCGTGCCACGGCGCAACGTGTCCTGATTGCCCATGCGCTGCGTGATATTGAGGCATCACAATGGTATCCCCAGATTGATTTCAGCAGCCTTAATGGCGACCTGATGAAATCGACAAGCCTGTCGAATTCCATGCCGCATGTGGATGACCTGCCGCGTGATCCACACGCCTCTTTGCTGTCTTACGGATTTGGAGCAAGCTGGCAGATCGACCTGTTTGGACGCATACGCCACCAGGTTGATGCCCGCGACCGGGCCGTTGAACAGGCACAGGAAAACCGGCACGCCATCATGCTGACTGTGCTTGCGGAGGTGGCACGCAACTATATGACATTACGGGGCACGCAACACCGCCTGGACATCATCAATCAGCATATCGTCACGGCCGGACATCTATATGACCGCGCCATACGCCTTCAACAAGCCGGGGTGGGCAATACGCTGCATGTCGCACAGACGGCATCGCTGCTCCACACACAACAGTCACAACGCGCGGCACTGTGCAAGACGATCAGCCAGAGCATACATACACTGGAAATCCTGGTCGGGCATATTCCGGGCACATTGCGCGCGGAACTGATCACCACCGTGCCATTGCCACGCGTGCCGCCTGCCCCACGGACATTGCCGGTCCGCCTGCTACGACATCGGCCCGACATACGCCGGGCGGAACGGATCTATGCCCAGGCAACGGATGATATCGGGACCGAGGTGGCCGGTATGTATCCGAATATCGTAATCCCGCTGACATATACACCCAACGCCTCCACCGTTTCACAACTGTTTGCGGCCGGGGCGCAGGCGTGGCAGGCGCTTGCCATGACATCACTGCCTCTTGGGCATGGGGGACAGCAGCAGGCACGGGTAAGGTCGGCACAGGCCATCGCCGAAGCAGGGCGACTGCATTACCATCAGCAGATCCTGACCGCCCTGCGGGAGGTAGAGGACGCCATCGTCGCATGGAATGGCAAGAAAACCCATGTACACCTGCTGCATCAGGCGGCATTGCAAAGCCGTCTTGCCAACCTGCGCAGCCGCAGACTTTACGAGGCCGGGATTTCAGATCTTCTGAACGTTCTGGAAACAGAGCAGTCCGCCCTGCGGGCTGAGGATACTGAATTATGCGCCCATATTGACTGGCTCCACCGGACGGTTGACCTGCATGTCGCGCTAGGCAGTGGATGGGAAAGCCGTATCTGAGCCTGTATTTTTCATATCCCAATGTAATGCAGACATTGTGCGACGCACAATTTATATCGTAATTTTATTATAATTACTTAAATATAAACATTAATACTTGACATCCATAAGCATTTTTCAGATGTTTTTGCACGGCCACTAAAAACAAAAAAGACGGTCAGCATGAAACAAGCCTGTTTGCTTCTCCTCCCTTTCGTGGGCCTGTTATGGGTTCCACTATATAACCGAACGGACCCGGTTCTGTTCGGTTTCCCATTTTTTTACTGGTATCAACTGGCATGGGTGCCCGTCACCTCGGTGCTGATCTGGTGCGCATGGAAAACGGGGAAACGCTCATGAATACGACACCCTTACCCGGCGCGGCCGGAATTGGCGTTTTCATCTTCTTTTTCGTCGCCACCATCGTAATCGGCACCACCGTGCGCCTGTGGCGCCCACTGCTGCAGCGGGGGCGGACACGTCCCACCACGGGGGGAAACGATGAATGGGGCCTTGGTGGTCGCGCATTTGGCCCATGGATCACATGGTTCCTGGTCGGGGGGGATTTCTATACCGCCTATACGGTCATCGCCGTTCCTGCCCTTGTCTATTCAACCGGGGCCTATGGCTTTTTCGCCCTGCCTTATACCATCATCGTCTATCCGTTCATTTTCGCCGTCATGCCACGACTGTGGACGATCGCGCGTAATGGCGGCCATTCCACGGCGGCAGACGTGGTGCGTGCACGTTTCAACAGCCGCACTCTGGAACTTGCCATCGCCCTGAGCGGCCTGGTCGCAGTCCTGCCTTACATCGCGCTGCAATTGATCGGCATCCGCACCGTAATCGAGGCGCTGGGTTTTTCCGGCACCCTGCCATTGGTCTTCGCCTTTGTCTCTCTTGCAGCCTATACATGGCTTGGGGGTCTGCATGCGCCCGCCCTGACGGCATTCATCAAAGATGTCATGATCTATATCGCGGTCCTTGCCGCCGTTACGATCGTGCCGATGTATCTGGGCGGATATGGACACATGTTTTCTGTTGCGGCGCAGCACCTGCCTGCAACAACAAACGGGCAACCGCTATCATCATCTCAGGTCATTCCTTACGCATCGCTGGCCCTTTCCTCCGCCTTTGCCGCATTCTTATATCCCCACACACTGACTGGTATCCTTGCGGCAAAATCCGCCGATACCATCCGGCAGAACGCTGTCTTCCTGCCGATCTATACAATTGTGCTGGGCCTGATCGCCATGCTTGGCCTGATGGCACATGCGGCGGGTATCGTGACCTCCTCATCCTCTCAGGTTGTGCCGCAGCTTTTCCTTGCGATCTTCCCGTCATGGTTTGCAGGGTTCTGCTTTGCCGCCATCGCCATCGGGGCACTGGTGCCCGCATCAGTCATGGCGATTGGCGCAGCCAACCTGATTATGCACAATATCCTGACCGGTCATAAGAATTCGGTTGCAGGGGCACGGATGGCAGGCTTTGGCATCAAGGTAGGCGCATTGCTGTGTGTCCTGTTCCTGAACGCCAAATTTGCAATCGACCTGCAGCTTCTGGGCGGAGTGATAATCCTGCAAACTTTCCCGGCGCTGGTACTGGGATTGCTGCCACTGCGTATGCCTGCGCCCGCATTGATCGCGGGGTGGGTCATCGGGTCGGTTGTTGGGTTGTGGTTATGCTGGCTTGACGGGTTGAAGCCACTACACACGATTGGCACGGGCACGATGACGGTTGCCGTCTCCACTGGCCTGCTGGCACTTGTAATAAATATTGTCGTGACGCTGGGCTGTTCTATGGCCATGCGCGCACTGCGTGTCCCTGCATCACCAATGGCACTCCCTGCCGAACCGCAGGGGAAATGATCCAGCCAAGGCGGGAGATCATTTCTCCCGCCTTTAAATGGGAAAGGATCATTCCAGGGCATCGCTTTTTACAAAATGGAATTCCTGATTTTTTATACTGCATAAATATATGAAATAGGAGGGTTTCAGACCATTTTCTATTTATTATTTAGTCAGGACTTTCCCCTGCCATCTTCGGATGGTATCTGCACCTCTATGAAGATGATTTGAAAACAATGGAATTCATAAGAAAATATTTTATATATTACCTTGTTTTTGAAATAATTTCATATAATTTAAGGTAATTTATAATTCCAATAGCTTACTGATTTTCTTCATTCAGGCAGCCTGTTGCCTGATCCTCCCAATACCAGCAGGAACCGACCGGATATACTATTTTATCCAAGGTATTCCTGCCCCACATAAAATATATCACCATAAGGGAAATCACGCTTATGCGGATTTCGGCAAACGATCTACTTACCCCTTAGCAAGCAACAGATATTTTCGAATAAATTTTACAATACCCTGAAATAATCTGTCGATTACAATAGAAGTGACACGATACACAAAGATATCGCATACACGCCAATTCAGGGCTTCCAGATTGGATGTCTTGACCCAAAAAAACGTAAGACACCAACATCACAGCCAGTATGTATCAGGAGGATAGTGCCAATAGAAAACTTGACAGCAAGCACATCTGCATCAAATCTGTGCTTATTCAACACTACTTATATATTATTACAACAGGCACAAAAAAGGGGCGCCAGAGCACCCCTTTTTCCCATGGCAATCAGACAACCTGCAGGTTTGCTGCCGACGTCTTGCCATTACGACCTGTTTCCAGTTCGTAGGACACTTTCTGACCTTCGTTCAGACCATGCAGGCCTGCGCGCTCCACGGCGCTAATATGGACGAAAACGTCTGCTGTGCCGTCATCCGCCTCAAGAAAGCCAAAACCCTTTTGGGCGTTGAACCATTTAACTGTGCCTGTAGCCATGACAGGACTCCTATATAACCCGGCAGCCATGCGACCTTGCATGGATTAAAACCCTTCATTTGCGGAGAAACCGAACAGTGCCGATTGGACACATAGTAGCTTTACCGTGGCAGAAAAGTTCAGCCGTGGGCCTTACATAAATCAAGGCGCTTTCAAATGCACGGTTTTTATTATTCCAGACACAGAATATTTCATGCCTGCGCCGGGAATAAGGATCAAATCCGGCTACAGGGGACTGTAAAAAATAACTTTTTTTGTCAATATATGAGCTTTCATCCGCCTGAGAATCAGCCATCAAGGTGAATAATATCGCATGACCACATATCAGACCCGGTCCAGAAGGCGAAAGTCCTGCCAGTCGCTTTCCCTATATGCACATACTTTCTACCGAGGGGGAGAATACCAACACCGCACCATCCCAATCACCACCCAGGACTGGCAGGGGAAGCATATCCAAAATCAGGCGCGGTAATTAAATTTTATATATAATATATATTTAATTTTTAATTATATATAGGTAAAATACCTATTGAGATAGGAAATAAATACCATCCCACAATCAGGAAAATAAAATAATTTATTGCATATCAGGCTAGCATTTTCAGGCATGCGGTTTACAGCCCATCTCTGCGATAACGCATGCCGCCTGTGTGGCACGCTGAATGAAGGCCCGCATTTATGTCCACGGACAGGCTGAACCTTGCTGTCGGGACGGAACGTGGAAGATGCGTCATTCTATGGATATTGCTTGTCAGGATGGGGCCTCCGTCAATCGGTTGCAACGGACATCGATAATACAGGGCGTCCTTACGCCCATGATCCTGCACATCGCCATCATGGCGATCCTGCTGCTTTCACTTGCGGGCCTCCATGGTGTCGCCCATGCGCAGGACACTGCCCCTGGTCTCGATAACGGTGCTTCTGCCCCCGGCATTAGCCGTGAGCAGGCGCAACAGGTATTGTCGGTCATCAACGACCCTGAAAAGCGGGCTGCGTTTGAAAATACGCTCTCTGCCCTTGTATCCCAGTTGCCGCCCCCATCCTCCCCTCACCATGCATCCCCCTCGCCCACCGCTACGGATACCCTTTCCGTCCAACCCGATAGCCTGGGTAGCGACTTTGTGCAGGACATGTCGTCCCTGCGCGATCGCCTGCTGGTGCAGGCCCAGCATTTCGTCGCCCTGTTTGGGGACCTTGTCTTTGTTGCGCACTGGACACACACGGTATTCACCGACCAGCAATCACGCGGCATCATGCTTGATGCAGTGGGACGGGCGACGTTTATCCTGCTGATTGCCCTGATGGCAGAACATGTCATCTCCCTCCTGCTACGTCGCCCGCTCAAAAGTGTTACGGCACGTGCCATTGCTACCGAACATCGCCTTGCCATGACGGCATCCCCGGCCACCCCACAGGCCATGAATGATATGGATGCACAACAGGCCCAGCAACAGGATGCACAGGCGCAGCACGCCACATTACGCCTGCTGGCGCGCGTGCCATATTCCCTTCTGCATCTTTTGATAAAACTGCTACCGGTGGGGCTGTTCCTTGCATTGGGTTACGCTTTTGCCTCCCTTCTGACCACGACGCACCAGGCGGCACTTGTCACGATCACACTAACAAACGCCTATGTCGTCGCGCGCGTAGTGTATCTGCTGATGGAAACGCTTTTCGTTCCGCATTCGCCCGCCATCCGCCTGTGCAACGCCTCCGACCAGACGGCCTTCATGGTGACGCGCTGGCTCAATTTCCTTGTGGCGGCTCCTTCGGTTGTGGTCTGCCTGTCCACGCTTGGTGGCGTATTTGACATGCCCGCACGTGGGACAGAAGCGATCATTCGCACTGTGGTCCTGGTGGAACACGTGCTTGTAGCAATTTTTACATGGCGGGTACGCATGCATGTGGCGGCCGCCCTGCAACCGTCCGAACGTCTGCGCAAACAGCCATTCTGGATGTTCATGGGGCGGATCGTCTATCTGTGGTGGGTCCCGGCGATGTTCTTCAACTTCGCATTATGGCTGATCTGGGCAACACATATCAGCGGGGGATATGAATGGATCATCCGCACGGTCATCCTGACGACACTTGTCATCATCCTGTCGCGGCTGTTTTCATTATTGGCCTATAACCTGCAAAATCGTCTATTTCATATCTCTCCCACTCTGGAGGCACGCTACCCCGGCCTACAGGCACGCGTGAACCATTATTACCCCATTGCGCGCAAAACACTGGCTTTCCTGCTTTCTTTCGTGACCATGGTGCTTTTCCTGCAATCCCTGGGGCTGCCGGCCATCCATTTTTTCCTGCATGGACGGCTTGGAACCAAGATCATTGCCGCACTCCTGACGGTTCTTGTCGCCTACACGATTGCGATCATCGTATGGGAAGGCGTCAATGCGGCACTTCAGAAACAGATCGACCATTTCGATGCCACCGCACAGGAAGGCCGCGCCAGTCGCCTGCGCACCGTCCTGCCCATTATCAAGACGGTGCTACTGGCGATCATTGTTATCATTGTGGCAGTGACCACACTGTCGCAGATCGGGATCAATGTTGCTCCACTGCTGACAGGGGCGGGGATCATGGGCGCGGCCATCGCCTTTGGCGCGCAGAGCCTGGTCAAGGACTTCATCACCGGGTTCTTCATGCTGGCGGAAAATGCGGTGCAGGTGGGGGATTGGGTTACGGCAAGCGGTATTTCCGGCACCGTCGAACATCTGTCGATCCGCACGTTGCGCCTGCGTTCGGTCAATGGAGACCTGCATATCATCCCATTTTCCGAAGTCTCCTCCATCGCCAATACATCACGCGATTATAACCTTGTGGTCACGAATTTCATGATCGACCTGAGCGAAGACCCGCAGCGTGTTGCCACGATCCTGCATGAAGAACTCGAAGAACTGCGCAAAACCACGCGCTACGGACACCTGATCCTGACGGAATTCTCCTTCCTCGGGATCGAGCAGGCCGATGGCAACGGGGCCAATTTCCTTGGGGCTTTCCGCACGACGCCCGGATCGAAATGGACGGTCTATCGTGCTTATTACAGCAGGCTTGCAGTCAGAATGAACAAGGAAGGAATAAAATTCCCAACACCCAGCAACATCAATCTTCTGGCTAACGTACCCGGGGCTTCGGCACTGGATATCCGCCTGAAGGACACCACGCCTCCAATATCTGGACAGAAAGCAGGACCACAGGCGGTTCCCCCGCAGACCACCTGAACACCGCGCATCTCCGTCACCCTGCCTTGCACGCTTACATGAGGCAAGGCAGGGAAAACTGGTATCAGGCCACGCGAATTTCCACCGTATGCAAGCCCTTGAGGTCATGTGCATCAGGATGACCGACATGGAAAGGTTCAGACGGCAGCATCTTTAGATCGGAAATGCCCGTCAGCGGCAGGCAACTCCACTGCCCGGTCGGCGCAACACCTTTTTGATGTGCATCTTCTCCACGATAAATCAGGACATGCGCGACACCATCGGTTTCACCCAGAGCATGCGGGGAACCGATATAATTTTTTTCATTAAAAGCAAATCCAACAACAACTTTTTTCTGAATTGCCTCACGCAGGCTATCATGAACTGACATTAATAATTTCCATTCCGGTCTAAAGAAGGTTTCATACACTACGCGTTATAACGCAGCCTGCCTTTTATACCCTTCCCGTCAGACCAGAGAAGTGCGCCACAAAACCCGCAAGCGCAATTCAGCCCTGCATGCCCCCACCGCCATGCAGCCATGAAATCCCGCATGCCTGCTGCAAAGCCGGAGGCGTGCAGGCAGGACGGTCATATCATGCTGCATGAAGAATTTTTTGAAAAACCTTAGAGACTTTTTAAGAATGTAAATCCGATAAGATTGTGAAATTATAAAATTTTTTGGTGAATCTTTTTTCAAAAACCTTTGAAAGACGTTGCCTTGCGATCGAAAGGCAATACCAAAAATCTTTTCCTACTGTTTATCAAAGGCTTGTTTTCAAAAAGTTCCTGAAAACAAGAAAAGTTTTTGGGTGCTGACTTTTTTCAAAAAGGCGGCGTCTTCTGAAGCTTTTTAGAAAAAGCTCACCAAAAAATTTTATAATTTCACGATCTTATCGGATTTAGCTTTTCAAATAATATCTTATGAAAATATTATTATGTTTCCTAAATATTTTCCCGACAGCCTCATCAATACTGAAAAAATGTCGCAGTTGCATCGGACAGGGCGGACATCGTCAACGCCCCGGTCCATGCACAATGCACGATCCAAACAAACAATGCGCCACAGATCATACCCACTGCCGCATGGTCGTGTCTTACTCCCCTGCCCGTTGAACATGATGCCGCCGCAGGAGCATGTAGGGAACGGGTTTGGATCAATTTTCTGACCGCCTGCAAATCAGTTGAACTCCACAGTTAACTGTCGCGACAGGCTGGTGCGCCGAAAGGAAAGCGCCACCTGTTGTGTCAGGTCATCATCATGCGACAGCGAGCGGTTATGAAATGAACGTACACTGTCATGCGTGGCATAAAAACGTCGGGTCTTGCCATCCAGCTCTACAATAACCGTTCCAACAAACGTGCCATCGATTTCGATAATATGAGTTTCAAGCATCGGTTTACTGCCTTTCCTGCCCGTCATTACAGGCCATATGCCAGCAGCATTGCCACTGACTATCCTTTCCAGATGCGCCCTGTGGGCCAGGGACGCATATTCGATAGGTAACATCGGCCGATGCGACACATTCGTGCGGTCAGACGGGGCATGAACCTGTATTTCCTGTCCTGATCCCGGCATGGGAATGAACGATGGGCAAAGAATATGCGCGCCCTGAAAGTGCGTCAATAAAAATATCATTCTTTTTTGTTTTATATTTTTATATACGATTTATGTTGTGAATTTTACAAATTCCATGCCATATGGACGTGAGAATCGTGGATATGCCATGCTCACCATACAGGCGCCCCTGATCGAACGGACGGTCATGAAATTTGCAATTGCCTTGCCCTCCATCACCGGTCAAAATAGCAACAGCCCAGCTACATGTTCCCGCTGGTCCGACCATTTCCATAAAGGCCACGCAATGACAGCCAGACAGCAGCAGGGAGGCCCGACCATTATCGCATGGTCGCTGATCCTGCTGGCGCTGATCAGTCGCATCGCCTTTGGTGGACTGGCTTCCCCGGATAATGTGCTTCATTCGCAAGGCGAACAGCAATCACTGCTGTCGATCCTGTGCGAAGGCGACCTGCCCCCAGATGATGGCCATCACGCCCATCACCTGCCTGCCACCGATATGGCGACCCTGCTGGCCGAAGCACATGGGCTGGATGCCCCGCCGATGCTGGGAACTGTACCAGTGGGCCCCGACATGCTGGCACTGCTGTCGGGGGTGTGGATATTCCCACCAGTGCGCGGCCCGCCACGTGCACGCTATTCCCCATTATGCCCGCAAGGCCCCCCTCACCTGAACTGAATCGCCTTCCTTATTGCCCCGCCATCGTGCGGGCGCACCCGATTCATATTTCAGGTCTATTCAACCATGTATTGTGCATTCAATGCGGCGTGGCGTCCTGCGCACGTCGCGGGCTGCATGGCGGCATTCGCGGCCTGCACCGCGATTTCACTCGCCCATGCCGCTGACGCCCCCCATCATCATGGGGCGGCCCATCATCATACCCACACCACAACCAGCGCGCCGAAACCTTCAGTCAGCGCAGGGGAACGGATTACTGTAATCGGGACATCACATGTCCCGGCGACACTACGCCCCGCCGGTCAGACAACCTACAGCGCATCACGCGAAAGCTTTGCCGGTCATGTGGGTCAGAGCGTGGCCGACATGGTGGTCACAATCCCCGGGGTCAGCTTTGTCGCAGGAAATGGTCCACGCGACGTCGTGGTGTCCGTGCGCGGCTCGGGCGACAGGCAGGCCTATGGCATGAAAAACATCCAGGTACTGGAGGATGGTTTTCCCATGACCCAACCCGATGGGACGGCGCGTTCCGACCTGATCGACCCGCATGCCTATGACGGGGTGGATGTGTTTCAGGGACCGGCCTCCACCATGTTTGGCAATTACGCAATCAATGGCGCAATCAATTTCCGCACACGCCGGGGCGCGGATATCCATGGGCTGGAGGTCGGGTCGGATTTCGGCAGTTTCGGCATGGTCAATAATTATGCCACGCTCGGCCTGTCGGGCCGGAAATATGACCTTGTCATCTTTGGCAGCGACGTGCGCGGAAATGGCTTCATCGCCAACAGCGGTTATCAGACCTCGACTGAAAACCTGCGCCTTCGGGTCAACCTGACGCCATCAGACCGCCTGATCGTAAAATTCGTCAACAACATCACCGATACCCACCTGCCGGTACGGTTGTCACTGGCACAATATACCACCAACCCGTTCCAGTCGGGATGCGCCGATGCCAGCCATGCAGCCGCAGGATGCGCCACAGTCAGCCTGCTGTCGAACGGTAGTTATGGGGCGCGTGTCGCCACCAGCCCGCAGGCTGCCGGGCTGGGCCGGTTCGACCGCCGGACAGTCGCGGGCGTGCGGTGGGAACATGATATCAACGCATCCACCACGGTACGGACGCAGTTCACCTATGACCAGCGACATATCGACCAGCCCACGTCACCCTATGCCTATACCGGTCCCTATGATTCCTATGCTGCCAGCAGCGAGGTCACCAACACAGCGCATCCCGGTCGCATGGCGCTGAACAGTTCGGGAGGCATCAGCTTTGATGACCTGGATGGCCTGTCCAATGTCTATAATGTCGCCCCTGGCGGACATGCACGTCAGGGTGCACTGACGCAATCAAGCTGGAGTCACCAGTGGAACGCGGGTCTGCATTTCCAAGAGGATCTGCAATTCGCACGGGCATGGCACCTCGTGGTCGGACTGGGGGGCACCTATTCAGGTCTGGAGGCGCAGGAAACCCTTTTGACCAACAGCGCCAGCGGTAGCACACGCCGCCTTGTCGCTGCTGACCGGCATTTCTTCAACCTTGCGCCCGAAGCCGCACTGACCTATGCGCCGTCACGTAACTGGACGCTGCATACACGGGTGGGCACGGCCTATGCCACCCCCACCACATCAAACCTTTTCATCACGCCGCAGGGCACATATGGCAACAATACCCGGCTGAAGAGCGAAACGAGCCTTGGCTTTGACTTGGGGGCAGAATGGCATCCATCCTCCACCATTAATATACAGGCAACGGGTTTTTACGAATTCTACCGCAATGAACTGGTCAGTCAGTCAGCCGGGGTGAACACGGTGGGCGCCTATACGTTCAATGCCCCCGCGTCACAACATCGCGGCGTGGAAGTCGGGGCGACATGGACACCCCTGCCACGCGCGCTGTCAGGGGCCAGAGTCATGCTGAGCTACACCTATGACAACCAGATCTATACCCGTTATACCGAAGTCCTTTCCAACAGCACGATGTCACGCGCGCTTGACCGGTCCGGGAACAGCATTCCGGGCGTCATTCCGCATTTTCTCAATGCCCGCCTTCTGTATGACCAGCCAAGCGGCCCCTTACAGGGACTGGGTGGTTATGCCGAGGTGACATGGCGCGGGGATTACTGGCTGGATAATGCCAATCTTCTCAAGGCGCCAGGATACGCACTGCTCAATCTTGAACTGCATTACGATCCCCCTGCACGTTTCGGATGGATACGTCATCTGCATGGTTTTTTCGAAATACAGAACGTGGCCAACCAGACCTACATCGCCGGGGCAACCAATATTACCGATGTGCTTGCATCAAATGGGCATAATGCGGGGGCGGCTGTTCTTGCGACCCGTACAGGCTCGATTTACGCCGGTTCCCCACGCGCCTTTTATGGCGGCGTGAAGGTCCGTTTCTGAGGATAGATTGATGAATATCCCCCATAACGGTGCCCGCCACCGCATAATGCGCGCGCTGTGGCCCGATTATCGTATGGTCTGGCGATGGCATTTCCTTGCCGGCCTGCTTTGCCTGCCTTTTGTGGCCTTCCTGTCCCTGACGGGTGGCATCTATCTGTTCAAACCGCAGGTTGATGACCTGATCGACTGGCGTTACGAACATCTCGCCACGGGGGGCAATAACGCCCCCCCGTCACAGGTGGTCGCAGCCGCCCTGTCAGCGGTGCCAGGATCGCATCTCCTGGCCTATGAACTGCCACGCACCGCACACAGCGCCACACGTGTGATCGTAAGCCATGGGGCCGATGCGGTACGTGTCTATGTCGATCCCCACTCGCTTAAGATATTAAAGCATGTTTCTGAAGAACACCGTTTCGAGCGTATTATTTTCAACCTGCATGGGCAGTTGCTACTTGGCAATGTCGGTTCCGTAATCGTGGAAATGGTGGCATCGTGGACAATCGTTCTGATTGTAACCGGCCTGTATCTGTGGTGGCCACGCGGGCGCAAAGGACAAACCGGCGGCGTGGTATATCCCCGCCTCAACGCGCGGGGGCGGACACGCCTGCGCGATCTGCATGCCGTCACCGGCGCATGGCTTTCGCTCTTTGTCATACTGTTCCTTGCATCCGGCCTGCCCTGGTCGTTTGTATGGGGGCACGCGCTGCAATCCGTTGAAAAAACCATTGGTCGCATCACAACAATACAGGATTGGGAAATCGGTCATGTCCGCGTGCGCGACACCATCGCGGGGACACCTGCCACGCCCCCCATACCGGACACCATGACAGGCATGAAGGGTATGTCCTCCATGCCTGGTATGGATATGCCCCCTGTCGCCACCGCACCGGTTCCTCCCCTGGATGAGGCAGCTCTTGACAGGGTTGCGCTGACGGGGGCGACGCTCGGCCTGCGCTATCCCGTGCTGCTTACCCCCCCGCCACAGGCCGGACAACCATGGCAGGTGCGTTCCGATACACAGGACCGCCCCTGGCGCATGACGGTGCGCATCACCCCCGACGGGCAGGTCGTAGGGCGCGACACATTCGCGGACAAACCGATCGTAGATCGGGTAATCGGCTATGGGGTGGCCGCCCATGAAGGCCAACTGTTCGGGATTGCCAACCAGATCATCAACCTTGTGGTTGCACTCGGCCTGCTGGCGATGAGTATTGCCGCCTTCGTAATGTGGAGCCGTCGCAGGCCACCGGGCCATATCGGTATCCCGCCATCGGTGCGCGACGGACATCTGGGGGGGGCAACCATCACCTGCATTGTGGTGATGGGGATTGTCCTGCCAGAACTCGGTGCCGCACTAATGGTGATTGTCCTGCTATGCGCCCTGACGAACCCCGACAGAAACTCAGCCGATAAATCATAGTTTTTTTGATGAAGATTTTTTCACAGGCTTTGAAAAGGAGATCTCTTACCTGAGAAAACACGGGACCAATTAGCCTTTATTTTCTTCAAGACTGTTTGAAAAGTCAGGCTTGACAACATCCTGAAATGATAAAGGTTTTTGGTGAAGCTTTTCCCAAAAAGCTTCAGAAGATGCCGCCTTTTTGAAAAAAGGCGGCATCAAGAAACTTTTCTCGTTTTTTATCAATGACTTGTTTTTAAACACTCTCTTACCCTGCGGGCAGGAGATTGCGTAACCGTGTGGCAATTTCCTCCGCACTGGAATCCACGGGAAACATGGACACCATATGGTTCTGCCCATCCATCAGGAACAGCATCGAACTATGATCCAGTTGATAATTCCCGGCGGTGGCAGGCGTGGCCTGTCGTGGGCGGACCATCACGTGAAATTCCGCAGCCACGGCATGGATCGCCTGCGGGTCACCTGTCAGGCCAGTAATACGCGGGGAAAAGGATGTGACATAATCATGGACACGCGCAGGCGTGTCACGTGCCGGGTCGATGGAAATGAAAACCGGCACAACCTGCTCCCCACGCGCACCAAGCCGATCCAGCGCCGCCGTCACGGTCGCAAGCGTCAGCGGGCAGACATCCAGGCAGTGAGTATAGCCGAAATACAGCAACGTATAACGTCCATGGAACGATTGCTGCGTCACGACATGGTTCGTATCATCCAGCAGGGTATAAGGACCACCGATTTCCTCCACCGGCCGGTTTGCGATCAAGGCACGAAAACCCGCCGCCGCGCATAACAGGATCGCGGTTGCCGCCGCCAATCCCAACAATGCACGGCGTTCGCGCCGTTTACGCACGGCCGCCGCAACGCCACGCCCGTCCTTTCGCGCACGCGCCCTGGCGGAAGAAGATGGTCCCTTCATGTCCTCCCACTACCTCATCCGCGCACGCAACGCCACGAATTCAGCGTACGGGCAGGTCGCGGTTATTGGCGATGGCTTCCATCGTGATGTACGACGTGATGGAGTCCAGTTCGATCTGTTCGATAAGCCGTTGGTAGATCGCATCGAACGCGTTCATGTCCTCTGACATGATCTTGAGCATATAATCATAATCGCCTGCGATGCGGTAAAAATCGATCACATTGGGGATGCCCATGACGATCATGCGGAATTTCTGCAGCCATTCACGTGAATGATGGCGGGTACGCACCATGACGAATACCGTCAGCCCAAGGCCCATCCTGTCCGGGTCAAGACGCACGGTCTGCCCGGTGATGACCTTCCTTTCACGCAGGGCCTGCACCCGCCGCCAGCAGGCATTTTGCGACAGCCCCACACGATCGGCCAGTTCACGTTGCGACAGGCCGGCATCATTTTGCAGGGCCTGCAGGATGCAACGATCAAAATGATCCATTTCTTTAGTCATTTTAGATCATATGACCACAAAAATATAAAAATAAAGCAGAAAATGGGAAAACACCTCCTGTACAAACAGATAGGCTCTGCGCAGCACGACATTCACGGGAAAACCGACAGATGCAGGACGAAGCCACCCTCTATGCCTCCTTTGCCGCCAGCCTGCGTGAAGGGGACACCTTGGCGCTGCTGCGCGCGGGCCTGATCGGGGAAGGTATCATGATCCCCGGCCCTTTTGGGCCGCATGGGCTGATCTATGCCGATTACGTGGCTTCAGGCCGTCCCCTGCGGCAGGTGGAGGCGTTCATCGCAACCCATGTCCTCCCCTATTATGCCAACAGCCATACCGAAGCGTCCTTCTGCGGCGCTTACATGACCCGCATGCGCGCCCGCGCCAGGGGGGAAATTGCCCGGCTGTGTGGTGCGGATGATGGATTTTCGGTCATTTTCACCGGGTCGGGCGCCACCGCAGGGATCAATCGTCTTGTCCACCTGCTGGGCGTAGGGCCGAACGGCGACAATGGGGACGTGGGCAGGCCGATTGTTTTCATCGGGCCATATGAACATCACTCCAACATCCTGCCGTGGCGCGAAAGTGGCGCCGAGGTCATCGAAATCCCCGAGGCACAGACCGGCGGCCCTGACCTTGCCGCCCTTGAACGCGCCCTGTGCGCCACATCGCCCGACAGGATCAGGGTCGGGGCATTCTCGATCGCCTCCAACGTTACGGGCATCATCACCGATGCCAACGCGACCACTGCGCTCCTCCGCCGTCATGGGGCGCTGGCTGTATGGGATTATGCCGGGGGTGGCCCCTACCTGCCGGTGGACATGATGGCGCAGACCCCGTGGGAAAAGGACGCGGTGGTCCTGTCGCCGCATAAATTCATTGGTGGCCCGGCATCTTCCGGTGTCATGATCGTGCGCAACGCAGCCCTGCGCCGGTCACGCCCCACCATGCCTGGGGGCGGGACTGTGCGCTTCGTCTCCCCATGGGGGCATGATTATTCCCAAAGCCCGATCAGCCGGGAGGAAGCCGGCACCCCCAATGTCATCGGCGACATCCGCGCGGCGCTGGCCTTCATGGTCAAGGACGCCATAGGACAGGATACGATGGACGCACGCCATGCCCGGTTACGGCAACGTGCATTATCCGTATGGTCCACCAATCCGTCGCTGCGTATCCTTGGCAACCCGCGGGCCGATGCGCATCTGCCCTTCTTCTCGTTTCAGGTGCGCGACCCGGAGACGGGCGAACCCGTCCATCAGCAATTATTTACCCGCATGCTCTCGGACCTTTTCGGCATTCAGGCACGCGGAGGATGCGCCTGCGCAGGACCATATGCGCATCGCCTGATGGGCATTGAGCAGGCACATTCGGACCTGTTGCGCACGGCCATCCTGTCCGGGCAGGAAATTGACAAGCCAGGATGGGTACGCCTCAATTTCAGTGTCCTGATGGATGACGCAAAGGCAGATAAGATCATCCATGCAGTCGATACCCTTGCCCGCGACAGCAGACAGGCCGCATCCCTGTATGCGTGCGACACCAGCACCGCGCGCTTTACCGCCCGTGCAGGGGTAACACCACCGCCCATCGCGACACTGTCGCGATATGCAGGGGGCGGTGTTGCGTAAATATGCGCGCGACAGGACACCGCAACAGGACCCGGCCATGCTGATACGGATTGCCTGAACGGCAGGTTCACGGATACGATGCCCGCTTGTGACGCACAATGCGCGATAGGGGATTTTGTTGTATATCAAGCGCAACCTGCTACTGATCGCGGCGGGCGTGACCGGTCTGTCGATCCTGTTGCTGATGGGCGGTTATTTCCTGTGGTCGGACAACCGGGACGTGGATTTCGCCAGGCATAACATCCTGATGAAACATTCACAGGAAGAGGCCGCCTATGTCCAGCAACTGGATGAAGTGAACCAGACGGTTGTCCGTGACCAGAGCGTGTTCCTTGACGTGCATCTCAAGGATTTTGACCAGATGGCCACCCAGGAGGAAAAAGCGTGGCTTCTGAAACAGTTCACAAAATTCGATATCAGCCGCATCAAGGTCTTTGATGGTCTGAATATTACACCCTATTCAGGGATTCCGTGCCATCTGGAACTCTGCTTCGTCCCCATCTTTGCCGAGGAAACATACAGGGATCTGGAAAAGCACCTTGAATATATCCAGGTTGACGCCCTTGATGGCATTTCGCGCACGCTGATCATGGATGCCGAACAGTTCTGGCACCTGCGAAAAATGGTGATCCGTAACGACCAGATCCTGTTCGCCCATATGCGGCCCCAGATGGTCGCCTATGAAAACGAAGTGGAAATACGGAAAATGAAGGATGAAATGGGTATAAAGTAGGACAAGGCCTTCCCCACAAAGGAAATAGCCTGCATAGGGTTCGAAATATACTTTCCAGAATTTTTTAATATAGTTCGTTTGAAATTTTTGCGAACATTCCCTTAATTGATACAGCAGACGGGACGGATATGCATGTTACTGCCCATTAAGGAAACTGCGGGAGTCATTCTCGACATCCGCTATGCTTCGGACAATAATTTTGTCGGTCGTGCGGTCTATGCCCGCCCTGTTGCCCTGCTGCATCGGGAGGCACATGCGGCCTTTGTCCGCGCACTTGCCCGCGCGCAGGTCCTGGGACTTGGCTTTCGGATATTCGATGCATTTCGCCCCATCGAAGTGCAATCCATCCTGTGGGACGCGGTATCGGACAAGACATTTGTAGCCGACCCGGCCCTTGGCGGCACCCATCCACGCGGCATCGCACTTGACCTGACGCTGTTCGACCTTGCCACGGGGGAGGACCTGCCCATGGGAACCGGGTTCGATGCCGTAACCCCACTCTCGGCCCATGGCGCGCTTGAGGGCCTGTCGGCTGAGGTGATCCGCAACCGTGCCCTCCTGCTCGGGCTGATGAGTGCGGCGGGGTGGGACAGTTATGAGCCGGAATGGTGGCATTACAACCTGCCCGATGGCGATGCCCTGCCGGTCCTGTCGGCAGCGGACGTACCTGAAGGGCCTCTATAGGTCATCGGTCCACAGCGCAGGAACGTGCGCTGCCCGCATCAAATGCGGCGGGATTATCCTGCACCTGCTTCCCATCGCCCGGCGCATTTCCATCGTGGCGCTGATACGATGGGGCTGAATCACGACAGTTTCCACCGCCAGCATGGGCATCCGGGGAAGGCATCCGGCCTGACCCACTATCATATCGGCCCATGGACAGCACATTCCCGTCGCCATGCTGCCACACGCGATGCGGGACAGTTCCCCCCACCAATGACTAAGTGCAAGCAGGAACGCAATCATCATATCATCGGTCATGGCGTCTGGGATATGGACCACGGCTTTCGTCATGCTTAAGAGAGTATTTGAAAACAAGTCATTGATAAAAAACAAGAAAAAATTTCTGGGTGCTACCTTTTTTCAGAAAGGCGGCGTCTTCTGAAGCTTTTAGAAAAAGCTTCACCAAAAACCTTTATAATTTCAGTGTGTTATCAATCCTGACTTTTCAAACAGTCTCTAAGCTTAACTTTGGATCAAGTGCAGTCATTTACAAAACCGTTGAGCGTACTCAGCTACGGTTCAGGCAGGGCAGGCATGATATCGAGGGAAGCGTAGCGCCACCATTGCGTACCACAACATGAATAAAGGCAGCAGGCACCAAAAGCATATCCGACAGGTCACGCACCATACAGACAGCATCTGGCACATTTCCGATCACGGATGGCGTCAGCGCCAGCGACACGATATCGGGCTTTATCAGCACTCCGCCATTCCCTGATAACGCAGGCAGCCACATTGCCTGCCCCCGATGGATCAACAATGCACCATGACGGCCAGAATCCCACGCGGTCCCCTTATGATGGCGGGAATATGTTGATAAATCGGCTACGTCGGTATTTTTTCTTTCATGAAACAATCGACAGTTATCGTGTCAGCCTGTTCTTTCATGATAGGAACCTGCAACAGACCGACCATGCCAGCCTACACTTTACTTTCGTGCCTCCATTTATGCGGTAGTCCATGAAGACAAAACTACGCCCACGCCAGTATGGCCCCCTGCGCACCCTGTCGCGCCGACTGACGCCCACCCGCCTGACGCACTGGCTGGGCATACGGGCCATCAGCATGGCGCCCGAACAGATTGCCCTGCGCGAAGGGCTGCGTGCGGCGGTGGCGGTCGGCATCATGATGGCGCTTGCGCTGACGTTGCAGATGCCGCTGATGGCATGGTCGGCCTTTGCCGCGTTCTGGACCTGCCTGGTCGACCCTGGTGGCCCGCTGGTCGCCCGGCTGCGTACGTTGCTGACATTCGGCACGATGGGCACTGTAATTGCCGCCATAATGTCCATGGCGGCGGGGTATGGTCCCGTGCTGGCCGCACCATTACTGGCTGTGATTGTCCTGTGCTGCGGATTGAGCCGTCTGCGTGGCGCCACCGCGACGCAGATCGGGGTACTGGCCGCCATCGTGGCGGTCGTGGCCATCTGTTATCCCATGCCACCACATGGCGCGCTTGTACTGGCCGGGTTGTTTGCACTGGGGGCCGGATGGGCCGTGGTGGTCTGTACCATTGCATGGCCCGTGGATGCATATGCCCCGCTGCGCCAAGCCTGTGCAGAAATATTTCGCGAAGAAGGGCGCATGACCCGACGCATGGTGATCCCACCGCGTCAGGGTATGGCTGGCATAAGCGGTGCGCGCACTTCGATTGGTGCCTATCGTCGCGAAATCCGCAGTCGCATCGAACGGACCCGCGCACGCATCGAAATCCTGTCACCAGATGCCGCAGGCAGCCAGACACGCGCCGTTTTGTTGCCCACACTGGAAATATGCGATCGGATTTTCGTGGTCCTGATCGCTTTTGAACATGCGGTCCTGCTGGCACCGCCATCGCCGATGACGCGCCGTATCCTGCGTCATCTGATGGTCATGCTTGAACGTGCGGCCCGGGTGGTGGGTCAACCCACCCCCGATACGATGGCGCTACAACGCCATATCGCGCGGATTGATATGCTCTGCGCCCATGAAAACAGCCTTTATGGCCGTGGCGCACGCACATGTGCCATGGCCCTGCGCGACCTGCTCTCCACGTTGTCCGAAACACCACGTCAGCACCCCGTGATCCATGACGGGGGGCGGACGGCGCATCAGGCACGATGGCGCGGATGGCCGATGGTACTGCGCCACGCCATGCGCCTGTCGGTATCGGTGCTGGTGGCTTATGGCATCACGCGGGAATTCTCCCTGCCCTATGCCTACTGGGCCATGATGGCGGTGGTCGTGGTCATGCAGCCACAGGGCGTGATCACCCTGCCCCGCACGATCGAACGTGTCGTGGGCAGCATCGCGGGCGGGTTGCTGGCTGCCATCATGGGCGTCGTGCTGCCCATGTGGCTGATCCTCGTGCTGATTTTCCCGCTGGCTGCGGCAACGATTGCATTACGGGCGGTCAATTACACACTGCTTGTCCTGTTCATGACGCAACTGTTCGTCCTGGTTACGGACCTTGTCAGTCCAGGCGCAGGATGGGATGTGGGCATGGCACGATCGGTCAATAACATCATCGGCAGCCTTGTCGGGCTGGCGGGATGCCTTGTGCTCTGGCCCGAACGCCGCGGCCCTGCCCTGGCGACCCAGGTGGCGGAAGCCTTTATCGCCAATATCCGCTACGCCGTCATGGCGACCGGCACGCATGAGGCCGAACGTGAGAAAATCGAACAGGCCCGCCGCATGGCAGGCACCACAAGCACCCGGGCCGAAATCCAGTGCCAGCAGACCCGGCTGGAAGGATTGCACAGATCCGCCCGCCTGGACCGGGCGGAACAGATCCTGTTTGCCCTGCGCCAGATGGCGGGAATGGCCAGTGTCAACTGGATGGAACGCTCCCTGTCCCCCTCCAGCGCGGAGGCAACCACACCGGCACGGTTTGCACAGGTCATGCGCCAGATGGAATGGCCCGAAATCGTCTCCCCACCGCATCGCACCCTACCCTCTCTGGATGAAATGGCCGCGATGCTGCATGATATGACGCCTGTGGGCGAAGATATCCGTACATCGTAAGAGACTGTTTAAAAAGTAAGGCTTGATAACATCCTGTAATTATAAAGGTTTTTGGTGAAGCT
>NZ_BANE01000010.1 GCF_000964405.1 Novacetimonas hansenii JCM 7643
TTTTTGAAAAAAGGCGGCACCCAAAAACTTTTCTTTTTTATCAACGCGTTGTTTTCAAAAAATCTCTGAAAATTATGAGATTCCCAGAAAAATAGGTCGCCGATAAAAAATAATGACATGGTATGATGACTGCGTTTTTTCATGGGGGCCACATCCTTCAAGGCTTTTGGATAAGGAATTGTCCCAAAACATTTATTATTCCAGTTGATGATGCACCCTGTCTTGTCACACCGCCCAAGGCGACAACGCATATTTTCATCAATCCGTTGGTTTCGAACAGACTTTCGCATGAAACGACCTGAAAGACACTGCGCCAGCCATTTCCAACATCCCCCATTTCCCCCGGAACTTTGACACACCGCCCCATGCACCTGACCTGCCTGTCCCTGCCCGCGCCTGACTGCCTGCGTCGCGCCATCATCCCCACACGTGATGACCTGCCCCCCCTGCCCCCCGGACAGGCGGCGCATCTGTGCGCCACGGCACCCGTTGCCTGTGGCGATGATACCGCCATCCCTGTTGCGCAATGGGCGGGGCGTACGCCCATTGCGCACGCCGCCCTGCGCGCGCGCGACCACGGCGCGTGGCACGGCCGCGCCCTGCATGACCTGCCGGCGCCCGACGTCGCACGCTGGATCGCGGACCCGGATTTCGCACCGCCAGACGGTGAAAGCCTGCGCGCGGTGCTGGTGCGCGTGGCGGACTGGCTGTTACGCTGCCCTACCGGACATGCAAACATGATGGTCATCGCGGACACCATGGTCATACGCGCCCTTGTGCTGGCGACGCTTGGCACAGGGGCAGAAGCGTTCGCGGCCCTTGATATCGGACCATGCACCCGCACCCTCGTGACATTCCATAACAGGTGGCGTGTGCGTGAGGTAGGGGCGGCCATCACGTTTTGACACCACATCGCGGGCGCGTGTAAAAGCCCGCATGATGGTTCCCGTAAGGGAAGAAACAGGGAAGCACGGTGCGTGGCGCGGCATGTTGCCGCCCGCAATGCCGTCACTGCCCCCGCAACTGTAGGTGGTCTCAAACATCCGGCAGGCCGTCCCTTTACAAAAGGGTGCGGCACGTCACTGGCCAGTCTGGCCGGGAAGGCGCCGGATGCGGCGGCAGGGACACTGTCCATGCCCCGGCCACAAGTCAGGAGACCTGCCATCATCGTCATGTCCCACACCAGTTCCGGGACATGGCACGACCACTGAATGTCGCAGGTCCGGCGGGGTGCCTGGAAATGCGGCGGTATCCTGATGTCCGTGCCATGCATCGGCCCCGATGCCGCACGATCGATGCACCCCGGCCATGGCCGCCATCCCATCGGGATGACGCGGCGACAGCGCAGGACGACACGTGCAATGACCACAGGTGCCCCCCCTTCCGACGCCCCCCATACCACCACCCGCCCCGACCTTCGCGCCATCCATCTCCATGTCTGCGTTACGTGCCTGCGCGGGCTGCCGGTTGGCGCCGCACCACCCGGGCGCGCCCTGTATGAACAGATGCTGACGCGCACGCACGACACCAATGTCGTGGTGCATGAGGTCAAATGCCTTGCCGCGTGCGATCGTGGCTGCACCGCCGTCGTCGCCATGCCGGGGAAATGGGGATGGCTGCTTGGCCATCTTGGTCCTGAAAAGGCCGACGACCTGATGATCTACCTTGCCGCCTATGCCACCTCGCACAGCGGCAGTGTCATGCCTTCGCGCCGTCCGGCCTCTCTGTCGGACATGGTGCTGGGCCGTTTTCCCGCCGCCCTCCTGACGGAGCACTCTTCATGACCGCATCCCCCTCCCCCCGTCCCGCCACCCGCGCCGCCCGTGCGAAGGTACCTGTCACCGTCATCACCGGCTTTCTTGGCGCGGGCAAGACGACGCTGCTGCGCCATGTGCTGGCACAGGCGCGCGGACGGCGCATCGCGATTGTCGTCAACGAATTCGGCACGCTGGGCATTGATGGCGAAACGCTGCGTGCCTGCGGGGTGGAAGGATGCCGGGATGACGATATTGTCGAACTGACCAATGGCTGCCTGTGCTGCACCGTGGCGGATGATTTCCTGCCGACGATGGAGGCGCTGCTCGACCGGGCTGACCCGCCGGAGCATATCGTGATCGAGACGTCCGGCCTTGCCCTGCCCAAGCCACTGCTCAAGGCATTCGGCTGGCCCACGGTG
Organism: Novacetimonas hansenii JCM 7643; assembly: GCF_000964405.1. Lineage (GTDB taxonomy): Bacteria > Pseudomonadota > Alphaproteobacteria > Acetobacterales > Acetobacteraceae > Novacetimonas > Novacetimonas hansenii. The sequence continues at coordinate 2,177 of NZ_BANE01000010.1, forward strand.
CGCACGCGCATGACCGTCGATGGCGTTGTCACCGTGGTTGATGGCCCCGCCGTCGCGGCCGGGCGTTTCGCCGACGACCCGGATGAAATCGCACGCCAGCGCCAGGCCGACCCGTCACTGGACCACGACAACCCGCTTGCGGAAGTTTACGAAGACCAGCTCCTTTCGGCGGACATGGTGATCATCAACAAGACCGACCTGATGACACCAGATCAGATCACCATGGTGGAGCGTGAGATCCGCGCCGAAATCCCCCGCGCGGTCAAGGTCATCCATGCCGTGGACGGGCAGGTGGACCCCGTTGTCCTGCTGGGCATGGATGCGGCGGCCGAAGATGACCTTGCGGCCCGCCCCTCCCACCATGATGCGGAAGGGGGCGAGCATGAACATGACGATTTCGAAAGCTTCGTCGCCCCCATTCCCGAACAGGACAGCGCGGACGCCTTTGTCACGCATCTGGCCCACGTGGCGGAAAAATATGACATCCTGCGCATGAAGGGATTCGCCGCCGTACGCGGCAAACCGATGCGCCTGGCGGTGCAGGGCGTGGGCAGCCGGTTCCGCCATCAGTTCGACCGCCCCCTGTCACAGGATGCGCCACGCACGGGCAACCTTGTCATCATCGGTCAAAAGGGCCTGCCGCGCGCGGCGATCGAGGCGGACCTGCAACGGACCTGACAGGACGGTCGAAAACAGGACCATCGAAAAACAGTCGCGGGGTTATAAAAGCTTCGGACGGATGTCGCTTCATTTGTAAAAAGGCGGCATCCACAGGCCTTTATGCCTTTATGAATATCTCCTGATGCCGCACCCCCGCCGCCCGGCGGTGTCCTTGGCGGCGATGTCCATGAACACGAAACCGGGCACGAAACACAGAGGCAACGCACATGCATCTTCTGGCGCGTGAAGTCCGCAGCCTCGACGAGGACGCGGTGGCCGAAGACCTCGGTCACGCACCCGCCGATATCGTGTTCCTGTCATTTTCCGACAGCGACCTGCTCGCCCTGCGCGCGGCGGTCGATGCCGGGGCGGCAGGAGGGGCCAGCGTGCGGATCGCCAGCCTGTCACGCCTGCTGCATCCCATGTCGATCGACCTGTATGTAAGTGATACCCTCCTGCGGTCACGCTGCGTCGTGGTGCGCCTGCTTGGCGGGATGGAATACTGGCGTTACGGGGGGGAAGAAGTCTCGCGCGCATGTCGCGACGCCGGCATCCCCCTGGCGCTGGTGGCGGGCGACGCACGCCCCGACCCGCGTCTGGCCGCACTGTCGAACATCGCGGCCCCCACGCTCGACCATCTTGACGCACTGCTGCGCGCGGGCGGCCCACGCAACATGGCCGCCGCCTTACGCCTGATGGCGGACCTTGCGCGGGGGCAGGACATGGGACAGGACAGGGGCGCGCAACCCATCGCAACCGACCGCGCCGAAGTGCCCTCATACCGGAGCACACCTGCTGACACCCTGCCTGCCGCAACAGCGGGCATCGACCCCCTGCATGCCGAGCCTCTGCATGTCGAGCCTCTGGCCCCCGCCGGCCTGCTGCGCACGGCGGACCCGGCGCTGCCGCTGCGCGCGGGTGTCGTGTTCTATCGCAGTCACCTGCTGGCAGGCGACATCGCCCCCATCCTTGCCCTGTCGGACGCGCTGGCACGACACGGGATCGGGGCGGATCTGTTCTATGTCACCTCACTCAAGGACCCGGCATGTGCGACGATGGTGCATGACTGGCTGGCGGATGCGCCCCCCGATGTCATCGTCAACGTCACCTTTTTCTCTGCCCGGGGGGAGGAGACGGACATATCCGCCCTTGATATCGCCAACGTGCCGGTAATCCAGGCATTGCAACCCGGCGTGACACAGGCGGCATGGCGGGACAGCACGCGCGGCCTGTCACAGGCGGACCTTGCGATGCAGGTGGTGCTGCCCGAACTTGACGGGCGTCTGCCCGGTGCGCCGATTTCCTTCAAGGAGGAAACGGACCCCGGGCTGCCCGCGCGCCATGTCCCCTACCCCCCGGGGCTGGAGATCGTCGCCGCCCGTGCCCGGGGCTGGGCGCGGCTGTCCCACCTGTCCCCCACCGCGCGACGGGTGGCGATCCTTCTGTCGGATTATCCCGGCGCACAACGTGACGGCGGCAATGGCGACGGACAGGCGGGACATGCCGTGGGGCTGGACAGTTTCGCCAGCCTTTCGGTCCTGCTGACACTGCTGCACGCCGAAGGATATGACACGGGCCAGCCCCCCCTCCACGCCTCCCTGCCCGACAGCGCGGCACTGGCGCACCTGCTGGCACGTGCGCCGGCCACCGCGTTCATGACGCTGGCACGGTATGAAACCCTGCTTGCCACCCTGCCACAGGACGCGCGCGATGCCCTTTATGCGTGCTGGGGCGCGCCCGCCGATGACCCGGCGGTTATGGATGGGGCATTGTGCCTGCGTCACCTGACGCTGGGCCATGTCACGATGGCGCTGCAACCCGATCGCGGGTCACGGCTGGACCGCAAGGGGGGATATCACGACCCCGATACGCCGCCGCGCCATGCCTATGTCGCGTTCTACCTGTGGCTGCGACATGAGGTACGGGCCGATGCCATGGTTCACCTTGGCACGCATGGCACGCTGGAATGGCTGCCGGGCAAGGCTGCGGCGCCGTCTGCGCACTGCTGGCCCACATTGCTGGCCGGTGGCATGCCGGTCATATATCCCTTCATCGTCAACAACCCCGGCGAGGCCGCGACCGCGCGGCGGCGGCTTGGGGCCGTGACCATCGGCCACATGACCCCCCCTGTCATGGCGGCAGGCCACGGCGATGGCCGCACCACCGAACTGGAACGGCTGATTGATGAATATGCCGCCGCCGACGGGCTGGACCGCAGGCGTGGCGCGATCCTGCGCGGGGAGATCCTGCAACGCGCGGGCGACCTCGGCCTGCTGGAGGAAAGCAGCCAGCGTCCGGGCGCGGAGGAAACCGGGGATGAGGATGAGGCGCTGGCACGGCTGGATGCCTATCTGTGCGATGTCAAAGACCTGCAGATCCGTGACGGGCTGCATGTCTTTGGCCGCCCACCGCCGCATGCGCGCGCACTCGCCGCCACCATCGCACGGGCCTGCGGGGCGGATACGCCACCCGACCTCGAAGGGCTCCTGCATGGGTGCGGCGCGGCAGAGGCCGGGGGCCTGCTGCGCGCGCTGGACGGACACATGCTGCCCCCCGGCCCGTCGGGCGCGCCCACGCGGGGACGCGCCGACGTGCTGCCCACCGGGCGCAACCTGTTTTCAATGGACCCGCGCGCCATCCCCACCCGGTCTGCTGTGGTACTGGCGCAACGCAGCGCCGACCTGCTGCTGGAGGGGCACCTTCAGGATGAAGGCGAGCACCTGTCGTGCATCGTCATCGACCTGTGGGGCTCATCAAGCCTGCGCACGGGGGGCGAAGACCTGGCCCTGGCCCTGCTGCTGATGGGCGTGCGCCCGGTCTGGGACAGCGGATCGGGCCGTGTGCGCGGGATCGAGGTCATTCCCATGGCGGTGCTGGACCGGCCGCGCGTGGACGTGACACTGCGGATTTCGGGGCTGTTCCGCGATGCGTTCGCAGGGCAGATCGCCCTGTTCGAACAGGCGGTGCAGGCCATCGCGGACCGCGAGGAGGCCCCGGACCTCAACCCGCTGGCCCACGGCGTGCGCGGCCTGTCGGGTGCGGCACGGCTGCGGGCGACGGCACGTATCTTTGGCGCCGCCCCCGGATGCTATGGCACCGGGATCGAGGACATGCTGGCACGTGACGGATGGAACGGGCGCGATGACCTTGGCCATGCATGGCTGGCGGGTTCGGCATGGACCTATGGCGGGCGGCGTGAGGGCATGCGCGATGACGCGGCCCTGCAACGGCGCATCGCGGCGGCGGACGTCATGCTGCATGTGCAGGACCATGCGGAGACCGACATCCTCGAAAGCGCGGATATCGCGGCGCATGCGGGCGGGATGGCCGCCGCCGCCGCCGCCCTTGGCCGGACACCGCGCGTGCTGCATGGCGACACGTCGCACCCCGAAACGCCACGCCTGCGCGCCACGGCGCAGGAGGTGGCGCGCATCGTGCGCGGGCGCCTGACCAATCCGGCATGGCTTGCGGGGATGCGCCGCCATGGTTATCGCGGGGCGGCGGAAATCGCGCGCGGGGTCGCAGCACTGCACGCATTCGCCGCGACAGTACCCGCCCGCTTCGACCGGCAGTTCGACCTTGCCTTCGCCGCCATTGTCAATGATGCGGACATGGACCGCTTCCTTGCAACGGCAAACCCCGACGCCCGTGCCGCCATCCATCACCGCCTGGCGCAGGCACAGCGGCAGGGACTGTGGCGGCCGCGCGCCAATAGTGCGGCGATGCTGCTGGACCCCGACGCATGACTCCCCCCCCCACCGTGCGCGGCTGGTGCCCCGGACTTCATACCCCGATGGAGGCCGCCGACGGCTGGCTGGTGCGTGTCCGTCCCCCGCTGGGGCAACTGACGGCGACACAGGCCGATATGATCGCCCGCGCAGCGACACATTTTGGCAACGGGCGCATCGAGCTGACCAGTCGTGGCAACCTGCAACTGCGCGGCCTGTCGCCCGAAACGGCGCCACATTTCGCACAGGCCCTGCACGCCTGCGGCCTGGGGGGAGAGGACGCATCGGAACGCCGTCGCGCGATATTGCTGTCACCGCTGGCGGGACTGGACCCGGCCTGCGATTCCCATACGCTGCCGATCGCCCGCGCGCTTGATGCGCATCTGGCCACGGCGGACCACCTGTCCGCGCTGCCTGCGAAATTCGTCATGGGGGTTGATGGTGGCGGATATGTGCCCACAGGCACGATCCGCGCCGACATCACCGCGCGCGCCCATGACGGGAAATGGCAGGTGGCCTGCGGCGATGCACGGTCGGACTGCGCGCCCGATGCGGTCCCCGCCCTGATGCTTCGCCTTGCCGAAGCCTTCATGCAGGTCGGGGGAAATTCGCGCCCCCTGCATCACCGTGGCATCGGCATGGCCATGTTCGCACATCTTGGCATTGTCGCGCGTTCACGTGACGATGATGGCCCCGCACCTGCCTGTCCCACACTGGTCGGCACCTTGCCGGGGCGATGTTACGCCGTGGTCCCGCCACTGGGCCGGATGGCGGCGGCGGACCTGTCGCGGCTGGCGCGCTGGTGCGCCAGCCATGGCGCGGGCCTGCTGCGGATGACGCCGGGGCGCACCATCATACTGCCCGGGCAGGTGCGCGCACCGGATGTGACGGGATTCGTGACGGACCCGCATGATCCACGCCTGCGTGTTGTCGCGTGCATAGGGCGGCAGGGTTGCGCCTGTACGGGGGCTGACGTCGGCGCGGACGCGCTGGCGCTGGCCCCGGACGTGCCTGTGGGCGTGCGGTTGCATGTGTCGGGATGCCCCAAGGGATGCGCCAATCCCGGGCGTTGCGACCTCACGCTTGTTGCCGCTGCAACGGGGTATGACCTGTGCCGCAACGCGCGCGCAGCCGAGACGCCAACATTGCGGGGCCTGGACATGGTGGGGGTACGCGCCCTCTTGCATGAAGGGCACGCCTCGGCCGATACACCACAACATCAGAACGGGGAGAAGACACCGGCATGACCGGCACCACGCGGTCTTACGACTATATCCATGACGGGGCGGCGATCTATGCCCGTTCCTTTGCCACCATCCGCGCTGAAGCCGATCTGGGCGGTTTCACACCGGACGAGGCCCGCGTGGCGGTGCGTATCATCCATGCCTGCGGCATGGTGGACGTCGCGCACGAAATCCGCATGTCACCCGATTTCACCACAGCCGCACAAGCTGCGCTGCGGGCGGGGCGACCCATCCTGTGCGATGCGGAAATGGTGGCCCGTGGCGTGACACGCACCCGCCTGCCCGCGGACAACGCCGTCATCTGCACGCTGCGTGACCCGCGCACGCCCGAAATCGCGCGTCGCATCGGCAATACGCGCTCCGCCGCGGCACTCGACCTGTGGGGGGAGGACATGGCAGGCGCTGTGGTGGCCATCGGCAACGCGCCGACCGCGCTGTTCCACCTGCTGGAACTGATCGCAGCGGGCGCACCACGTCCGGCAGCGGTCATCGGCATGCCGGTCGGTTTCGTCGGCGCCGCCGAATCGAAAGAGGCGCTGGCTGAATTCGGGGACCTGCCCTTCATCATCGTACGCGGGCGACTGGGTGGCAGTGCAATGGCGGCGGCAAGCGTCAACGCCCTGGCATGCGAGGCGGAATGAACACATCCCCCCCACGCGGCTGCCTGTCCATTGTCGGCATGGGACCGGGGGACCCGGAACTGCTGACGCTCAAGGCCGCGCGGATCCTGCGTGAAAGCCCGGTCGCCGCCTGGTTCGCCCGCCACGACCGGACAGGGCATGCGCGCGAAATCGCGGGCGACCTGCTGTCGACGGATGTCATCGCGCTGCGCTTCGCCTATCCCTTCACCGTGGAAATCCCCGTCAGCGATCCGCGCTATCCCGCACGAATGGCCGAATTTTACGACAGATGCGCCGAAGACATCGCAGCCCACCTCGACGCAGGGCGTGACGTGGCGCTTCTGTGCGAGGGGGACCCGTTCCTGTTCGGCTCGGCGATGTATGTATTCGACCGGCTGCACCAGCGCTTTCGGTGCGAGGTCGTGCCCGGGATCACCGGCATGGCCGGGTGCTGGTCACAGGCCCAGATGCCGATGGTCCATGGCGATGACGTACTGTGCGTCATTCCCGCGACGCTGGATGAAGACAGCCTGTGCGCGTGGCTGGAACGCGCGAACGCCGCCGTCATCATGAAGCTGGGCCGCAACATGGCCAAGGTGCGCAACGCCCTGCGCCGCGCGGGGCGCGATGATGGCCGTGCGATGTATGTCGAACGCGCGACCCAGACGCAGCAGCGTTGCATGAAACTGGCGGATGCGGGGGAACGCGCACCCTATTTTTCGATCATCCTCGTGCCCGGACGCACAGGCGTAAGATGACAGATACACCCCCAACCCCATCTCCCCTGCCCTGCCTGTATATCGTCGGGCTTGGTCCCGGCTCGGCGGACCAGATAACGCCACAGGCCACCGCCGCCCTGGCGCAGGCGACCGACCTGATCGGTTATGGCCCGTATGTCGCACGCGCGGTGGCGGGGCCGGACGTGGTACGCCATGCCACCGACAACCGTGTCGAGCTTGAGCGCGCGCGCCATGCGCTGGAACTGGCGCAGGCAGGACGGCGGGTGGCTGTTGTCTCCGGCGGGGATGCGGGCGTGTTCGCCATGGCAAGCGCCGTGTTCGAGGCCATCGACCATGGTCCCGTCGCCTGGCGCGACATCGACGTGCGCGTCATCCCCGGCGTTTCCGCCGTTCTGGCCGCCGCAGCCCGCCTTGGTGCGCCGCTGGGCGGGGATTTCTGTGTCATGTCGCTGTCGGATAACCTCAAGCCACGCGCCGTGGTGCATGACCGCCTGCGTGCCGCCGCAGGGGCGGGATTCGTCATCGCCCTTTACAACCCGCGTTCCAAGGCGCGCCCCGGCCAACTGGCCGAGGCATTCGACGTCCTGCGCGCCGTGCTTCCCGGAACGGTCCCGGTTGCCTTCGCCCGGGCCATCGGCCGCCCCGATGAACGCGTGATCCTGCACGACCTGGCCCATGCTGACCCCGAACAGGTGGACATGAGCACACTGGTCCTGATCGGCTGCGAACGCACCCACCTGATTGACCGTCCGCACGGCCAACCATGGCTCTATACCTCCCGCAGGGTTGACCCCTCTTGAATGATGGCCCGCGAATGCAGCCATGCCATGGCATGGTCCGCATCCCCCACCACCGTCGCGTGGGGCAGGACGGGCCGTTCCACCATGATGACCGCAACCCCCAGCGCACGCGCGGCGGCAAGCTTGGCCACGGTGGCCGCACCACCGGAATTCTTCGTCACGATCAGGTCGATCCCCTCGTGCCGCAGCAAGGCCTCCTCCGCCGTCACATCGAACGGGCCACGCGCCAGCACGGTGCGCGCGCCCACGGGCAACAGCGCCGGGTCCGGGGCATCGACACTGCGCACCAGCCACACATGCCCACAGGGGGCAAGGTCACGGAACGCCAGCAGGTCCTTGCGCCCGATCGTCAGCAGGACACGCCGTGGCGCAGGCCCGATGGCGCGCGCGGCCGCCGCCATGTCAGGCACCATGTCCCAGCGATCGTCCGGCCCGGGCGCCCATGCGGGGCGTTCCACCCGCACAAGGGCCACGCCCGCCTGTGCGCAGGCCGCGACCGCGTTGGCGCTGATGCGCGCGGCAAAGGGATGCGTTGCATCCACGACGGCCGCGATCCGGTTGTGCGACAGCCATTGCGCCATCCCCTGCGCCCCGCCAAAGCCACCGATACGCACCTCCAGCCGGGGCAGGACAGGTGCGCGTGTCACCCCGGCAAGGGAAAGGATGGCCGTAAAACCGGATGCCCGCGCCTCCAGCGCGTGGCACAGCAACCGCGCCTCCGTCGTGCCACCCAGAACCAGTACCCGCATCATTGCCCACCCCCGAGGAGACTGAAATGACCCATCCAGCCTGGCTGCATGTTATCGGCATTGGCGAAGACGGTGTCGAGGGTCTGTCGGAAGTGGCGCAGGCGCTGATTGCCTCGGCCGAGCTGGTGGCGGGGGGACGTCGGCACCTGCTGCTGGTGGAAGGGCTGATGCGTGGCGAACGCCTGATGTGGCCCGCCAGCATGTCCGAAGGGATCGAACGCATGTTGCGCTGGCGCGGCCGGCGCGTGGTGGTTCTGGCGTCGGGCGACCCGTTCAGCTTTGGCATCGGCGTCACATTGTGCCGTCACATGCCGGTGGCGGAAATGACCTGCATCCCCGCCCCCTCGTCGATCGCACTGGCCTGTGCGCGGATGGGATGGGCGCGGCAGGACACGGCGGTGCTGTCGATCTGTGGCCGCCCGATGGAAGTGGTGGCCCCCGCATTGCAGCCCGGCGCGCACCTGATCGTACTGTCGGCGGACGCACGTTCGCCCATGACGCTGGCCAAATGGATGACGTCGCGCGGCTTTGGCCCCTCCGTCATTCATGTGCTTGAGGCGCTGGGCGGCCCTTACGAACACCATCGGCATATGCGTGCGGACATGCTGGCGGCGGGCATGGGGGATGCCATCAACCCGCTGAACCTGATGGGCATAGAGGTCGTGGCAGAACCGGACGCGATGGTTTTACCGCTGTCGGCGGGATTACCCGATGACATGTTCGCCCATGACGGGCAGATCACCAAGCGCGAGATCCGCGCCGCCACCCTGTCCGCCCTTGCCCCGCGCCAGGGCGAGATGCTGTGGGATATCGGCGGGGGTGCGGGGTCGGTGGCCATCGAATGGATGCTGCGCCATCCCGCCAACCGCGCCATCACCATCGAACGCAACCATGACCGCGCCGCACGCATCGCGGCCAATGCGCTGGCGCTGGGCACGCCCGCCCTGCGCATCGTGGAAGGCGGTGCATTGGAAACCCTTGGCGCATTGCATGACGCGAACACGCCACGCCCCGATGCGGTGTTCGTGGGCGGCGGGGTCAGCAATCCGGGACTGGTGGAAGGCGCATGGAACGCCCTGCGCCCCGGCGGACGGCTGGTGGCCAATGCCGTCACGCTGCAAGGTGAGGCCGTGCTGCTTGCCAAACATGCACAATGGGGCGGCAACCTGCTGCGCATGCGCATAGAGCGTGTGGAACCGGTCGGTACGCAATCGGCGTTCCGCCCGGCGATGACAGTGACCCAGTACGCAGCCACCCGCCCCTTTGCATGAGTGCTTTTGCATGAGTGCTACGGCACCGACGGACACGAAAGGGGGGAACGTGAACATAACGGGCCTGTATGTGGCGGGCATCGGGTGCGGCAGCGGATGCGACATGCACGATCTCCTTGCCCTTCTGCACGATGCGGCCACCCGCGCGCGGTGTCGGCCCGGCCTGATCGCCATCCCCGATTTCCGTGCGGATTGCACGGCCCTGCATGCAGCGGCACAACAAGCGGGCCTGCCGTTACATGTCGTGCCATATCGCGACCTGCTGGCGGCACAGCCACGTTGCGTCACCCGGTCGGCGCGGGCGCTGGCGGCATGTGGCGTCGCGTCAGTGGCGGAGGGCTGCGCCATCGCCATGGCGGGCGACGGCGCACGCCTGGTCCTGCCGCGCATTGCCTACCGGCGCATCACATGCGCCATTGCACGAACGGAGTACACATGACCGTACATTTCATCGGCGCAGGCCCCGGGGCCGCCGACCTGCTGACCCTGCGCGGACGCGACCTGCTGGCGCGGTGCCCGGTCTGCCTTTATGCCGGGTCCATCGTCCCGCGCGACATGCTGTCGCACTGCCCGCCCGATGCGCGACTGGTGGATACCGCGCCCATGACACTTGACATGATCGAGGCGGAATATGTCACCGCACATGCGGCGGGACACGATGTCGCACGCCTGCATTCGGGGGACCTGTCGGTCTATAGCGCCGTGGCGGAACAGATCCGCAGGCTGGAGCGGCATGCCATCCCATGGACCATGACGCCGGGCGTACCCGCCTTTGCCGCCGCGGCATCGGTGCTGGGCCGTGAACTGACGATGCCCGAAGTCGCGCAGAGCGTCGTGCTGACCCGTGTCAGCGGACGCGCATCCGCCATGCCGGACACCGAAACGCTGAAGGCCTTTGGCGCAACGGGCGCGACACTTGCGATCCACCTTGCGATCCATGCGCTGGACCGGATTGTGGCGGACCTGACGCCGCTTTATGGTGCGGACTGTCCCGTGGCGATCGTCGCGCGCGCCACATGGCCCGATCAGGTGGTACTGCGCGGGACATTGGGCAATATTACCACGCAACTTGCGGAACATCCCATCGAACGCACGGCCCTTGTACTGGTGGGACGCGCACTGGGGCAGCATGATTTCCGTGAAAGCGCGCTTTATAACCCCGACTACCATCGCCGCTTCCGCACGTAAGAAATATAAAACATCTTTATCCGGGAAACAGTTTTCCAAAAAATCCTCGGCCGGGGGCATCCGAACGCCCCGGCCGGATGCGCCGCCCCCTAATCCACATCATGTGGGCCATGGCGCGCCACCAGCGCGCCGGCGCGGTCAAACATCAGGATATCCAGCGCACATCCACTGCCCGCCAGCACGGTACGCCCAACACCCCACGCCCGGCATGTGATGACAGCGCCAAGGTCGATCCCTGCCGCCGTAGCAAGCGCAAAGGCCGCCGCGACCGTATGGGTGGACGCAATTTGTGCGACAAGGTCCGCCCCCGCGCCCGCACGCGCGGCATCGCGGGCCAGTTCGGCCATATCCGCCTGCCCACGCCGCGAATGCAGGTCCAAAAACCCCTGTGCCAACTTGCTGATCTTTGCAACGCCCCCGGCCACGGTGACGCGACGCACGGGATGGCGACGCAGATATTTCAGCAGGCCGCCCGCAAAATCGCCCATTTCGACCATCGCCTCCTCCGGCAGGGCATAAAGCGCACGCGCGGCACGTTCGGACACATCGCCGGTTGACCCCACCACATGCGCAAGCCCCATGGCGCGCGCCACGTCCACGCCACGATGGATGCTGTCGATCCACGCCGCGCATGAAAATGGCACGACGATGCCGGTCGTCCCCAGAATCGACAGGCCACCGATAATCCCAAGCCGCGCATTAAGCGTCCGTCGCGCCAGGGTTTCGCCGTCCGCCACGGACACCGTGACCCGCACATCGGGGTCATGATCGTCCCCCGTCGCCAGGGCGGCGCGGATCATGCGACGCGGAACGGGGTTGATCGCAGGTTCCCCGACCGCAACCGGCAGGCCCGGCAATGTCACGGTCCCCACACCGCGCCCGGCATGAAAGGTAATCCCCGCCCCCGCCATGCCGGGGTGCAGGTCGACACGGATCAGCGCACCATGCGTGACGTCAGGATCATCGCCTGCATCCTTGATAACGCACGCCCATGCGCCCCCCGCCCCGTCATGGCCATGCGCGGCAAGGCTGAAGGCCACCTCCTGCCCGGCGGGCAATGTAATGGTGACGGGATCGGGAAAATCACCATACCGCATCGCAACCCACGCGGCCCTTGCCGCCGCCGTGGCACAGCTTCCGGTGGTCCAGCCCCGGCGCAGGCTGGCCTGATCGGGGGTGTTGCGGGTATGTGTCATCGCGGCATTCCAGTGTGGGCAGGCATCCCCGCCATTGGCGGCGGGGAAGAAAACATGATGGAACAGCATGTAGCAGGTAGGGACATATGATGGCACGCGGGCTGATGATCGCAGCCCCCCGTTCGGGCGGGGGAAAGACGACACTGACACTGGCGATCATGGCGGCCCTGCGCGCACGCGGGGTGGAGGTCGGCGGCGCCAAGACCGGCCCGGATTATATCGACCCGGCGTTCCACGAGGCCGCGACAGGCCGCCCCGGCCTCAACCTCGATAGCTGGACCATGGCGCCGGCCCTGTTGGACACGATCATGACGCAGGCGCGACAGGCGGCCGGGATGGTGGTGGTGGAAGCGTCGATGGGCCTGTTCGACGGGCTGGACACACCCGATGGCGCACGTGGCGCGCCATCGGACATCGCGGCACGGTTCGACCTGCCGGTTATCCTTGTCCTTGACGTGTCGGGACAGGGACAATCAGCCGCGGCGACCGCACTGGGCTTTGCCCGGCTGGACCCCACGGTGCGCGTCGCGGGGGTGATCCTCAACCGTGTCGGTTCCGAACGGCACCGCACCATGGCGACCCGTGCAATCACGGCCATCGGCCTGCCGGTACTGGGCGCGTTCATGCGCAATCCCGACCTGTGCATGCCCGAACGTCACCTCGGGCTGGTGCAGGCGCGCGAACATGACGGGCTGGCGGGGCTGCTGGCGCAACTGGCGGCACAGGCGGAACGCGACCTCGACCTTGACGCCCTGCTGGCGCTGGCGGACGGGGGACGGTACACACCACCGGCCAGCCGCGCCATCGCCCTGCCACCACCGGGGCAGCGGATCGCGGTGGCCAATGATGCTGCATTTTCCTTCGTCTATGCCCATATGCTGATGGGATGGCGTGATATGGGAGCGGAGATTTCGTTCTTCTCCCCCCTTGCGGACGAAGGCCCGGACGATACATGCGACGCCTGCTGGCTACCGGGTGGGTATCCCGAACTGCATGCCGCCCGCCTGTCCGCCGCCACGCGATTTCACGCCAGATTGCGCCATTTCGCCCAGACACGGCCGGTGCATGGGGAATGCGGTGGATTCATGACACTGGGCGCCAGCCTGACCGACCGTGACGGACATACCCACGCCATGGTGGGATTGCTGGACCACGAAACCTCGTTCGCACGTCGGCGCATGAACCTTGGCTATCGCGCGGCACGGCTGCGCCATGGCTGTGCGCTGGGAACCGTGGGGACGCATCTGCGCGGGCATGAATTCCACTACGCCACCATCAGCAACCCCGGCACCGACCTGCCACTTGCCGACCTGCGCGATGGAAATGGGGAAGATCGCGGCATGGCGGGGGGGATGCGGGGCAATGTCAGCGGCACGTTCTTTCATGTGCTGGCACGACATGGCTAAGGTGCGAAACCGTATCAGCATGCCCGACGACCATTGAATATCCCCACACACGGGGAAACATCATAACCAACTGAAATATAAAATATTCCTGTATGGATTTCCCACATCCCCATAAGGGGTTGCAGTGCCAGAGAAAAGTAGTTTTTATAATTTTATCATTTATTATCAATAAGTTATTTTTTCATCCTGTCGTGGAAGTAAAAAATCCCCAATATGCCCTGATGCGCCACGTTGCGGGACGCGATGGACAAGGATCATGCCGGAAATTAGGATTAATTCTTAGAGGCTGTTTCAAAAACCCCGCACCCGGCGCATAACGCTGCGCCAGCGCCCCGCATGGCGGGGACCTGGCCCGCAGGGATACCGGATGGGGCCACAGCCCCCGGCATATCCACGGGGCCATTCTGGGCGTCATTCAGGGCGTCATTCAGGAAACCGTTTCCGGGCAGGGCGTCCGTCCGGGCAGGGTTTTCTGAAACAGCCCCTTCAACCTGTCAGGTTCCGGGCCACATGCCCTGACCTGTTTCATTTTGGGCGCGCCATGCCGTATGGGCGTGTGTGCGAGATACAGATGCGACTGAGTGAACTTCCACGCGGGGTGGAGGCCATCATCGAACGGGTGGAAGACGCCCGCCATCCTGACCCGGTGGCCAGGCGGCTGCGCGAACTCGGCTTCGTCCCGGACGAGGCGGTGCGCATCGTGGCCACAGCCCCCATGGGCGGCGACCCGATCGCGGTACGCATCGGCTTTACCCGCTTCGCCCTGCGCCGCGAGGAAGCCGCGCGCGTCATCGTGCGGACCGACCTGTCCCGCCCCTACCCGCAGGCCCGGCCACATCCATGAACATGATCCCCCCGACCCGCACCCTGCGCATCGCACTGGTGGGCAACCCGAACTGTGGCAAGACGGCCCTGTTCAACCTGCTGACCGGCAGTCGGCAGAAGGTTGCCAATTATGCCGGCGCCACGGTGGAACGCAAGGAAGGCCGCTTCACCACACCACAGGGGCACGCCATACAGGTGCTGGACCTGCCCGGTGCCTACAGCCTTGTCGCCACCAGCCCGGACGAGGCGGTAACGCGCGACATCTGTGCCGGAACCTACCGCGGGGAGGCCGCACCCGACCTGCTGGTCTGTGTGGCGGATGCGACAAACCTGCGGCTGCACCTGCGTTTCGTCCTGGAAATGCGCCAGCTTGGCCGGCCCATGGTGCTGGCGCTCAACATGATCGACGCCGCGCGGCGCAAGGGAATGGACATCGACCTGCCCCGCCTTGCGGCCGAACTTGGCGCACCGGTGGTCGCAACCGTGGGCATCCGGCGCAATGGCGCGCGCGACCTGCTGGCGCAGCTTGACGCGCCGCCGCCGCCCGCGCCGACACCCCTGCCCCCGGATACGGACCTGCATGCCATCGTACGGCGTATCCTTGGGGAGTGTGTCACCCGCACCCATCCGGTGTCCGGCGCGATTGAGGACCGTCTGGACCGCTGGGTGCTGCACCCGGTGTGGGGACCGGTCATCCTGACGGTGCTGCTGTTCGTGATGTTTCAGGCGGTCTTTGCCTGGGCGCAACCGCTGATGGACGGGATCGACGCCGGCATGGGCTGGATCGGCGAACAGGTGGGCCACCTGATGCCCGATGGCGCACTGCGCAGCCTGCTGGTCAATGGCATCATTGCCGGCGCAGGCAGCGTCGTCACCTTCCTGCCGCAGATCCTGATCCTGTTCCTGTGGATACTGGTGCTGGAGGAATCGGGATACCTGCCGCGCGCGGCCTTCCTGCTGGACCCGGTCATGTCGCTGGCGGGGCTGAGCGGGCGGTCCTTCATTCCCTTGCTGTCAAGCTTCGCCTGCGCAGTGCCGGGCATCATGGCGACACGCACCATCCAGAACCCGCGCGACCGGTTGGTCACCATCCTGATCGCACCGCTGATGACATGTTCGGCACGGCTGCCGGTCTATACGCTGCTGATCGGGGCATTCGTGCCCCAGCGCGCAGTGTGGGGCGTCCTCAACATGCAGGGGCTGGTTCTGTTCGGGCTATATGCGGCGGGCATCCTCTCCGCCCTGCTTGTCGCGCGCATCGCGCGGCGCGGCGGCCGCGGGCAGGAGGCGGCGTTGCTGATGGAACTTCCGGCCTATCGCCTGCCCAACCCGCGTGACCTGCTGCTGGGGCTGACCGAACGGGCGCGGATCTTCCTGCGACGCGTGGGCACGACCATCGTCTCGCTGACGGTGCTGCTATGGGCGCTTTCCAGCTTTCCCGCACCGCCGGCGGGCGCCACCGGCCCCGCCATCGACTGGAGCCTTGCTGGACGGATCGGGCATCTCATGCTGCCCATCTTTGCGCCGCTTGGTTTCAACTGGCAGATCTGCGTTGCCCTGATCCCCGGCCTTGCGGCACGGGAGGTCGCGGTCGGGGCCCTTGCGACCGTCTATGCCATCGGTGATGCAGGGGCCGATACGGACCAGGCCGCGATGCTGGGGCACCTGCTGCCCGCGCACTGGAGTGTCGCGACCGCGCTGTCGCTGCTGGCATGGTATGTCTATGCCCCGCAATGCGTCGCGACCCTTGCGGTCATCCGGCGTGAAACTGCGTCGTGGCGTGTCGTCGCCATCACGGCGGGGTATCTGTTTACCCTTGCCTATGTGACGGCACTGCTGACCTACCGCCTTGCGCTGCTGTTCTGAGGGCGGGACGTGATCCAATCACTCCTTGTCACCGGTGTCGTCATGGCATGCGCGCTGTACTGGACGGGCCGCCTGTTTCCACGCGTGCGTCTGGCGGGATGGCGCATGACCGCGACCGCGCTGCGCCATCTGGGCGCGCCCCGGCACCTGCGTGATCTGGCGATGCAACGCGCAATCCCACGGACCGGCGGGGGATGTGGGGGATGCAGCGCCTGCGCCGAAACACGCCGCGTATGCCCACCGGACACAAAACAGACACCCGGACAGAAATAAGCCATTTGTGGCAATACCCCCCACGGGGGCCGCCATTCCCCGGATGCCAATGCCTTGCAACGGTTGCGGGAGCAGACGCCGCACCAGAAACGCCCCGACAATGTCACACAGCATTTAATACAAAATTTCACAGGCTACCTTTTCAGGTGGCCTCTAACCTTTCGTTAGGCTTTGCTGGATACGCTCGGACCGCAATCGGCCCTGACATGACGCATAGAAGACACGGCCCTGTACCCAATATCGTTGGGTGGCATAAGATTTATTTGCCTTTTTACAGGAAACATCCCTATGCAAATCATGGTACGAATTGATAGAAACGGTTGAAATTTTATTATCTTATTTCATAAACATAGACTGTAAATGCATCTTTATTTCAGAAAAATTACTCGGTCGTTCCTCTTATTTATTTCAAAGATGAAACAGACAGGCACCCTGCATTACCGATAACAGCCCGCCCGACACCACGCCCCCCCCCTTCGTGGCCATCAGGCATGACTTTCGGACCTGCAGGCCCTATGATCCTTTTTCCTTTCTCCCCCTGAGGTTGATGATGAGCAAGTCCCATCTAAGCGCTGAAGTCCTTTTATCGGCACTTGAGCAGGCCATTGATGCGACAGTAATTATTGATGACAAAAACAACGTCATCTTTTTCAACAAGGCCGCCGAGAACCTGTGGGGGATTCCGCGGCAGAACGTGATCGGCAAGAATGTCAGTGCGCTTGTCCCGCTGCAACATCGCGCGGACCATGACAGCTTCATCGACACCAACCGCCGCACAGGCATCAGCAAGATCGTCGGCACCTCGCGCGAGGTGGAGTTCGCCCGGACGGATGGGGAATATATCTGCGGGGAACTGTCGCTTTCCAAGGTCCTGACCGGCGAAGACCGCATTTACTACATGGGGGTGATGAAAAACGTCACCAACGAAAGCCAGCAGCGCAAGATCCTGATCCTGCAGAACGACGTGCTTCAGGCACTGGCCAGCGACATGCTGATCCAGGACGTGGCCGACCTGCTGTGCCGCCGTGTCGAAGGGTTCGTGCCGGGGGCTGTGGCGGTCCTGATGCTGATCATGCCCGACGGGCAGTTGCGCGTACTGTCGTCCCCCACCCTGCCCAAACGGTACCGCGCCGCCCTTGAAACGGTACAGCTTTCCCCATCCGCCATGGAAAAGCTGCGTGTGGACCCGTCACAGGCCAACCGTCTGGTGTGGGACAGCTATCGTTCGCTGGGGATTTCGCTTGGGCTGCAACAGTGCTTTTCCACCCCGGTCAAGACCCAGACGGGCGAGGTCTCTGGCATTTTCGCGCTGTATTCACGCGACGACGCACGCCGCAATTCATGGCCGCAGCGCATCGTGGATTCGTGCATCCCGTTCTGTGCCCTCGCCTTTGAACAGAATGCGACCAAGCAGCACATCTCCCACCTGTCGAACTTCGACTCCCTGACCGGCCTGCTCAACCGTTCCTCCGTGCACAAGGTGCTCGAAGGCATGATCGCCAAGCAGGAAGGCAACCACCATTTCGCGATTTTCATGCTCGACATCGACCGCTTCCGCGACATCAACGATGCGCTGGGCCATGTCTATGCCGATCAGTTCCTGGTCGAGATCGCGCATCGCATCCGCTCCATCGCAAAGGACGATTATATCGTCAGCCGCTCCGGCGGGGATGAATTCGTGGTGGCGGTGCCCAACTGCCGCAATGACGATGCGATCAAGTTCGCGGAAATGCTGATCTCCACAATCGCAAAGCCGATGCAGATCGGGCAGAACACGCTGACCATCTCGTGCAGTGTCGGCATCAGCACCTTCCCCGATAACGGTCCTGACAGCGAATCACTGCTCAGCAATGCCGACGTGGCGATGCGGCAATCCAAGCTCGACGGGCGCGGGACCTACCGCTTTGCCAATTCTGAAAAGAATCAGGTGGCGCAGGACCGGCTGGTGCTTGGTTCCGCTCTGCGGGACTCTCTGGCGCGCGGGGCGCTGAACCTGCATTATCAGCCGCAGGTGCGCACCCACACGCTGGAACTGTGCGGGGTGGAGGCCCTGTCGCGGTGGCATCATCCCCACCTTGGCAACATCTTCCCCTCGCGCTTTATCGCGGTGGCGGAAGAAACGGGACAGATCGAGGCCATCGGCCGGTGGTCGTTGCAGGAATCCTGTCGCCAGATGGTGCAGTGGGACAAGGATGGCATCCATGTGCCCACCGTTGCGGTGAACCTGTCGGCGGTGCATTTCCGCAATCGCGCCCTGCCGGAATATATTTCCAACCTGCTGGACCATTTCAACCTGACGCCTGACCGCCTGACGGTGGAAATCACCGAAAGCGTGATGATGG
>NZ_BANE01000009.1 GCF_000964405.1 Novacetimonas hansenii JCM 7643
CACTTTGGGAATCCTATGATTCAAGCTATTCGCAGTGCGCTCTAAATAGTCTTCAAGAAAATTTCGATGAAATGGTGCGTTCTGATATGGTGGCATCAGCAGGCGCGCGCAGGGTAGGGATAACCACCATAAATATCTTGCTTGCGAGCAGGAAGGGAAAGAAACCTTCTGGTATTATTCTATTTCTTGCAGGATATTAAAGGGTATATTTTTCTCTGTTTGGTAACTGTCAGCACAAAACAGCTTGTACAGATTTCACCATATATCCTGATATTGTCATATGGCATGAGTATCCAGCGTATCTTGATGGCATGATTTTAAAAAATATACGCATGGGACAAAGAATTATAGGAAATGTAGCGCATTGTCAGGTTGCCCATTCCAGCACATATATAAAAATACTGGAATGGGATCGTAATGAAATGAAGGGTATTCTTCACGCCGCCCATATCAGAAGACGGTCCTGGCTTATGTGAAATATTTTGTTGGCAGGAATATAAGGTAAATTTCAGAATTCCATCCTGACTCCTCCACGATATGTGCGGCCCAGAAGGTTGCTGTAGGTGGTATCCGCCGCAAGTCCGCTTTCTGGAACTAGAAGTGGATGGGAATTCGCCAGGTTTGTGACGTTAAGGAACAATTGTACCTTTGCTGAGTTCTGGACTGGAAGTGTGTATGTGCCATTGAGATCAAAGTAAAAAAGACCAGCGACATGATTGTTGTTGATAGACGGATAGTCGGCATTATATGCGCCGCAGGATGTCGTGCATGTCACATAGCTGTTGGAGTAATGTCCTGAACTGATACCATGCGCGACTGCGGTAATGCTGTAGCGTGATGTAGTATAGGATGCTGAAAAGCGATAGATCCACCGTGGTGGCCCAGATGAAATGTCCCCCGACGTATCGACAGCATAACCCAGCCCGGAGGCAGAGACATATTTCAGATAGTTGGTGGCCTGCCCATGAATGACGAAATACCCGTTTGCATTCTTCAGGATACGGCGCAAAGGAAACCGGTAGGAGGCATCAATATCAATTCCGCTGGTTTCAAGTTTTGCAAAGTTGAAGGGTGACGCAGACATGAGAAGGTCGCGTGTTCCGGTCGGGTCCGGTTTGATCGCAGCGCAGAACTGGGTATAGCCTGAATAGCATTCGTCAATAATGGTCTGCGGATAGAACTGCTCGATCGCATCCTTGATCTTGGTATGAAACCAGTCAACAGAAATGGAAAGTCCCGGCGTATAACGTGGTGTAATCACGGCCCCGATTGTTGTTGTATTCGCCTTTTCAGGCTTTAATTTCGTGTTTCCTGTTGTTCTTGACAGTACGGTTTCTGTTGCACCGGTCACCGGGTTCAGAACGGATGTTGTCTGGGATGTTCCGGCGTTATACAATTCATCAATATTTGGCGCACGAATATCATGTGATTCCGTTGCGCGGAACAGGATATCCTGGATTGGTTGCCAGGTGCCGCCAATTTTCCATGTCGTGACATAACCCGATGTCGAATAATCGGTTGCGCGCACGGCGGCATTGACCGACAGGCCCTTTGCAAGGGGTACTGCACCTTCGACATAGGCTTCCTTGACATCATAATGACCAAATGTCGGCAGAAAATTACCTACGGACCAGCCGGATTGATACTGGGTTGGAACGTATCCGGACGCACGTTCATCACGATACTCTCCGCCAACGGCGATATTGGCGTCACCAGCCCAGGTCGCAAACGGAATCATCGACAGGTTTACGCCGGATACGATTTCCTGAAATCTTTCCTCACGCCATGGGTTGCCCAGAACATAATCCTTTGCCGCAGTCGATATGACGCCGGTGCCCAACCAGTCGATGGGCGAACATCCGTTCGATGGATCAGTCAGCGACGAGGCACAGACAATCTGCCCTGTTGACGAGCGCACGGCATTGGTTGCATTCGCAATTTTTGCCGTATTCATGACGTTGTAAATCTGTTCCTTTGAATGCATGACCCCATATTGGGCATAGGCATTCCACGATGCAGGTTTGCCAAACAGCGTAAAATTACCTTCGCCACCAAATGTGTAACGCTGTACCGATCGCCGGTTGTCAGTACGGCGATATGGCAGGTCGAGTGCCGTTGTCCCCAACGTTACGGACGAAACATTTTGCAATGCAGATGATCCCAGCGCATCAACAAGATACGGATTGGATCCACTTAGCTTGATGGCGCTCAGATATTGTGGCCCGGCGTTATAGATATATTCGCTCTGGTTGTATGAACCTTCACCATACAGCGTCATCCAGGGCGCGACGTCATAACTCAGGCGTCCATAAATATTCTTTCGATCGCTCATCGGTTCGAGGCCAATGTCCTTGCCATCATTGGCAAGTGCATGATCGCCTCCGACCGTAACGCTTGAGGTCGAAAGAGAACCGTAATTATAGTGGTTTACGCTGCCGCCCTGACCGAAATAGATGCCACGGAGCGAATTCGTCACGCCACCGGTCGAAGAATTGATGATCCCGCCCGGAAGGGCATAGTTCGTGCCTGCATTGCCAACCCTGATATAATACGGTTGCCCATTACCGCTTGCATATTCCGGGTTCGCAATAATGCGCTGGCCATTAAAATTCCAGGGGCGGTCAACGCTGTAGATGCCGTCCTGATGAGCGTAATCACCGCTCAGCAGGACATGGCCCTTGCCATGTGCAAAACCAAATCCGCCCGTCACCGCAGTATGGTAATTTATGCCGTCACCATAGTCTGAAATGCCTGAATCCCCGTCAATTTTCAGCCCTGTATAGGTCTTGTCGAGTACAAAATTGGTAACGCCCGCAACCGCGTCCGAACCATATTGTGCGGATGCGCCACCCGTCACGACATCAACACGTTTTACCAATTGCTGGGGGATCGTGTTGATATCGACAATGCCCGTAATGGCTGAAGGCGTTATACGTCGCCCATCAAGCAGCACGAGCGAGCGTTCCGCCCCAAGATTTCGCAGATTCAGGGCATTGATCCCGGCAAGTCCGCTACTCAGCGACAGTCTTGAATTCTGTGGTGTCGTGCTGCCGGCAAATTGCGGCATTTGGTTGACGAGATCAGCAAGGTTGTTGCTGGGGGCCTGGTTCTGGATTTCGCTCTGGCTCAGGGAACTGATGGGTGTTGGTGACTTGATGCGTGAATTGGCAATATGGGTTCCCGTCACCATGATAACTTCGCTGTTTGAAGGGATCTTTTCCTTCTTCTGTAAGTGTGAACCCTTGGCGGAAGCAGGGGGTGTTTGAGCAGAGATAGGCTGTCTTCTGCCTGTATCTGGCGTAACAGGTGGGGGCGATGCCGCATGACCCTGTTCCATGAAAAAGATCACTGCCCCAGAGGATATGACTGTAAAGGGCAATAAATGGATTTTTAAGCGCTTTCTTATCGTCATTGTCCTGCCACTCCTGAATACGAGCGTGAGCATATCCCTATGTTACGATTCCGAACTGAAGTGTGCGTTCTGATAAAGAAAAACGTCCATTTCGAAATTAAGCGTGGTAAATAGCTTTTGGTTATGTGGTGAGCACAGTAAGTGCGGATGGTGTGAAGTGGTGAAAAATTTCTATATATTTTAATGTGTTATATTGTTTGTTGTAAATTTCTAAAATAATCATCAAAAATTCGTTTGAAGTGCTGTATCTTACTGATGGATCAGATGAATAATGTACATTGGTTAGATCATATCCACGATTTTCGATGAGGTCATATCCGAAATATGAAGCGTGCGGGACAGAAGAACGCGCCATACGGTGTGTGAACGTTCAACGGATTGTGTTGCGTGGACCGTTACGCCCGTTATCGTGTCCGGTGACGCATGAAGATGCAATGAAACGAACCTGTCCTGTGTCTGGGTTGAAGAAAATCCATATCTTGGAATTGATTTCTGGAACTCTGGCGCGATTTCAGGTTGGGTTCATTAATAGTGACTTTTATTATCAAGAACTGAATTCAATCGTTATTGTATAATAAGAATTATTTTCGTTTATGAAATGGCTTGAGCATGATGGCTACTTTGCTGCATACAGTAACGCATGCGAAAGTTCTCGACATTGACGGATCAGGAAATCCTTGCCCTTGCCATTTCAAACGAGGAAGAGGATGGCCGCATCTATTCTGATTTTGCCTATGCCATGCGGGAGAAATTTCCCGACACCTCGAAAATTTTCACTGACATGGCGACAGAGGAGGATCAGCACCGCCGTGACCTGATCGACCTGTATGCCAGCCGCTTCGGCCAGCATATTCCCTTGATCCGGCGGCAGGATATCGCAGGTTTCCTGATCCGTAAGCCTGCATGGCAGATCCAGGGGCAGGGGATTGATGCGGTGCGTCGCCATGCCCGCCAGATGGAACTTGATGCGGCGCGGTTTTATCGTCAGGCGGCGACACGCACGACGGATATCGCAACGCGCAAGCTGCTGGGGGATCTGGCCCTGGCCGAAGACCGGCATGAACAGGCGGCAGGCGCCATCGAACTCGATCGCCTTCCTGCCTCCAAGCGCGAGGACGAGGACGAGGACGCCCGCCGCCGCTTTGTCCTGCAGATCATACAGCCCGGTCTTGTGGGGTTGATGGATGGCTCCGTCTCCACGCTTGCGCCGGTTTTTGCGGCCGCGTTTGCGACGCACCTGCCGTGGAATGCGTTTCTGGTGGGAATGGCTGCCTCTGTCGGGGCAGGGATTTCCATGGGCTTTGCAGAGGCATTGTCCGATGATGGCAAGCTGTCCGGCCGTGGTGCGCCGCTTTTGCGCGGATTGATCTGCGGGCTGATGACAACGGCGGGAGGAATCGGGCATACGCTGCCGTTCCTGATCGATAATTTCACCACGGCCCTGATGGCTGCCATCGCTGTGGTGGTGGTCGAACTGTTCGTCATTTCATGGATACGCTGGCGGTATCAGGATACGCCGTTTGGATCGGCAATCGTGCAGATTGTCATTGGTGGGGCGCTGGTATTTGCCGCAGGTGTTCTGATTGGCAGTACGGGCTGATCCGGTCGGGCCTGCCGTTTTGAGACTGTTTGAAAAGTCTGGATCGATAACGTGCTGAAATTATGAAGGTTTTTGGTGAAGGTTTTTTTAAACCTTCAGAAGACGCCGCCTTTTTCCCAAATAAGGCGGTACCCAAAAACTTTTCTTTTTTATCAATGATCTGTTTTCAAATACTCTCTTTGCCTTGATCTTGACGAAGTGATCGGGCAGGCACGTGCATGCGCTTTTCCTGGTTGGATCATTGCCCGATGAAACATCGTGACCGTTCTTCTCTGTTGCGCCTGCGCTGCATGCGCCCGTTCATGCTGGTGATGCCCTTGGTGCTTGGGCTTGGGGCCTATGCCCAGCCAGCATCGGCACAGGCGCAGATGGTCGTAGGCGCCTCGGATCAGGACCATGCCCTCATCAATCGAATCGAGGAACACCTTAACACCATCACGCTGCTGACCGCGCAGTTTCATCAGGTAGCATCGGATGGAAAGCAGTCCACCGGCACTGCGTGGCTGGACCGCAGGAATCGTCGCATGCGTTTCCAGTACGATCCACCCAGCCCGCTTCTGCTGGTTGCCAACCATGATCAGGTTGTCTTTAACGACAGCGAACTGGGTCAGACCACGACGATGCCAATGGACAAGACGCCGATCGGCCTCCTGCTGCGTCCGCATCTTGAACTGTCAGGCGATGTGCGGGTGACAGCCCTGATGCATGAGGGGCCGGAGATCGAAATTACATTGGTCCGTGCTGATTCGCCCGGCGATGGCAGCCTGACGCTCTTGTTCCAAGAGGATAAGGGGCTGCGCCTGCGGGGATGGATCGTTCAGGATGCGCAAGGGGAAAGCACGCGGGTGGACCTGCTGCATGCCACCGTGGGGGGGGCGGAACCGCCAGATCGCCTGTTCAACACGGATATTGGCGACAAATAGGGAAATATAATTTCCACACGCCTGGAAAACGCAAAGAGTTTGGAAAAGTCTTTTCCCAAAAGCATCATGGGGGCGATGCAATCTCGAAAAAAGATACCCCCAGGATGCATGATTCCCTGTCACTGTGCGTCGCGTGTCAGTTCCAGCGCACGGGCATAAACGGTGCGTCGGGGCAGGTTGACGATGCCTGCCACCAGTGACGCCGCATCCTTGAGCGAAAGCGATTTCAGGGCTTCGCGCAGATGGGTGTCCAGATTCTGTGGTCCCGTATCATCCGCCGGTGGCGGCCCAAGGATGACCGTGATTTCCCCCCGGGCCGCATGGTCCTGATAATAGTGTGCCAGTTCGCCTACCGGCCCACGCCTGACTTCCTCAAATCTTTTGGTCAGTTCGCGTGCGACGGCGGCCGGGCGATCCGGGCCAAACACCGCTGCAAGCGATGCCAGCATTTCCGCCAGGCGATGCGGTGCTTCGTGCCAGACCAGTGTTGCCGAAAGTCCCGCCTGTTCCGCCGCGCGCAGGACCGACAGGTTTTCACGGCGTGCGGCATCGCGTGGTGGCAGAAAACCGGAAAACATGAAGGGATGGGGGGGCAATCCCGACAGGGTCAGCGCCATGACGGCGGCATTGGCCCCCGGCACCGCCGTGACATGCCCGCCACCTGCGATAACGGCGCGCACCAGACGATATCCCGGGTCCGACATCAGGGGGGTGCCGGCATCGGAAATAACGGCGATCTTGCGCCCCTGCTGCAATTGTTCCAGCAGGCCGGGGATGCGGTCCTGCTCGTTATGGTCATGCAGGGGGCGTGTGCGTGTCTTGATGCCGTGCGCCTGCAGAAGCTTCGCACTGGTGCGCGTATCTTCGCACAGGATCAGGTCAGCTTCGTTCAGGCATTGAACGGCGCGTGCGGAAATATCGCCCATATTACCGATCGGCGTTGCCACCAGCGTCAATATGCCTGCATCATGCGACGATATGACATGCATATCCTCCATCCCCGCATGACGTGGCTTCGCATCTCCGCTATGGATCGTCGCGGATCGAGATTGCAAAGGCGAAAGAAATGAGTCGTCAGACATTGGTAACCCGCAAGCTTGGACAGGATACTGTTTCTGCCACTCAGGGATTTCCTTGCAAGGCCTTATTGCTGGCCGGGGTCGTTATGTCCACGCTCGCGGCATGCGCCGGTGGGGGAGAGGGGACGAAGACCCCTCATGCCGGGCGGAATGTTGGCGTGCTTCTGCCGCTGACGGGTAATAATGCGCGGCTGGGGCAGGAAATGCTCAGTGCCGCGCGTATGGCCATGAATACGCCAACGGCCCCCAAACTCGATATCCACGACACGGCCGCCCCCGGTGGTGCCACCGCTGCGGCACAGGCTGCGGTGCAGGCGGGCGACGGGATCATTCTTGGTCCGTTGACGGCAGGGGACGCAACACAGGCGGCGGCTGTCACGACGCAGGCAGAGCTGCCCATGCTGTCCTTTACATCCGATGTGTCGGTCGCACGTTCCGATGTCTGGATACTGGGTATCGCCCCCGAACAGCAGGTCCGTCGTATGGTCGGGGCCGCCATCCGTGAAAACCGGCAGCATTTCGCGGCCTTCCTGCCCAATACGGCGCTGGGGCACGCCATGGGCGATGCCCTTTTGCAAAGCTGTAGCGAACATGGCCTGCAATCGCCCCAGATCATGTATCATGGGACAACACCGGCTGAAATTACCGCACAGATAAAGACACTCTCTGCCTATGACAGTCGCGCCGCGAGTGCGGCGACACAGGCGGCGGCGGCTGCCCCGGTTGAGGCCCCACCCGCCGGTGTCGATCCCGCCAACCCTGAATCAACACCGGCAGACGCCGTACCGGCGCCCACATCACAGCCGGCAGATGCATCCACCCTGCCGCCACCGCCATTCGATGCGCTGCTGCTGGCGGATACGGGGCTGCAACTTGGCCATGTGATCGAAGGGCTACGGGTGGCGCAGGTTTCCCCATCCCAGATACGGATCATGGGACCGGGCCTGTGGGGGGCGTTCGCTGGCAAGCTGGCACAGTTGCATAATGCCTGGTACGCTGCGCCGGACCCGGCAAGCAGACAGCATTTCGTGCAGTTGTTTATGGCGCAGTACCACCATATGCCAACCCCGCTGGCGGATCTGTCCTATGACGCGGCGGCCCTGGTCAAGGCGCTGGATCAGGTGCCACCAGCCAGCGGCGCGCGGAATGGGTATTCGCTACCGGCACTGACCCGTAATGAAGGGTTTTCCGGGGTGGATGGCGTCTTTGGCTTTACAGCCAATGGCCGGACGCGCCGTGATCTGGCAATTTTCCAGATACTGCCCGAAGGAGGGAGCCAGATGGTCCAGGCCCCTTCGGGACGGCTGCAGAACGGCACGAACTAAGCATAAAAAGCACGGGCGGGAACTTTCCCCGCCCTATGGCGTCAGGCCTGTCAGGCTGCGGCGCTCATGCCGCAGCGGTCGCACCACAGGACAGCACGGGACGGATGGCGTAAAGCGCGGCTTCAAAGCTGCGATAGGACGACAGGCGGCGTTCGCGCAACTGGTCGATCAGGACCCAGCGCATGCCTTCGGGCTGGATCATGTAGGCCGGGTCAGCGTTTTCACGGACCCAGACAAGCACATGCTCGATGCCTTCGCCATCTTCGGCCGAAGCGACATCAACATCACACAGTCCCATGCAGGTGCCCGCTTCCAGCCAACGCATCAGATATTCGTAATGGCGGGGCAGGAACCCCTGTCGAAGCGGAATAACATTGGAGGCAGGAAACTGATGATTCATCATGCTCATGATGTCGGCCCTCTGACATATCCTATGCGTTAACAGCACGTCTCGACCGTAAGTCTTGCATGAGTGCTTGCCAAACTGAATCTGTCGCAGGAAGCCGAAGAATGAGGCAGAAATTGCCAAGCGTGACAAAAAAGCAATGCTTTGTTGCGCTTTAGAGTCGTTAATTGACCATTAATTGTTCAATTGCCTATTCCATCGGCGGTGCAGCCATAACCAGCTGCCCGGATGTTGGCGTATTTTTTGTTCAATGTAATCGTTGACCTGCTGCGTCAGTAGCAACTGATCCTGCTTGCGATCGCCCGTATCGGGCAGCGGCAGTGGCGGGGAAACATGAATGCGCAGGCGGGCCGGGCCTAGTCGTTCCACATATCCCGCAATGACCGGGCATTCCTGTCGCAGCGCCATTGCCGCCATCGCGCTGGCTGTCATTGCGGGCCTGCCAAAGAATCGGGCCTCGATTCCATCATTCATCTTCTGATCGACCAGCATCCCCAGATGGCCACCACGGATCAGGTGCGCCAGTGCCTGTCGCGCGCCGCGCGCACCCTTGGCAAACAGGGGTACGGCCTGTCCCATCGCCTCGTTACGCAGATCGCATAGCATCCGGTCCACATAGGGGTTGTTCGGCGCACGGTAGAAGGAAGAGAATACCAGCCCATAGCGTGCCACAGCAGGAGGCAGCATTTCCCAGTTGCCGATATGCCCCGATACGAACATGACCGGTTTGCCTGTATCGGCCTGTGCGCGCAGATGTTCGGCGCCAACAACGTCCCATCCGGGGCCGGATGCCGGATTTTGTGGAAGCTGTGCAATGTGGGGAAGTTCGCCGGCATTACGACCGATATTTTCCCACATGTCGCGGATGATTCGCGCCCGTGAACGACGGCCCAGATGTGGCATGACATAGCGCAGGTTGGCATCAGCCACTTTTGAAACCGGCAGCCACGGGCCAAGCATGCGGCAGGTCCGGCCCGCCACGTTGGATGCCTGTTCCGGCCGCATGCGCCGCAATATGGCAAGCAGGCCAGACAGTAGCGCCGCCTCTATCTTCATATGGCGCGGTGGCGGCCTGTCATGCGCCGGGGTCACTGCCCGGCCTTTCGCAACCAGGTATCCAGCAGGCGTTCGGGCACCTGTGGGTCGGTCCAGCAAAGTGAAACCCCGATGGCTGTGACCTTTGCCTGAAAATCGGGGGGCAGGCGGACAAAATCCTTGGGCGTCGTAACCAGTCGGGCGTTCATCGCGTGTGCGGTTTTCAATAATTGTGCCAGTTCGGCAGGGTGATAGGGGTGGTGGTCGGCAAAGGCGACGCTCTGTCGCATATCAAGGCCCAGGCGGCGTATCCCGTCGAAGAATTTGGAAGGCCGTCCGATTCCCGCGAATGCCACGACATGGCAGCCCGCAGGCAGATTGCTTCTTTCCTGCTGCAATGTCGCATGATGGCACGGCAGGTGGGGGGCAAGGTTGCCGAGCACGCCGGTCCGGTCCTCACCGATCAGCAGCACAGCCTGCGCGCGTGACAGGCCGGACGATACGGGTTCACGCAATGGTCCGGCCGGAAGCACGCGTCCATTGCCGAATCCCTGATGGCCATCCACCACCACGATGGAAAAATCACGCCGCAGGCCGGGATTTTGCAGCCCGTCATCCATAATCAGGCAATCAGCCCCGTCCGCGATCGCAAGGCGTGCGGTCTGTGTCCTGTCCGCCCCGACATAGCACGGGGCCACCTGTGCCAGCAGCATGGCTTCGTCGCCCACATCGCGTGCCGTATGCATCCCGGCCTGTACCCGCACGGAATGGCGTATGTCGCCCCCATATCCCCGTGTCAGGAATGCAACCCGGCGATGACGGGTAACAAGTCGGCGGCCAAGGTCCAGTGCCACTGTCGTCTTGCCGGTTCCCCCTACCGTCAGGTTGCCGCAACACAGGACGGGCACCGGTGCGCACCATGGGCGGCGGCGCTGACGCAGGGTGCCAATGGCGGCATAGAGCCATGACGCAGGGGAAAGCAGCCCTGCCGGAAAATCATGCCCCCCGGCCCGCCAGTCCCAAAAGCGTGGAGCGCGCATCAGTGATACACCGCCTTTATGATCCCTGTGGCGACACGTCGGGCGACCTGCGTATCATTGGCTGCCACGCACCGGCTTGCCCTGATGGCGTCGCGCAACCTGTCCTGGTGGGAAAGCATGTCCACCACCCAATGCGCCAGTTCATGCGCATTGGTCACATATGTCACGGCCGCGCCCAGCGTCATGAACGCCTGCCGGAAATTGGCGATCGACGGGCCACTTGCCAATGCGTTGCCAAGGCGTGCTGGCTCCATCGGGTTGTGGCCACCCCCCTGTGGGGCAGGCAGCAGGCTGTTCCCCATCAGGACCGGGCAATGCAGTGCGTAAAACAGGCCCATCTCCCCCATGGTGTCGCATATCCATATGCTGTCCTGTTCGCCGGGAACCTGCCCCAGGGCGCGACGCGGGATGTCTTGCCGCACCATTTGCATCACGGCTGCCCCGCGTTCGGGATGGCGTGGTATCAGGATCGTCAGCAGGTTTGTAACATGCTCGCGCGCCAGGGAGGCTGCATGCAGGATGATTTCCTCTTCACCTGGATGCGTGGAGGCCGCGATCCAGACGGGACGCTGGCCAATCTGGCGTCGCAGCAGTGCAAGGTCCGTGTCTGCCTGTGGGGGAGGGGCTGCGTCCTTGAGGTCGCCAAGCACCGTGATGGTGTCGCGTCCCAAGATATGGAAACGTTGTGCATCCTCTGCCGAACGGGCGCATGCCCATGTCAGCCTGCGTAACATGGCGCCGATCAGGCAGGGCAGGCGTCGCCACATGGCGAAGGATCGATCGGACATGCGCCCGTTTATCAGGAGTACGGGGACATGGTCATGCAGGCAGGCTGCTGTCATGTTCGGCCATAACTCGCTTTCCGTAAGTATTGCGGCATCGGGGTGCCAATGGCGTACGAACCGACGCATCCACGCGGGTACGTCCAGCGGTACGAACTGATGGATGACCCGTCCCCCATGGGGCAGTCCGCGCATGCGTTGGGACAGCAGGGCTGCTGACGTGGTGGTGGCCGTGGTGACAAGGAAATGCAGGTCCGGCCGGTCATGGTGCAATGCAGCGATGACGGGGAGTATGGAGAGGGTTTCACCCACGCTGACAGCATGCAGCCATAATAACGGCCCGTCAGGGCGCGGGAGGGTTGCGATCCCCTGCCGTTCGCCCACGCGCGCGGCGATTTCCTTGCCCCTGCGAACGCGCCGCGCAAGATGGATACGCAATATGGGGGCAAGCATCGTCGCCACCCCCGCCCACGCGGCGGATGACAGGTGGCCGCATATCCTGTCGCGGAATGTCAGGCTGCACGGTTGCGGTACATGCGTTTGCATGTTCTTGCGGTAGCATGGGGGATGCCGGGGCGAAAGTGCAAGCTGGTGTGCCCTTTACCCCGGCATTCCTTCAGGCATCAAGAAAGCGGCGCAGGCCAAATCCCTGTGACTTTTCGTTCAGGACGGAAGGCTGATACGCCACGGTGAAGCGTGTATGCGCCTTTTCCCATACGGAGGGGTCGGCATTTTCAGCGATTTCGACCGTAGTGATGCCACAGCGCAGCATAAATTCGTACTGGTCAGGCAGGGCATGCCCCGTTGCGCGGATTTCTTTGGTGAAGTGCAGATGCTCACGCAGGGCGCGGGCCTGGGTAAAGGCGCGTCCATCGCGAAAGCCCGGAAAGTCAACATTGACCAGCCCAAGGCGCGGCAGCACGGTGTTCAGGGTCACCACATCCGTGTCGGGATTCAGGCGTACGCCCACTGGTGCGGCACCTGGGCGCGCCAGTGCTTCTTCCACCCGGGCGAATGATACGATGACCGCCCGGTCGGTAGGACAGGGGGCATCATCAGGGACATGTACCCAGTCATCCGCGACGATCCGGCCATTTTCAAGCAGGGGCATAGACAGCATCCTTGAAGACGGCAGCGCCAAGCCGCCGATAGGTATCAACAAACCGTTCGCCGTCGTGTCGATGCACCAGATACGCATCAATCAGCGCCGCGATGGCGTCCACGGTTTCGTCCTCTGGCAGGGCCGGGCCGATGATCTGGCCAATGGCGGCATCATTTTCACCCGACCCGCCCAGCGTAAGCTGGAAATATTCCTCCCCGCGCTTGTCCACGCCAAGGATGCCGATATGGCCCGCATGGTGATGCCCGCAGGCATTGATGCAGCCGGAGATATTGATGCGCAATGCGCCGATGCGTTCCTGCAGGCCGGGATCGGCAAAGCGTGCGCTAAGCTTTTGCGCGATGGGAATGGAGCGCGCATTCGCCAGGGAGCAGTAATCCAGTCCCGGGCAGGCGATGATGTCCCCCACAAGGCCGATGTTCGGCGTTGCCAGTCCCGCCGATGCGAGTTCCTGCCACAGCGCCTGTAACTGGTCCTGCCGCACATGGCCCAGCACGACATTTTGCATGTGGGTAATGCGGATTTCGCCAAAGCTGTAACGTTCGGCAAGCCCGGCGATGATATCCATCTGATCCGCCGTGGCGTCACCGGGAATTCCGCCATCGGGTTTGAGCGAAATGACCGCAGAGATGAAACCGGCGACCCTGTGCGGATGCGTGTTGGTGCGCACCCAGCGGTCAAAGGCGGGAGTACTGGCACGACTGGCCTGCAATTTCTGTGCCGCATCGGCGGGGGCATGCAGGTCGGGCACGGCGAAACGTGCGCGAATGCCCGTGACAATGGCGGGGTCCAGCCGATAGCGCGCCCGGTCCATCCGTGCGAATTCGGCTTCGACCTCTTCACGAAAACGCTCGATCCCAAGGGCCTGTACAAGGATCTTTATGCGGGCCTTGTACATGTTATCCCGACGCCCGTGCGCGTTATAGACACGCACGATCGCCTCCAGCCATGCAAGGAGATCCTCTTCCGGCAGGCCATCATGCAGCAGGACGCCAATGACCGGCGTGCGTCCCAGCCCGCCACCGACATATACATCGAACACCGCGCGACCGTCATCGCCGGGGCGGGCGATCAGGCCGACATCGTGGAAACGTGCCGCCACCCGGTCATGGGGGCTGCCGGTGATGGCGAATTTGAACTTACGCGGCAGGAAGGAAAATTCCGGGTGCAGGGTGGACCACTGGCGCAGGATTTCCGCATGGATGCGCGGGTCCAGAACCTCGTCCGCCGCAGCCCCCGCGAATTCGTCGCATGTCACGTTACGGATGCAGTTGCCGCTGGTCTGGATGGCATGCATGTCCACAGCCGCCAGTCGGGCAAGGATATCGGGGGTATCCTCCAGACGTATCCAGTTGAACTGCAGGTTCTGCCGGGTGGTGAAATGCCCGTAATCCCGGTCATAGGTGCGCGCAATCTGCGCCAGTTCACGCATCTGCGCCGCACCAAGCATGCCATAAGGGATAGCCACACGCAGCATATAGGCGTGCAGTTGCAGGTACAGGCCGTTCATCAACCGCAATGGCTTGAACTGGTCCTCGGTCAGGTCGCCAGCGATACGGCGCGCCACCTGGTCGCGGAACTGCTCCACCCGTTCACGCAGGAACGTACGGTCCACCTGGTCATAGGCATAACGGCCAACGGCTGGGGCCAGGGCTGTGTCAGGCATGGGGGGTATCCTCATGTGAGGGGACGAAGTGTGGATGCACGGTGGGGCCAAAGGCGCGAATGCGTTCCCGCACCGTAAGCGGGGTGATCCCCGCCGCCTGATCCGCAAGCTGTACGCCGTAAACGCCCACGACGCCCTGATCCTGCTGGTGGCGGGCGGTATCGGCGATCACGGTTTCAATCCGGTCGTTCGGCCATGTCGCGGCGCAGGCAATATCCACGGACCATGTTCCCTGATCCGTCAGCCAGACGATCCGCCCATCAAGCAGGCGATTGGCCGTGATGACGCTTGAGCCTGCTGTTGTGCGGCGGTTGTTCCTGACATCCACTTCTGGTCAATCCCTTTCAGGCGAGGCAGGCGGCATATTCCACCCTTATGGATGGAGGCATGCTTAATTCATACAGTTATGTGTGTATATTTTATATTTACGCATAAATCCAGATATATCGACCGGCATGACCATGGTGACGGACCATCCCGCAAAGGGGCGGGCAGGGCGGTGGAAGGTGCCCATCCGCCCCGTCCGCCGCATCCCTCAGGCGTTGCCGGAAGTGGGCTGCGTCAGCGCGGTCGTCTGGGTGATGAACGTGACAAGGTCACGTGCGCTCTCGGACGGGTCGCGCTTTTCTGTCACCAGACGCAGTGCCGGTTTATCGGGGGCCTCATACGGGGCATCAATCCCGGTAAAGCCGGTAATCTTTCCCGCGCGGGCCGCTGCGTAAAGTCCCTTCGGATCACGTGTTTCACAGGTTTCCCGTGGGGTGTCGATGAACACCTCATGGAACCCGTCCCCCACGATCTGGCGTGCGCATTCGCGATCCGCAAGGGTGGGGGAGATCAGGGCAACCAGCACGACCTGCCCACTGTCGGCCAGGATACGCGCCACGGCCGCCGCGCGACGGACATTCTCGCGCCGGTCCGCTTCGCTGAAGCCAAGGTCCGAACACAGGCCCGCGCGCAGCGTATCCCCATCCAGAACCGAAACATCGACCCCGCGTGAGAAAAGCTGCATTTCCGCCGCACGGGCGATCGTGCTCTTGCCCGCACCAGGCAGGCCGGTCATCCAGAACACGCCACCACGATGCCCCTTGGCCTGGGCGCGATCCCATGTCGATACCGTGCTGCCGGTCGGGTGGATTGCCCTTGTCCCGGCGGCGATGTCCGCAACACCGATCAGCGGCACACCACCGACGATCTGCTGGTTGCGGTCCACCAGTACGCCACGCCCGTCCGCCGTTCCCGGCACGAAGGGATCGAACTGCATCGTTTCGGACACCGCCAGCGTGATTTCGGCAAAGCCTTCGGGCGGGACGATATCGGCAGGATGTTCGGTCAGGTCCTCCAGCCGCACGACGGAATCAATGGATGCGACCGTTACCTGATGTTCCGCCGTCGCCAGGCGCAGGCGGAAGCTTTCCCCCACACGCAACGGTTCCTGACGCAGCCAGAACAGGCGCGCACGCACGCGCGCGCTGCTCAACGGGGCTTCGTCAGGCGGGAACAGGAGGTCGCCGCGATCGGGGATCACATCGGGTTCCAGCGTGATGGCCACCGACTGTCCCGCGATGGCAGTGGTCTGTGGCGCGGTATGCCAGCTTTCGATGGTGGCAACGCGGGCCACCGTGCCATGGCGTCCGATCACCACGCTGTCACCGATATGGATGCTGCCGCGTTCAATACGGCCAACAACAACGCGTTGCGTATCAAAGCGGTAGACGTCCTGCACCGGCAGGCGCAGCGGCAGGTCTGCACGTGACGAAGGCGACGGGACAAGGGCCAGGGCCTCGGTCAGGGTGGGGCCTTTGTACCAGGCCATCCGTTCCGAACGCGATGCGATATTGTCGCCTTCGCGCGCGGAGGCCGGCACGAACAGGGTCGGTTCAATCTCCAACTGCTTGAGCAGGGCGGCCACGCTCTTTTCCGAGGCGGTGATTTTCGCTTCGTCATAATCCAGCAGATCGACCTTGTTCATCAGGACGATCACGTGGCGGATGCCGATCAGGCGCAGCAGCATCGCATGGCGGCGGGTCTGTTCCTGTGCGCCTTCGGCGGCGTCAATCACCAGCACGGCCGCTTCGGCATCGGCGGCGCCCGTGATCATGTTGCGCAGGAACTGCCGGTGGCCCGGTGCGTCCACAATGACGAACTGCCTGTGTCCCAGACGGAAGGGAATGCGCGTGGAATCGACTGTCACACCCTGGTCACGCTCGATCTGCAGGCTGTCGAGCAGGAAGCTCCATTCAACCGCCAGGCCACGCTTGGTGCTGGATTCAATGATCTGCGCCACACGTCCGTCAGGCAGGCTGTCGGTGTCGTAAAGCAGCCGTCCGATCAGGGTGGATTTGCCATGATCCACATGCCCGACGATGACGATCGGTGTCGCTGCCTCCTGCGAGGCGGGAGGGGAAATCGTATTCATGTCCTTGATACTCCGCTCGGCCCGACGTTCACAGATAACCGGCAACGCGAAGACGCTCGAACGCATCTTCGGATTCATGGTCCATTGCGCGGCCCGCCCGTTCCGACGTGCGCGAGGTTTCCAGTTCGGCAATCACTTCGGCCACGGTGCTGGCATTGCTTTCCACCGGGCTGGTGATGTCCTGATCCCCAAGGGAGCGATAACGCTTGCCGTCCTTGGCGAAATACAGGTCAACCAGCGGAATGCCCTCGCGCTCGATATAACGCCAGATGTCGATCTCACGCCATGACAGCAGGGGATGGACACGGATATGCATGCCCGCTTCATGCGGGGTTGCATACTGGTCCCAGAATTCGGGGGGCTGGTTGCGCACATCCCATTTGTGGCCTGCGCCACGGGGGCTGAAGACGCGTTCTTTCGCTCGGGTGGCCTGTTCATCGCGGCGGATACCTGCGATGACGCCTGCAAGCTTGTGCTTTTCGATCATCGCGGCAAGGCCGGCCGTCTTGCGCGCGGCGGACCGTGCGGCAGGCGGCAGGGTCGGGTCGATCTCTTCCACGGCCGGGCAGTCGCCAAGCAGCAGGTCGAGGTTCCACTTCTTGGTATATTCGTCGCGGAACTGGTACATTTCGGGAAATTTCTTGCCGGTATCGACATGCATGACCGGAAACGGCACGCGACCAAGGAAAGCCTTGCGCGCAAGCCATACCATCACGTTGGAATCCTTGCCCAGCGACCAGAGCATCGCCAGTGGCTTGAGCTTGCGATAGGCCTCGCGGAGGATGAAAATGCTCTGCGCTTCGAGCTGATCGAGATCGTCCATGGACTTACAGACCTTCCTTTCCGGGGAAGAAGGAGTGGCGGGATGATAAGGTTAAAGACAGGTTTACCATAAAAGCGGGTGCCCTTGCCGTAAGGGTCAGGAGGCCTTGCGGACGTGGATGCCGCATTCGGTCTTGTTCTGACCCGCCCAGCGCCCGGAACGCGGGTCCGCATCCGCACCCACGGGCAGGGTGCATGGCGCGCAGCCGATCGAGGGATAACCGCGCAGGCTGAGCGGATGGCGCGGCAGGTTCCTGCGCGTCATTTCCGCATCCAGTTCCCGCGGTGTCCAGCGGGCCAGCGGATTGATCTTGATACGACCGTCATCGGCGTTTTCCACCAGTGGCAGGTTGGCGCGTGTGCTGGCCTGTGTGCGTTTGCGCCCGGTAATCCATCCGTCAAACGGGATAAGGGCTTCGTCAAGGGGTTCGACCTTGCGCAGGGCGCAGCACGCATCGGGGTCAAAAGCCCATAATTGCCCTTCGGGGTCGCGGTTCTGGATCTGGGTGGGGGCGGGGTGGATATCGCGCACATTGGTCAGGCCAAGAAAGCGTGCAAGATCCTGCCGGTATTCCAGCGTTTCGGGAAAATGCTGCCCGGTCTGCAGGAACAGGACGGGGACCGCCGGATCAATTTCGGCGGCGAGGGCCAGCAGGACGGCGGATTCCGCACCAAAGGAGGACACCAGCCCGATACGTCCACGCAGCGTACCCGTCAGGGCAATCCGCATGACATCATGTGCGGTATTCCCCTCGGCCTGCAGGGATCGTATAATTGACGGATCAACCTGCACCTTGCGATCTCCCTCCGCAGTTCACGATATTTAATCGTTAATTGGGGAGGAGTTAATCACTAATCCCCATGCATGCAAGGGGAATGATATATATTCTTCATTGTCTGCATGGCAAGCATCCTGCTCTTGAGTGCCTTATTGCACTATTTTTAACTGTGCATTAACGGCTCATGAAAACGGATAGTTTCCCGTTTTCCAGCACATGGCGTGTCACACCGCCAAGGATCATCTGGCGCAGGCGGGAGTGTGAGTAGGCCCCCATGACCATCATATCCGCATTGAAATCGTGGCATGCCTCCAGCAGGGCGGCGCCCACGCCGCGGCCATCTGCGTGGAATTCATGCATGGTCGTATCCACGCCATGGATGTCCAGGTAATGTTTGACGTGCCGCGCCTCCGGGCCAAGCCTTTGGTAGCTGCGGCTATACAGGATGCGCACTTCCTCTGCTTCCACAATCCACGGCAGGGCATGACGCAGGGCGGTTGCGGCCTCTGTCGTGCCATTCCATGCGATGCAGATGCGTCGCCCCACGCTGACGGGGCGTTCGATGGGGGCGACGACAACGCAGCGCCCGCTGTCGAACAGGGTGGCATGCAGGGCGTCAGAGGAGGAGACCTGTCCGCTAGCCCCGGTGTTGCGCACGATGACGATATCTGACATCCGCGCCTGATGTGCGACAACGGTGTACATGTTGCCCGCCATGGCTGTGAAGCTGGCGCTTGGCCTGTCCATCGGAATGGTCGAAAGCGCGGAGCGCGGCGCAACAATCGGCAGGCCAGCCCCCTCGATAAAGGTATGAAATGCCTGGCGGACCTCTTTCAGGTGCCCCGCGCTTTCATGCAGGGCGGCTGCGATCATTTCCTGCACCATGGCGCCCGACAGGCCTTCGCCTGCCATGGGGCTGACTTCCTGCCAGTCGCTGCCGACATGCAGTCCGGCGATATGGGCGTTGAAACGCTGGGCGAACATCACCCCGATTGCAAGGGCGCTCCCGGCATTTTCCGCGCCGGACAAAGGCAGCAATATCTTGCGGATGTGCATGGACGCCCCTTTCGTATCCGTTCCTGTTTTTCGTGTCGTATAAAACTCACTCTTTCAGGAAACGGATAAGAACGCCGCAAGTTCAGGGATAAAGACGCTGCCGGGTCCAGTCTGTCCCGGCCGTACGGGTCCATGTTGCGCGGTCATGCAGGCGATGGGGACGGTCCTGCCAGAATTCGAAGCTGTCCGGCACCAGGCGAAAGCCGCTCCAGTTGGCGGGACGCGGGATCTGGGTATCCTCGGTGGGATAACGGTCTTCCAGATTCCGCAGCCGTGCTTCGAACACGGCCCGGTCCGGCAGGGGGTGTGACTGTTCTGACGCAATGGCGCCCAGGCGGGATATCCGGCTGCGGCTTGCGAAATAAGCATCAGCCTCTGCCGGGGTGACGGGTTCGACGGGGCCTTCGATACGGATCTGGCGGCGGATGCTTTTCCAATGGAACAGCAGGGCCGCATGGGGGTTGGCCTTCAGCTCGGCCGCCTTGCGGCTGTTGAGGTTGGTGTAGAAAACGAACCCCCGCCGGTCCGCACCCTTGAGCAGGATCATCCGCACCGACGGCAGTCCCTGCGGTGTGGCCGTGGCCAGCGCCATGGCGTTAGGGTCATTGGGTTCATGCGCCACTGCGTCGCGCATCCAGGCATCGAACAGGGCGAAAGGGTCCGCATCAAGGTCAATCAGCTTGGTGGTCATGTGTGTTTATCCGGTCTGGGGACCACGTTATGACAGGCAGGGCATGGTCCGGTACGAAACATATCGAAATATAAGGTAAATTACGACGGCGGGATTAATCGCTACAATTCCACGCACCGGACCTTGTCCGATGCTTCGGCTTGTGCGACCACCATGCCGAAATTTCATACGCCATTCACCACCAAGGGTAGTAGCATGTCAGACGGCGCGGCCAAAATCTCCGCTACAGGTTCTTTGATGAAAGGCAAGCGCGGACTTGTCATGGGCGTCGCGAACGACCGCTCCATCGCGTGGGGTATCGCCCGCGCCGTGGCGGAGCAGGGCGGCGAACTGGCCTTCACCTATCAGGGGGAGGCATTGGGCAAGCGGGTGCGGCCGCTGGCTGAATCTGTGGGATCAAGCCTTGTCCTGCCGTGTGATGTCAGCGATGACGCGGCCATCGACGCCACCTTCGCCGCGATCGAGAAGGAATGGGGGCAGATTGATTTCGTGGTGCATGCGATCGGCTGGGCCGACAAGCAGTTCCTGCGGGGCCGGTATGTCGACACCCCGCGTGAGGCATTCCTCAAGGCGCTCGACATTTCATGCTATTCCTTTACCGCGGTGGCGCGTCGTGCCGCACGCCTGATGAAGTCTGGTGGTTCGCTGCTGACCCTGACCTATCTGGGGGCGGAGCGTGTCATGCCGCATTACAACGTGATGGGCGTGGCCAAGGCCGCGCTGGAGGCTTCGGTCCGTTACATGGCGGTGGACCTTGGCGCCGATGGCATCCGTGTCAACGGCATCTCGGCAGGGCCGGTCATGACGCTGGCGGCCAATGGCATCGGGGACTTCCGCTATATCCTGAAATGGAACCAGTACAACTCCCCGCTGGAACGTAATGTTTCGCTGGAGGAAGTGGGTGGTGCGGGCCTTTACATGCTGTCCGACCTGTCGGGGGGGGTGACGGGGGAAATCCACCACGTCGATTCGGGATATCATATCGTGGGCATGAAAAATCCCACGGCCCCTGACATGACCGTCGCGGGAAGCTGAAACCACCAGCACGGCAGGGCATAGCACGATGTCGTACAATACCTTCGGACACATGTTCCGTGTCACGACCTGGGGTGAAAGCCACGGGCCGGCGATTGGCTGCGTGGTTGATGGATGCCCGCCGCGCCTGTCGCTGAGCGAGGCGGACATCCAGCCCTGGCTGGACCGCCGCAGGCCGGGGCAGTCGAAATTCACGACACAGCGGCAGGAAGCGGACAGGGTGGAGATCCTGTCCGGTGTGTTCGAGGGGCAGACAACAGGGACGCCGATTTCCCTGGTGATCCATAATACCGATCAGCGGTCGCGTGATTATGGCGATATTGCTGGACGGTACCGCCCCGGCCATGCCGATGTTACCTATGACCGCAAATACGGCATCCGTGATTATCGTGGCGGGGGGCGTTCGTCCGCACGGGAAACGGCGATGCGTGTTGCCGCTGGCGCCGTGGCGCGCAAGGTGCTGGGACAGGGGATCCGTATCCGCGCGGCCCTGGTGCAGGTCGGCGCGCACAAGGTGGAGCGCGCGCGCTGGGACTGGGACCTTGTGTCGCGCAACCCGCTGTTCTGCCCTGATCCGGTTGCCCTGGTGCAATGGGAAGACCTGCTGGCGGATGTGCGTAAGGCCGGTTCTTCCATCGGTGCGGTGATCGAGGTTGTGGCCGAAGGTGTGCCCCCGGGGCTTGGCGCACCGATCTATGGCAAGCTGGATTCCGATCTTGCCATGGCGTTGATGAGCATCAATGCCGTCAAGGGGGTTGAAATCGGCGAAGGTTTTGCCGCGGCTGCCCTGACGGGGGAAGAAAATGCCGATCCGATGCGCATGCGCGACGATATGCTGGAGTTCGCCTCCAACCATGCGGGCGGCATACTGGGCGGGATTTCCACGGGGCAGCCTGTCGTCGCGCGTTTCGCCGTCAAGCCGACAAGTTCGATCCTGACCCCCGTACCGTCAGTCACGCGATCGGGCGAAAACGTGGATGTCATGACAAAGGGGCGCCATGACCCGTGTGTCGGTATCCGCGCCGTGCCGGTGGGCGAGGCGATGATGGCCTGTGTACTGGCCGATCACCTGCTGCGGCACAGGGGACAGGTGGGAAGCTGAACTCTAGAGGGCGTTTATGAGGCCTGATAAGGGGGATCAGGGGATGTCGCCTTATCTGGGGATAAAGGCGACCCTTGGCGTCTTGGTGAATTACTGTTCCAGCACGATTTCAAGCGTGATGGGGGCGTTCAGCAGTTTGGAGATCGGGCACCCGGCCTTGGCCGTATTGGCCAGTTCGCTGAATGCGGCGAAGTCGATGTCCTGCACCGTTGCATGCAGGTCCAGATGCACGGCAGTCACCGCAAACCCGTCATCCTTCTTTTCCAGCGTTACGGTGGATTTGGTTTCCAGCAGATCCGCCGTGATGTTCTTGCTGCCCAGAACGCCGGAAAGCGCCATGGCGAAGCATGCCGCATGCGCCGCACCGATCAGTTCTTCGGGGTTGGTGCCGGGTGTGGCCTCAAAGCGGGTGTTGAAGCCATAGGGTTGCTTGGACAGGGCACCGCTTTCGGTCGAGACGTTTCCCTTCCCATCCTTCAGGCCCCCGGTCCACTGTGCCGTGCCGTATTTCTTGATTGCCATGATGTCATGCTCCGTCTGCTGGGGAAGGCTACGGCCGTGGGAGGTCGGTCGTAGCAAGGACATCGCGTTATAACGGTCATATGTCATGAAGGTTGAGAGTGCCGGTGTCACGCTGCTGTGATGGGCAAATGCGACTGCCTGTCGGGCGGGGGCATTCCTGATATGGAAATCTTGCGCATGTTGCGTGCAGATGCCATACCGCTGCACCCTGAGTTCGCAGGGGATCGGGGCATGGCGACCTGTCCATGTCACGTGTTGACGGGATGCCGGCTTGACCATGGACCAGACCGTTTCCGCATCGTACCTTTCGCATCAGCATGTGGCGTTTCCCGATGGCCTGATGCTTGAATGCGGCTTCCACCTTGCCCCCGTAGAGGTGGCCTATCGCACTTATGGCACGCTTTCGCCCCGCCGTGATAATGCGATCCTCATCTGCCATGCCCTGACGGGGGATCAGTATGTGGCCGAACCACATCCCCTGACGGGAAAGCCGGGATGGTGGAGCCGCCTTGTCGGGCCGGGCCTGCCGATTGATACGGATCGCTTCTTCGTCATCTGCATCAATGTTCTTGGTGGGTGCATGGGGAGTACCGGGCCGCGTTCCCCGCGACCATGTCCTGATGGCCGGTGTGAACCGTGGGGCACGGATTTTCCGCCTATCACGATTCGCGACATGGTGCAGGCGCAAAAGCTGCTGATCGACCATATGGGCATTACCCGACTGTTCGCGGTGCTTGGTGGTTCCATGGGGGGAATGCAGGTGCTGGAATGGGCGGCTGCTTTTCCAGAAATGGTGTTCGCCGCGATCCCGATTGCGACAGCGCCCTTTCATTCCGCACAGAATATCGCCTTTAACGAGGTCAGCCGACAGGCGATCTTCGCCGATCCGCAATGGTATGGTGGCCGGTACTGGGAACATGACGCGATCCCGGCACGCGGGTTGGCGGTTGCGCGGATGATGGCGCACATCACCTACCTGTCCGAAGAGGCGCTGAACCGTAAATTCGGGCGACGCGTCCGCAGCGCCCCACAGGGCACCGAGGCCAATCCAGGTTCCCTGTTCGGGGAGATGTTCGAGGTCGAAAGCTACCTGCGGCATCAGGGGTCCACTTTTGTCCGCCGTTTTGACGCCAATTCGTATCTGACCATTACCCGGGCCATGGATTACTTTGACATCGGGGCGGAGTATGAAGGCGACCTGTCGC
This sequence comes from Novacetimonas hansenii JCM 7643, assembly GCF_000964405.1. Classification (GTDB taxonomy): domain Bacteria; phylum Pseudomonadota; class Alphaproteobacteria; order Acetobacterales; family Acetobacteraceae; genus Novacetimonas; species Novacetimonas hansenii. The sequence goes on from NZ_BANE01000009.1 coordinate 24,020, forward strand.
GACCGTTCCGGGGAACGCATACGCGCTTTTGCATTGTCTCGTTTTCTTCAGACTGGTTGTTTCCCACGTCACAGGCACGGCTGCTGGCGCGTGCGCTGAACCGGGTCGCGGCCAATGTTTCCTTTGTCGAGATCGACAGCGACAAGGGGCATGATGCTTTCTTGCTTGATGAACCTGATCTTGACCGCACCATCCGGGGATTTGTGGCCGGGGCGGCAGAATATGCGCGGATTGCCTGACCATGCGTCTTGACCAGAAACTGATCGCCGGGATGATCCGGCCGGGGACGAGGGTGCTGGATATCGGCAGTGGTGACGGACTGCTGTTGGATTACCTGTTCCGCGTCAGTGGATGCGATGCGCGCGGGATCGAGATCGACATGCAGGAGGTCACGCGTTCGGTCGCGCACGGGTTGCCGGTCATGCATGGGGATGCCGATCATGACCTGGAACACTATCCCGATGATGCGTTTGATTATGTGGTGCTTCAGCGTACGTTGCAGGCCGTCGAACGCCCTCGTGAGGTATTGCGCCAGATGCTGCGGATCGGGCGTCATGCCATCGTGTCGTTCCCGAATTTCGGTCACTGGCAGCTTCGCTTCAAGCTGTTGCTAAGCGGACGCATGCCGATGACGGCGGTGTGGGATACGCCATGGTATGAAACCCCCAATATCCATCCCTGCACGATTCTGGATTTTTTGACCTTGTGTCGTGACGAAGGCTACGTTGTGCAGGAATGGATGGCCGTGGATGAGGATGGGGAACGTGCGCCATGGCGGCGTTCCATCCGGTTGGCCAACCTGTTCGGGGAACAGGCACTGTTCCTGCTGCGTCGCGGGGATACGCATCGCGGCGCATCGGGAACAACGTGACGTCCCGGACATAAATCAGGACAGAAGGGAACAAGGTCATGGATACATTCGAGGCAATCCGCACGCGTCGCGCAATAAGGGCATATGATCCTACCTATCGCCTTGAGGAGACCGAACTCACGACGCTGCTGCATGCGGCCAGGCATGCGCCCAGTGCCTTCAACATTCAGCATTGCCGGTACGTCGTGGTGAAGGACCCGGCCCTGCGCGCGGAACTGCGCAAGGTGGCGTGGGACCAGGCACAGGTCACAGATGCGTCCGTGCTGGTGGTCGTATGTGCCGACATGGCGGCATGGAAAAAGGACCCGGCCCGTTATTTCAACGGCGCCCCCACGGAGGTGCAGGCCCAGATGGCGGGCATGATCCGTGATTATTACCTGGGGCGTGAACAGGTGCAGCGTGATGAAACCATGCGCAGCGCGGGCCTTGCGGCACAGACGCTGATGCTGGCGGCGACGGCACGCGGATACCAGACCTGTCCCATGGATGGATTTGACTATGACGCCGTGGGAAAGCTGATCAACCTGCCGCACGACCATGTAGTGGCGATGTTCGTCGTGATCGGCCGTGCCACGCAGGACGCACTGCCACGCGTGGGCGCCCTGCCTGATGCCGAAGTCATCCTTACCGATCGTTTCCCATCCTGAATTCCATCCCCATCACCGCGCCCGACAGGGTGGGGTGGTGGAAAAAACTTGCGGGCATGGACACAAACCGATAGAAGCCGCGCCAAGGGACGGACCGCGCCTGTCCCGGTTGCTGGTATGTAGGCGCGTGTCCTTGACGCGGGGGACACGACAGAAGCGACAGGACCAGTTACATCCCGACACCTGATACTTTGCGACGACAGACGGCCGCCCCGCGCGAACCGGCAGGGGCAGGTCTTGTGTTCCTTCATCAGGTTTTTCCGGACGCGCATGCTGTCGTGACGTTTCCGGCCATATTTCCTTGCGCCAGGAGGCGCTTTTCATGACAACGTTCGCCGATCTTCATCTTGCGGAGCCGCTGCTGCGTGCCCTCAACGAGGAAGGCTATACCACGCCCACCCCGATTCAGGCTGGTGCAATCCCCTATCTGCTTCAGGGGCGTGACCTGCTCGGGCTGGCGCAGACCGGCACTGGCAAGACGGCGGCCTTCGCGCTGCCGATCCTCAATCACCTGCTGACCAGCAAGGGCCGCGCCCACCCCAAGGGGGCGCGTGCGCTGGTGCTTGCGCCGACGCGCGAACTGGCGTCACAGATCGCGGACAGCTTTGCTTCGTATGCGCGGCACATGAAGTTCACCCATGCCGTGGTCTTCGGTGGCGTGGGGCAGGGACGACAGATCGAGGCCCTGCGTCGCGGCGTTGATGTGCTGGTTGCAGCCCCGGGCCGTCTGCTTGACCTGATGGGGCAGGGGCATGTCGATCTTGCCGGGCTTGAGATCCTTGTCCTTGACGAGGCTGACCGGATGCTCGACATGGGCTTTGTCCGCGATATTCGCAAGATTGTCGCCACCCTGCCGACCGATCGCCAGACCCTGCTGTTTTCCGCGACGATGCCCAAGAGCATCTCCGAACTGGCGCATGGCCTGTTGCGTGATCCCGCCACGGTACAGGTGACACCGCCGTCCAGCACGGTGGACCGTATCCGTCAGGCTGTCATGTATGTGGACACGGGCAACAAGCGCGAGGCGCTGAAGCTGCTGGTGGACTCGCCCAAGGTTGAACGCGCTGTCGTATTCACCCTGATGAAGCATGAGGCCAACAAGGTTGCCGCGTTCCTGAATGAACATGGCATCACGGCGGAAGCCATCCACGGCAACAAGTCGCAGGGTGCGCGTGAACGTGCGATGTCGGGTTTCCGTTCCGGCGCGGTGAAGGTGCTGGTTGCCACCGATATCGCCGCACGTGGCATTGATGTCGATGACGTAACGCATGTCTTTAATTATGACCTGCCGAATGTTCCCGAAAGCTATGTGCACCGCATTGGTCGCACCGCGCGTGCGGGGCGTGATGGCTGGGCCGTTTCGCTGTGCGATGCAGAACAGCGTGCATGGTTGCGCGATATTGAAAAGACGATCGGCAAGAAGATTCCGGTCGTGTTGGAACATCCCTATCATTCCGAGGCGGCGGCTAATTCCACGATGCGTCCTCCGGTGCTGGGCGGTGGTGGTCGCGGGCGTGGCGGTCGCTCGGGCGGTGGCGGCGGCAATGGTCGCGGCGGTCGTCCCGGTGGTCATGGTGGTCATGGTGGTCCACGCAGCGGGGGGCGTCGCGTCGCCTGATGCGATAACGCGTATGCTATGACGCAAAAGCCCGCATCCATCCCGGATGCGGGCTTTTTGTATTTAAACCTTCCCATGATGTATGGAAAAGTAAGAGAGAAAGTAAGTATATCCGTCCGTCAATAGGTTTTCTGGTGCGTTCAGTGGCTTATGTCAGTAAAAACATCATGAATACAGATTGTATATAAAATTATTATTGTATTGGGGAGTTGTGCGGAAATATAAGGCAGATATTGCTTATATGGCAGCATCTCTTGGTCCGGTATTCCGGTTCACATATCGTCGATGTTTTGTGAAATAAAAACTTGGCCGTGCAGAACGGCGCATGGCGGAGAGGGTGGGATTCGAACCCACGGTACGCTCACACGCACGGCGGTTTTCAAGACCGCTGCCTTCAACCGCTCGGCCACCTCTCCATAGACGCTTGTTTAGCTAGGTATTCCGCTGCCGTCTAGGGGTGGGGCGTACAAAAACCGCTGTCTTCATGGGGCTTCTGTGCCTGCTTTTGTGCCGACATGCAGCACGGGGTCCAACTCATCTGCTGTCAGGACAAACAGGTAGATCTCGGTCGTCGTGACCGAGATGTGCCCCCGATGGCGATTCAGCCGGTAGATGTCCCCACCGGCCTTGAACCACCGGATGACGAAGGTCACGGATGCGGAAGTGGGAAAACGGCATGCCCCTGGCTGCATACCATGCGGCGACGCAGCGCATGGTGTGTCCGTAATTCGAGGTCGCATTGCGATAGGCGACGATATCGCGGTTGGGGAACCCCTGACGATATGGACCGCCTGATCGTGTTGATGCGCATGGACCAGACGCCTCTTGCAGATCTGATGCTTGCGGAGAGGCTGAATGGCGTGCAGAACACAGGCCTTGCACCGCGCGATATCGCCAACCGTGACAGCCAGTATATTGCGGCCGACATGTCTCACAGCCGCCTTGGTATCCTTGCGATTGGTGACAGTCCGATCGGATGGCGCAGGCCCTACCAGAATGCAGTCGCCCCCGGCCAAGGACCAGGCGATGGAGAGACCGAATTATGAAACATATTGCGCTGGCGCTTTCCCTGCTGGTTCCCATCAGCGCGCAGGCGCGTTCCCCGGTGCCTCCATCCCAATGGACGCAGAACTATATCCCGTCGCTTGCGGATTGGAAGTCTGCGCTGCTCTATAACGGAGTGCCGCTTGGGCAGGCGTTGGAAAATGAAATCCTGCGCGCCAGCGATGGGGAAGCGCTCAAGCTGAACAGGAATGATGACACTTCCATTAACCAGATCCTGACAACGCCAACAATCCATGGTGGCGCCGCAATGGGGCAGAGCCTGACGACACCGACCATCAATGGCGGCATCGCGACAGGGCAAGTGCTAAGCAGACCTACGATTACGAACGGCACGGCAGTCGGGATGAATATCGGTGCATCCACCTCCACTCCGCTCAATGCTCCTGATGCACGCCTGGTGTCCGACAAGTTCGGGGAAGCCCTGTCTGTTCTGGATTTCGGGGCGAAATGTGATGGCATGACCGATGATACGGTGGCCTTCAATGCGGCGACTGCTGCGGTTGCAGATACAAAAACCGGATCTGGTGGCAGTGTCCTGCATCACGTCCTTATCCCTGGTAAAGCCTGTGTCATTACCGGAACCGTCAATCTGCCGCGTGGGGTCTGGCTGTCGGGAACCGGTATGTCAGGATCAGAACTGATCTTTGGTGATAATTCCCAGATTCTTTTTACAGGGAATAACGTCACGAACTCATGGGTCGGAAGCCGATTGTCTGATCTGTATATTAACGTCAGCGGTGTAACATCGGCACAGAAATACCCGATTGATGCGGCCACCAATGCGCCTGTTTCATCCCAGATCGACCATCTTCAGATCGAGGGCGGTACATATTACGGGATCGACATGTCTGGGAACAATGTCACGGTCGATACCGTCTTCATTCAGGGTGTGAAAGCAGTCGGCATCCGTGTCGGGCATGGATCGACAGGGGGGAATAATACGGACCCGAGGATCATCAATACCACGGTAAGTGGTGATTATTTCGCGGGCGCTACTAATGCGTCATCTGCCATTCTTACCGAAATACTGGATGCTGGTGGCCTGACGTTACAGAACAACGACATGGTTGGCGGAAAGATCGGGACCCTTATTAACCCGCAGGCAAAGCAGACCGTTTTTCATATGTTTGCATCCAATACGGTCCTTTCGGATTCCGCGCAGCAATATGGGATGGAAATTGATACGGGGGCCGCGACTTCCACGGCATCAGACATGAAATTCGATGGGTCATGGACCGCTAACGCGCAGAGCATGAATGTCGCCATCAATAATAATGGCGGGGGCAACGTCAATGGGTACATGTTCGTGGGGCATCGCTTCTACCTGGCGAATGGTGACGCATTCCATGCCGGGACGGGTGTGCAAAATGTTACTATAACAGGCAGCCAGTTCTGCGGTAACAGTTCTTCTGGAACAGGCGTTTTTATATCGAAGGGCGTTTCAGGGTTCATTATCACGAACAACCGCATGCCCTAATCCTGTGGGGGCGAGGGGACAGGCAATTCTGCCATAGGGGTTTCAGCAGCAGGCGCAAACGATCATACGGTCATTGTCGGCAACGACATGAACGGCATCGCGTATCCGATCAGTTTCACCGTCAGCGATGCGGACGTGGTGGCGGCAGAAATCGCGCATAACATCGGCCCGGACAGAACAATGTCCATTATCGCAGCATCGACCACATCTACACTTCCTGCGAATATCGCGGATTATGCCGAGTTTAATACGTCAGACGGGGCGACTGTGGAAACCTTGGTCGGCGGATGGTTTGGACGCCATGTATTCCTGCATAATCAGACAAGTGGTTCCATCACTTTCGGTACCAATGCAAATATCTGCAATCGCTATATCCTTGCGAAATATGCATATGTAGAGGCGATTTATACGCCGCGATCGTGCTGGTACCTGCACTGATGACGCGCATTCCATCTGGCCCGAATGCCGCCATCTCCTATCGTCCGGCTTTTGCTGCGGGCATGATCTCGCTCATGCTGCGCTTCTGATCGGATATGGAAAAGTAGCAGACGGGAGCGTGTGAACTCACCAACTTCTTCGTGCATGTGCAATGTGGTGCCAGTAACCGGGCAGGTACACAACATATCGGTGTGGTGAAGGATGCGGCCAATCTGCTGCGTCTGGTGTCTTGCATCTACAACAACACACAGTTCGATGCGCTGGAGATGGGAAACGGATATATACGCTCCATCTCTGATGGCGCGTATCTGACCAATGCTGACGGCAGTATGTATGAGCTCACCGAAACGGGACAGGGCGGTGTAATGGACGGGCGCTGATTATGTGCTCGGCTGGGGCTGGGGGCGATGCCTGCGCTGCATGGTGAAGGGTGGTCGGTCTGCTCAATAAACGAAACATTTCCCAGTGCAATCATCGTGGGCAACAGTATCGTCCTCGGTCCGGTACCCGCAGATGGGGTGGCACGACAGTAACCTAAGAGAGTGTTTGAAAACAAGTGCTTGATAAAAAACAAGAAAAGTTTTTGGGTGCTGCCTTTTTTTTAAAAGGCAGCGTCTTCTGAAGCTTTTTAGAAAAAGCTTTACCAAAAACCTTTATAATTTCAGGGTGTTATCGAGCCTGACTTTTCAAACAGTCTATAAAGCCCGGAAGAAAGACCCTGCCATCTATGTAGTAGCAGGCGATACCAATGCGACCTTGGTATGCATGCCCGTGTCCGTGTTCGGGGAGATGGGGCAGAAGATATGTGTCTTGCCCTTGGTGGGGGGCGCATTACCCTGTGTGCAAATATGGTACCGGTTTTGGCACGTACGAAATTAAGGAAGTAATGCATGATGTTTTACAGGACCGGGGTGTCTGGGCAGGGGGGCTTCGGTCCATGGTTCTGGTGGCAGGTGAACCGGGGCCTGCACGCAGGGGGCCGGGCATGAGCGAACACGACCCCGGCGCTCATCGCACTCCTGCTACAGTTCTTGCGCCCCAAGGCTGGTCGCCTGCGGTGATCCTGCTTCTTGGCGTGGCGGGGATGCTCGATTTCATAGATCGTTTTGTCTTCTCTGCCGCAAATGATGCGATCAAGCATGATCTTCACCTTTCTGATGCCACGGTGGGGCTGTTGGGCGGGACTGCTTTCGCCCTGCTTTATGGTGTGATGATCGTGCCTTTCGCCCTGATTTCCGATCGGGGATTTGCCGCACGGATGGCATCTTTTGGTATCGCGATGTGGAGTGTCGCCACAGCCCTGATGGGATGTGCGCACATGATCGCCACCATGGCGGCAACCCGTATTTGCGTGGGGCTTGGGCAGGCCGCGTTTTCGCCTTCGTCCTCCGCGTTGAATGCAGCCTATTCCATACCGGAGAAGCGCAGCACGTCCTTTGCGGTTTCCTATGGCATCTCCTATCTCGGCTATGTCATCGGATTGGCGGGAGGAGGGTATCTGGTTGAGCATATTGGCTGGCGTGCGACATTTGCGGCTGTCGGCCTGGCGGGCATCCCGGTGGCGATCGCGATGCACCTGTTCATCCCCGAACCCCCGATGCCGCACGTGGTGCGCAATGGGGAAAGCTGGCGGGCATTGCTGGCCAACCGGCCATTACGCGCCCTGCTCTTTTACGGGATGACGAGTCAGGTCGTAAGCTATGGGATCACCTTGTGGGGTGTTTCTTTTTATATGCGCTCTTTTGGCCTGTCATCGGGTGCCGCCGGTGCGTGGTTCGGCATCGGGATTGGTATCGCCAGCGTGGTGGGTACTTTCATCGGCGGACCGATTGCCGATCGTGTGGCGGTACGCTTCGGCTTTTCCGGTGCGATGCGTTTTGCCTTCTGGGCCTATCTTGTTGCCCAACCGTTCCAGATATTGCAGGTAATGACGCACTCGCTTGGTCTCTCGCTGGTGATGCTGGTGCTGACGACGGTGATCTCGGCCCTTTGTACAGGGCCGATCTATGGCGCGATCCCCACTGTGGTGCCTGTGCATCGCCGCGCCGCCGCGACGGGGTTGTACGCGCTGCTTGCCAACGCTATCGGCATTGGCCTTGGGCCCCCGCTCTTTGGGTGGATCAGCGATCTGCTGACGCCGCATTTTGGCGCTGATGCCCTGCGCATGTCGCTGCTGGTGGCGGCTGTTCTGGGGTTCTGGCCTGCGATACACCTTTTTCAGTTACAACGTCGCCTCCGGCAATAGGTGCTGGCATTCGGTTCTTTTCATCTATTCGGCCTGTTCATGAAAACCTGATGGGCGGCCGTATGAAAATGTGGAATAGGGGGCGGGGAATTTTTGATGGATATGGCCCGATCTCCACATGGCCCGACCCGCCCCAACATCTGGAAACATTATGCCCGACAGTGCCCGCATCCCTTGTCCCGCAGGTTCCTCATGGATGAAAAAACCTGTCGTGTGGGGGATGTATGCATTCCCGCTTTTGCTGTGCTATGCGCTGGCGCCAGCCGAAATCCTTATCTGCCTGATCGTCGGCGCCTTTGTCGTTCACAGCGCCATATGTCGCGACTGGTCATGGGTGCGCCAGCCATGGTTCGTGCTGTCGGTCGTGCTGGGGGCGGATATCGCCCTTGCATCCGCCGCCACTGGGTCAGTGCATGCCGTCGTGCAATCCGTTCTGCTGTTGCGATACCCGGTGTTTGTCGCTGCCATGGCGTTTTGGATACTGAGCGATTCTAAAGACAGGCATCATCTTGCCAGGGCCTATGCGTGGGTGGCGATGTGGATGGTCGTCGGAAGCTGGCAGCAATATCTGTGGGGACGTAACATCATGGGGTATGGCCGGTGGGAAGACGGAGCCCTGCTGGGGCCGTTGTGGGCCCCGCGGGCGGGGCAGGCGTTGTTCATGACGGCGTTCCCGGGCCTGATGCCGGTCATCATTTCCCTTACGCAGCGGCGCACCCGTGGGGGGCTGCTGTGCGCGGGGGGGCTTCTTGTCCTTTTGATCCTGACTTTCCTATTGATTTCGCAGCGGATGCCGACACTGTTATTCCTGTTCGGCACCCTGTGCCTGGCCTTGATGGTGCGCCCCTTACGGCTGCCCTTTATCCTTGCCTGCGTGATTGGGATGGGCGGGATCGCGGTTTCGCCCGTTGTGGCGCCCCAGGCCTATAACAAGCTGGTCATCAGTTTCGAACACCAGATGCATGGTTTTGCTGACAGTCCGTACGGCATGCTGTTCATCCGCGCGGGGGTCATGGTGTCGGACCATCCATGGGTGGGAATGGGATATGACGGGTTTCGCATCAACTGTCCCAATCCGATCTATTTCCGGGGGCTGCCGGCCCTTGGCATTCCTGACGGCCCCCACGGCGGGGCGCCAGGCTGCAACCTGCATCCGCACAATTATTATATACAGGTTGCGACCATGGCGGGATGGCCGGGGGCGATCCTGTTCTGTCTGGTGGTCATCGCCATGCTGTATCCCATGGCAAGGGGATTGCGCGCCCATAGGGGGGCGGAACAGATGGTGATGTGCGTTCTGGCGTTTGTCATCATATGGCCGTTGCAGTCCACAAGTTCATTTACCACGCAGCCGACGGCCGGATGGGTGTTCATCGCGCTTGGCTGGGCGCTGGCGGCAACGCGCAAGGGATGCGACAGCGGCCACACCGGAGCGGACATACCGGACAAGGGGCACATGGGGCAGGGGACGTGAAAACGGTGGGGGTAGTCTTACCGCCGGGAGCGTTTTACACTATGTCGCGATGGATAGCATTGCCTCTGGCCCGACCACGACGCACCTTGTGGACGTTCCCCGCCGTGACCGGCGGCAAGAGACGGAAACAAGCGTGATCATTTCCTTACCTGCCCGCATGCCGCCGACATACTCACCTGGCAAAGCGCCACATGGAACCTCCCATCGTGGTTGAGGAAACCGCCGCGCTCAAGCGCATCTTCGGCAACACGGGCTTTCTTGTCGCGGGACGTGCGACCAATGCCGTGTGCAGTTTCCTTTACATGGCATGGTCCGTGCGTGCGCTTGGTCTGTCGCAGTTCGGTGTGCTGATGCTGGTGACGACGTTCGGCTCCGCCATTTCGTCGGCAACCCACCTGCCATCATGGCAACCTCTGCTGCATTACGGGACGGACCCGTTCGTCAAGGGCGATCTGCCACGTTTCGGTCGTCTCCTGTCATTTTGCATGCGCGCGGACCTGCTGAGTGGGGCGACAGGCGCGCTTGTCGGGATGCTGGGGGTGGGATTGTTTGGTACCTCGATGGGGTGGCCGCAAACGGATCAGGTGGGCGCAATGGTTTACATGCTGACCATTTGCGTCATGAACACGGGGTGGTCCACTGGTGTCTTCCGGCTGTGCAATGCTTTCTGGCTCAGCAGTGTATGCGACCTGTCGGGTGTTGTCGTGCGCATGGTCGGCACGGGGCTGGGCCTGTGGCTGCATATGGGGCTGTATTATTTCATGCTGGTCTGGAGCATGACGCAGCTTGCCCTGTTCATCACCAACAGCGCCATGGGATGGTGGCTGCTGCGTAGCGGGGGGAAAGTCGGGCGTTTCCAGTTTTTCCAACAGCTTGAGGCAGGTGACGCGGTTGGGATCTGGCGGTTTACCCTGTCCACCAGTGGCAATCATGTGCTTGGCACGATCTTCAACCAGTTCGGCACCCTTCTGGTCGGCGGGCTGCTTGGACCGGCGGATGCCGCCGTCTATCGCGTTTCACGACAGATCGGTGACGGTATTGCAAAGCCCGCGCAGTTGATGATGCCCGCGTTGTATCCCGAATTCATCCGTCTGCGTGAAAAACGCGACTGGTATGGGCTGAAACATGTAACGTTGCGGCTGTTCATGTTGATCGGGGGGTTTTCGCTCCTGTTGATGCTGTTTGCCATGGTGGCTGGCAATACGTTGCTGACATGGATGCTGCGTGTGCATTGGCCGGGGGGCAACCTGATGATCATGCTGATGCTGGGGAATGCCATCATGGGGTTGGGCATCGTGCCGCTGGAACCGCTGCTGACTGTCGTGGGGCAGGTATCGCGGGTTCTTCTGGCCCGCATCGTCGTGACGATCGCCTATCTGCCGCTGGTATATTTCATGGCGTGGCGCTGGCACCTTGAGGGGGCGGCAAGTGCCTCTGTTCTGGCATCGCTGCTGATGCTGCTGATCTGCATGAAACCGGTCATGACATGGTTCGGCAAGGTTGCCCCCGGACGTCGTCCGCATGGCGTGGCGGAGTGATATAGGGGGCGGGGGACATCCGCGCGGGAACATGCGTTCAAAAATGCCTGTTGTCCGGGAGGGTGCCACTTGCAATCCGTCCCGAAAGTCGTCATATGACGCCGTGCCATGGCTGTTTTTACCATGGCAATTCGCACGTGAAGCATGAGCCTCTGGTGTCCCGACGGGACCGGCGCTTCACGGAGGACAAACCAGAAGACAAGGATTGAGCCAAGATGGCTATGCCTGAATTTACAATGCGCCAGCTTCTTGAATCCGGTGTGCATTTCGGTCATCACACCCGCCGCTGGAACCCGCGTATGGCGCCGTTCCTGTTCGGTGTGCGCAACCAGGTTCACATCATCGACCTGCAGCAGACCGTCCCCATGCTGGACCGTGCGCTCAAGGCGATCCGTGATACCGTTGCAGGTGGTGGCCGCGTGCTGTTCGTCGGCACGAAGCGCGCCGCGGCCGACCAGATCGCCGAAGCGGCCAAGCGCTGCGGCCAGTATTACGTCAACCATCGCTGGCTGGGCGGTATGCTGACGAACTGGAAGACGATCACCGGTTCGATCAAGCGCCTGCGTGGCATTGACGAGATGCTGGAAAATGGCACTCAGGGCCTGACCAAGAAGGAAGTTCTGGACATCACGCGTGACCGCGAGAAGCTGGAGCGGTCGCTGGGCGGGATCAAGGAAATGGGCGGCCTGCCGGACATCCTGTTCGTGATCGACACGAACAAGGAAAAGCTGGCGGTTGAAGAAGCGAACAAGCTGGGCATTCCGGTCGTTGCGGTCCTCGACAGCAACTCCGACCCGCGTGGCGTGACCTATCCCATCCCGGGTAACGACGACGCCATCCGCGCGATCGCACTGTATTGCGAACTGGTGTCTGGCGCGGTGCTGGATGGTATTTCGGCTGAACTCGGCGCTTCGGGCGAAGATTTTGGCGCGGCTGAAGAACTGCCCGTCGATCCCGCGATCGAAGTGGCCGCCACCGAAGCCACGGCAGAGGCGCCTGCCGCTACCCCTGCGGTCTGAGTGACCAACCGGCATGTGGTCCCATGGGGCCGCGTGCCGGACGGGTCGATATACGACCCGGCCTATACCGGATACAAGGACGCGCCCTGCCGACGGCAGGGCGCATGCCTGTCGTAAGGAGATACAGATAATGGCGGCAATTACCGCAGCTCTGGTCAAGGATCTTCGCGAGAAGACCGGCGCCGGCATGATGGATTGCAAAAAGGCGCTGACCGAGGCGCAGGGCGATATCGAAGGCGCGATCGACTGGCTGCGCAAAAAAGGTCTTTCGGCTGCGGCCAAAAAGTCCGGCCGTGTTACTGCGGAAGGTCTTGTTGGTGTTGCATCGGCCCCGAATGTCGCCGCCATGGTCGAAGTGAACGCGGAAACCGATTTTGTCGCGCGTAACGAACACTTCCAGGGCTTTGTGGCCGAAGTGGCCGAAGCGGCGTTGAAGGTTGGTGAAGACCTTGAAAAGCTCAAGGGCGCTGTTCTGAAGAGCGGCCGTACGGTTGCTGACGAACTGACGCACCTGATCGCCACCATTGGCGAGAATATGTCCATCCGTCGCGCGCGTGTCCTGAAGGTGCCGTCGGGTGTGGTTGCGACCTACATCCATTCCGCCGTCAGCCCCGGCCTGGGCAAGATCGGCGTGCTGGCAGCGGTTGAAGCCCCCAGCGCCAGCGAAGCGCTTGAAACGCTTGGCCGCCAGATCGGCATGCATGTTGCGGCAACCCGCCCGGCGTCGCTGGATATCGACGGCGTCGATCCGCAGTCGCTGGAACGCGAGCGCGCGGTGCTGGTGGAACAGGCAAAGGCATCGGGCAAGCCTGATGCGATCATCAACAAGATGGTCGATGGCCGTATCCGCAAGTTCTATGAGGAAGTGGTCCTGCTGGAACAGGTGTGGGTGCATGACGGCGAAACCCGTGTTCGTGCCATTGTTGAAAAGGCTGGTGCGAAGCTGATCGGTTTCGAACGCTTCCAGCTTGGTGAAGGCATCGAAAAAGAAGACAACGACTTTGCCGCCGAAGTGGCAAAGGCCGCTGGTCACTGATTTTCTGCCGGATTTTTGCGGCATGACTGAATGGGCGGGAGCTTCCTGATGGAATGGGAGGCTCCCGCCCTTGTGCTTTCTGCGGTGCCTTACGGCGAAAGCAGTATGATCGCCCATGTCCTGACGGGGGAACATGGTCTTTATCACGGCATGGTCCGTGGCGGAGGGGCGCGGCAGGGCCGACCGGTCTGGCAGGCTGGAAACCTCATTACCGCCCGATGGAATGCACGCCTGCCAGAGCAGCTTGGCAGCCTGCGTGGCGAACTGGTTCATGCTTCTGCCGCGCGGGTGCTGGAATACGCGCACCCCCTGGCCATGCTTGCATCCCTGTGTGCGCTGGCCGATAGCAGCCTGCCGGAACGGGAGCCTCATCTTGCGGTTTTTGAGGAGCTGACACGGCTTCTGGCCCGTATCAGCCTTGAGCCGGCAGAAGCCGAACGGTCGGGCATGGCGGCCCTGATACGTTGGGAAATGCTTTTGCTTTCCGATCTTGGCTTCGGGTTGGACCTTTCATGCTGCGCTGTCAGTGGGCAGGCCGATGATCTGGCGTGGGTCTCCCCACGCAGTGGACGTGCCGTCAGTGATGGGCATGCGGGGCAATGGCGCGATCGCCTGTTGATGTTGCCACCCTTCCTGCTGGATCCGACGCAGGATGGCACCCCTGAACAGTGGTTGGCTGGGTTGCGGTTGACGGGGCATTTCCTGGCGCGTGACGCCTTTGGTCAACGCCATCGCCCGTTGCCTGCCGCGCGTATCCGGTTGCTGGATATGGTGGGCAGGATGGTTGAAAAGAGTGATATATCCCACCAGCCGGAGCCGGGGATTTAGTTTTACTGAATTGAGGCATTGGACAATGCCGCCGTTTTCGCTATCTGTTCTTCCGGTGCTGGAGGAATTTTCATGTCTGTCGATGTCACGCGTGGTCATGTTGAGAATACAAAACTCGTTGACGCGCTGAGCGAACGCTATCTGGCTTATGCGATGTCCACCATTATGTCGCGTTCCCTGCCGGACGTGCGCGATGGGATGAAGCCGGTCCATCGACGCATGATTTTTGCCATGCAGCAGTTGCGCCTTGATCCGACATCGGGGTTCAAGAAATGCGCCCGCGTGGTCGGCGATGTCATCGGTAAATACCATCCCCATGGTGATGCTTCGGTTTACGAAGCCCTTGTGCGGCTGGCGCAGGATTTCGCAGTCCGCTATCCGCTGGTGGAGGGGCAGGGGAATTTTGGTTCCGTGGATGGCGATAACGCCGCCGCCATGCGGTATACCGAGGCACGGCTGACAGAAGTTGCCAAGGCGCTGCTGGAGGGCATCAACGACGACAGCGTTGATTTCCGTCCCACTTATGATGGCGAGGAGCATGAGCCCGTCGTCCTGCCTGCGGCATTCCCGAATCTTCTGGCCAATGGTGCGGCAGGAATCGCGGTGGGCATGGCCACCAGCATTCCCCCCCATAATGTGGGGGAAATCTGCGCTGCCGCCATGTTGCTGATCCGCGACCCGGATGTGACGGTTGCGAAATTGCTGGAGGTCATGCCAGGTCCGGATTTTCCCACAGGCTGCATGATTGTGGAAGATCGCGATGCTATTGCCCGCGCCTATGAAACGGGGCGTGGCAGCTTCCGCATACGTGCGCGTTGGGAGGTGGAGCAGGGGCGTTTTGGCACATGGCAGATCGTAGTGACCGAAATCCCGTATCAGGTGCAGAAATCACGCCTGATCGAACAGGTCGCGGACCTGATGGAGCAGAAGAAGCTGCCTTTGCTGGGCGATATTCGTGATGAAAGTTCTGCTGATATCCGGCTGGTGCTGGAACCCAAGTCACGTGGTATCGAACCCGAGGTCCTGATGGAGACCATGTTCCGGGCAACGCAGTTGGAAAGCCGGTTCGGCCTGAACATGAACGTGCTGGGCGCAGATCAGGTCCCTGGCGTGCGCAGCCTTAAGGAAGTGCTGCAGGCGTGGCTGGACCATCGTCATGACGTGCTGGTGCGGCGCACGCGCCATCGGTTGGATGCGGTGGACCGGCGGTTGGAAATCCTTGACGGGTTTCTTGCAGTCTACCTCAACCTTGATGAGGTTATTCGCATCATCCGGGAGGAAGATGACGCGCGCGCATCCCTGATGGCGGCTTTTGACCTGAGTGAGCTTCAGGCGGAATCGGTGCTGAACATGCGCCTGCGCAGCCTGCGCAGGCTGGAGGAAACCGAGATCCGCAAGGAACATGCTGCCCTGACGGAGGAGCGTGCGGGCCTGCTGGCGCTGATGGAAAAGGAAAGCCTGCGCTGGAAGCATATTACGTCCGAGATCAAGGGGATACAGAAGAAATTCGGGGGCGGAACGCTTGGCGCGCGCCGTAGCACGCTGGCGGCGCCACCAGCAGAAGTCGATATTTCCGCGGCCCTGCCGGTCGAGCGTGAGCCACTGAGTGTTATTCTGTCACAAAAAGGGTGGATCAGGACTGTGCGCGGGCATGGTGTTGATCCCGAAGCCCAAAAGTTCAAGGAAGGTGACGGGCTGCGCCTGATCGTGGAATGTCAGAGTTCCGACCGGTTGTGTTGTTTTGCCACCGATGGCCGTGCCTTTACGCTACGTGCCGCTGATCTGCCGCGCGGGCGCGGGGATGGTCAACCGCTGCGCCTGATGATCGAACTGTCGAACGAGGAGGATATTATCACGATCTTCCCGGTGACACAGGATGCGCGTCGTCTTCTCGCCTCAAGTGCAGGGCGTGGCATGATTGTGCGTGAAGAGGACATGGTCGCGGAAAAGCGAACTGGAAAGCAGGTATTGAATCTCAAGGAAGGTGAGAGCGCGCAGGTCTGTGCTCTGGCACAGGGGGATCATGTTCTGGTTATCGGCAGCAACAAGCGCATGCTTGTCTTCGCATTGACGCAGTTGCCCGAAATGACCCGGGGCCTTGGGGTGGCCTTGCAGAAATATAAGGAAGGGCACCTGCGTGATGCCGTGGTGTTTGCAGGGGATGCGGGGGTGGCATGGCCCGATCCGCAGCGCGTACGGACCCTGTCTGACATGAAGGAACAGATGGGAAAACGCGGTGACATGGGACGCCCGGCTCCAGCATGGGCTATGCGCAAGCCGCGCAAACCCGACTGAGGTCAGGCATTAGGAAGAGCGGATTTGAAACACCCCATTAATAGGGAGTTGTAAAAATTCAGGTGTTAGCTTGTTTTTTTAATGCTGTGTCTTTTCAGCTTTAAAAAAGCTTCGCCTGAAACTTTGAGGCTTCCAGTGGGGTGCTGATCCTAATTTTTCAAACACCCTCTTGCTCATTTTAACATGGGGGGCATGAGATAGGGCAGTGATGAGGGGCTCTGGTGGCAGCCTCGTGCGCTGGGCAGCGACAAACGCACCTGATGGGATCATGAGCAGAGCATACTGATCGCAAATGGCGTGGTAATATCAGGTCATCTTCGTGCCAGAAGCGGTTATAATCGGAATAATGGGGTATTCGACCTAGGTGGCAGTGTAGACCACTGCTATCCGAACCAGAGCAGGCCACGCGACTGAAGTCAGCGATATGACGGAGTTTCAGGTAGAGTCGCTGGGTCGTGGCATATGTTTTTGACAGCCGCCATGCTCGGTATCCTGCCAAAGCATAAATGACTCATTTCTGTCAGTTAGAGACTGTTTGAAAAGTCAGGATCTATAACATCCTGACATTATAAATATTTTTCTGAATCTTTTCCTGCAAAACTTCAGAAGCCACCGTCTTTTTGAAAAAAAGAGGGCACCCAGAAACTTTTCTTATTTTTATTGATGATTTGTTTTCAAGTAATCTTTTATGGATGCGTTAAAAATCGTCCTCCACAATGCTGCCTTTGCTGCACAAGACTGCATCTGGAAATTTTTATGCTTGATCAGGCATCCTTGCGCGCTGCGATCAGGAATTCGCGGTTGCCTTCTGGTCCGGTAATGGGGCTGGGTTCAATTCCAAGGACTGACCAACCCGGCAGGGAATGCCACCAGTCATGGATCATTGTGCATACGGCGTCATGGATGGCAGGGTCACGTACCACTCCCTTCGGGCCAATGGCCTCGCGACCGGCTTCGAACTGAGGCTTTATTAACGCAATTGCCCAGGCCCCCTGTGCGCACAGGTCGATGGCCGCAGGCAGGACAGTCCGCAAGCCGATGAAACTCGCGTCGCAGACCAGTGCACCTATATGATCCGGGATTACTTCGGCATTCAGGTGTCGTGCGTTGCATTTTTCCAACACGACAACCCGTTGGTCATTGCGCAGCTTCCACGCAATCTGTCCATGTCCCACATCAACGGCATAAACTCTGTCTGCACCATGGGTCAGCAGCACGTCTGTAAATCCGCCCGTGGAGGCACCTACGTCAAGGCAGGTCAACCCCCGGGGTGAAAAGCCGAAATGTTCCAGCCCATGCGCCAGCTTGATGCCACCACGTGATACCCAGGGATGATCCTGCCCCTTGACCGTCAGGGGGACGTCCTCGGCTAACTGGTCCCCCGGCTTGTCGATACGGCGGTTGGGCGTAAAGACCAGACCGGCCATGATGAGGGCCTGTGCACGCGTGCGCGTTTCAACCAGCCCCCGGTCAACCAGCATCTGGTCTACGCGCCGTTTTGCCATCTTGCCCTCCGTTACCTGATCCGGGTTGCCCGATCAGGCCATCTGCTGCGATGGGGAACGTCCCAGCGCACCAAGGGCCGTATCCACGATCGCCTGCGCATCGAGGCCGGCCTCGTGATATTGGGCGGTCT
>NZ_BANE01000008.1 GCF_000964405.1 Novacetimonas hansenii JCM 7643
CAAGGCCATACCCACCCCAGCCCCAACCCCAGCCGTACGGATATCCCCATCCGCCCCAGCCCGACATCGGATAACCGCCACCCCAGCCCCAGCCCCAGCCGCGACCGCTCCAACCGCCGCCACGCCAGCCATCGACGTTACGCCACCTGCCACCGCCGCCATGCCAGCCGCCGCCCATGCGACCACCACCATCACCGCCGTGCCAGCCACCCCCGCCACCACGGGCATAGGCGGGTGCAGGGCCACCGACGACCATGCCCCCGGCCAGGGCCAGCGCAACACCAGCCAGAAGAAAGCGCTTCATTCCCAGTTCCTCCCTTGCCAGGGCATCATGCCCCACAAATACGCCCCCATACGGCACTGGATCCTATCGATATGTTACGCCCGCCCCCATGCAATGGGACATGGGTACAACCACGTGCGTCAGCATCAATATGGGAAGATACAGCCACCTGCACGAGAAGGCACATATCCAATAATTTCAGGCATGATTTTCTGGGGGGAAACATCGCCCAAAGGCGATTTCCTGACCGGGAAAGATGACCGGCCCCCTGTAAAAACAGGGGTGGTCGGAGTGAGAGGATTCGAACCTCCGGCCCCTGCGTCCCGAACACAGTGCTCTACCAGGCTGAGCTACACTCCGTCTGGACGCGGCTATACAGGGGTCTGGCGGGTTCCGCAAGAGGGGGGCGCGTCTTTTCAGAAATGACCGACATTGGCGTTGCCACCATCGGTGGCCGCCGTATCACGCAGCGCACGCATCACGGCGGGGACATCATCAACCACGCAGAACAGGCGGCGCACATCCGGGGCTGCGAATCCGCTTTTGATCGTCGCCTCGATCATCGCCAGCAACGGATCGGCCCAGCGCGCGATATTGACGATGAAAATCGGCTTGTCATGCTGTCTGAGCTGTCGCCACGTCATGATCTCGATCGTCTCGTCAAAGGTGCCAAGGCCGCCGGGCATCACCACGAAAGCGTCAGATTTCGAAAACATCAGCGCCTTGCGTTCATGCATGGAGGTCGTGACCGTCAGGTCCGTCACTCCTTCATGCATGACCTCGCGATCATGAAGGAAGGCGGGAATGATCCCGGTCACGCGTCCGCCCGACGTGATGGCAGCATCGGCCACAGCCCCCATCAGGCCGACATGGCCACCGCCATAAACCAGCCGGATCCCCGCCTGACCCAGACACGCGCCGAGCTGCGTGGCGGCATCACGGAATTCAGGCCGCACGCCAAAGCGCGATCCACAGAATACAGCGACCGAGGAAATGGACATATCAGAGCAGTCTCCCACAAATCTTGGCGATGGATATCAGGCCCGTCCGGTCATGCACGCGCCTGACGTTGCAGGAGGATCGTGGTCCCGACACCCGCCAGCGTAAACAGTGCCGACACCATGAACAACGCGCCATACCCCATTGTCTGAATGACAAGACCCAGCAGTGGCCCCGACAGGCCCACAGCGATATCAAGGAATACGGAAAACGCACCAAGTGCTGCGCCACGATTTTCCGGCCCGACCCGTGCAACAGCCAGTACCCCAAGCGCCGGAAACACAAGCGAGAACCCCGCCCCCGTCAGTGCAGCGCCCACATCGGCCATGAACACCCCCGAACAGCGCCACAGCACCAGCAGGCCGATCGTCTCCACAATCAGGGAAATCAGTGCAACGATCAGGCCCCCGCGACGGTCGATCTGGCGTGCAAAGACAAACCGCACCAGCACGAACACGATCCCGAACGCCGCCAGCGCGACAGCCGCGCCATCCCAGTTCTGGTGTGCGAAAAACAGGGCAAGGCATGATGAAATGGTGCCGAACCCGACCGACCCGCATGCCAGCACCACCCCATGGGGCAGAACGCGCCAGAATACGGTGCTGAATGGTGTGCGCGGCCCCTTGTGCGCGACGGGGGGCACGGGTTCGTATCCCAGCGCCAGCAGGAATCCGGCCAATGGCAGCACCGCCGACAGGGCCCCCACCAGCACCAGCCCGCCATAAGGCAGCGGCATGCCCGAAAGCATCTGCCCGATGGGCGCACCCAGCGCGATACCACCATAGGAGGTCACGCCATTCCATGAAATCACCTGCGCCGTGCGCGTGGCGCCAACGCGCCCGATATTCCACATGATCGCGCCGGTCGCGGTCCAGCTTTCACCCACCCCAAGGAAAACGCGGCTGAAGATCAGCAAAAGCGCCGACAGGGCTGCATAATGGCGCAGCAGGCCCGACGTCATCAGCATCAGGCCCGACAGGGTACAGACCGCAAGCCCGACCACTACGGCCGGTTTCGCCCCGCGCCGGTCCGCCGCCTGCCCCGCCGACGCGCGTGAGGCGAAGGTCGCGAGATACTGCAACGATACGGCGAAACCCGCGATGACCGTATTATATCCCAGCACCTGATGCACAAAAACCGGGATGACCGCCATCGGCAGCCCGATATCAATGTAACATAGCAGGTTGAACAGGACGACGGCCAGAATCCGCCGTGTTGGTGACGCCATGGACGTCTGCGGCAGGGTCATGATGGGATCGAAACTCCGGCTGGGACATACGGCGCGCCCGTCAGGCCCGCGTGAATATGGGCAGTATGGCAATGCAATGACGCAATATCAGTAAAAAGGCATCACGACAGCAATACAACCGCGTGACCCACGTACATGATACGGTGCGTGTCATGGTTGGCAGCGCAGGCGCGTAACATATAACCTGCCCCGACGTCATCCCGCCAACAGACAACAGGCACGCATGCCATGACCGACACCCCATCCGACCCCACACCCGACGCCGGCGGATTTGTCACCGTATCGAGCCGCCTTGCCTATGAAAACCCATGGACCCGCGTGCGGGAAGATATCATCATCCGCCCCAATGGCCGCAAGGGATTGTACGGCGTGGTCGAACGTGGGGATTTCGTCGTGATCCTGCCCCTGTGGGAAGAGAACGGCAAACGCTTCGTCACGCTGGTCCAGCAATATCGCTACCCCATAAAACAGCGGATGTGGGAACTGCCGATGGGCATGTGGGAAACCCGCCCTGATGCCAGCGCGCAGGACGTGGCGCACGGAGAATTGCGAGAAGAGACCGGGCTTGTGGCGGAAAACATGCGCGATGCGGGCCTGATGTACCAGGGCGCGGGATATACCACGCAAAAGGGCCGCGCCTATCTCGCCACCGGCCTGACACAGGGGCCACATGCGCGGGAGGAGACGGAAGAAGACATCACCTGTCACAAGGTAAGGCTGGAGGAAATGGAGGCCATGATCCGCGATGGCCGCATCACCTGCATGGTCACGATCGCCGCCTTTGGCCTGATCCGCGCACAGGGCTGGATTTGAACTGTCCCCGCCGGGACAGGCATATGATAACAGAAAACGCCGCCTTTTTAAAAAAGTCGGCCCCCAAAAAACTTTTCCTGTTTTTTATCAGGACCATACCCGAAATCTTTGCCCATTCCCCCAATGGGGCATTTCCAATCACCCCTTGTAATTTCTGACTGTGGCCTTTTTCAGAAATGCAATAGCCATAGCGATGTTTCTGGAAACAGAAGTGCGCCAGAGTTTGTAGATCCCGGCGGGTTTAAAGGGGGAATACCCTGCCAGACGGCCGCTTACACACCACACAGCGGAACAAGATAACGCTGCAGGTTCACCCGTAGAGGCATGAGATAGACATTGCCCCCCTGTGTCCGCACGGTGCGCATCATCTGCCGGGCAAAAGCGATGTTCGCCTCCATCGTCGGTTCGAAATCATGGGGGAAGATGACATGGTTCGTCGTCTCCCAATAAGAACGCGAACGCGGGCCGACCACGGGGGAAATGCCCCAGAACACATTTTCCCCATGCAGCCAGTTCATGCACAGGTCCAGCATGCGCATGTCAAAGATCGGCTGCGTAAAGAACCCGACCGCCCCGGCTTCCTTTTTGCGTGCGATGGCCTCCATCTCCCGGTAAGGGGCGCGGCGATACGGGTCGAATGCGGCATAGACCGCCAGGTGCGGCGCCTCTGTACAGTACCGGCGGATGATGCTTTCGGTCGTGTTGGGATAGGTCAGGTGCCGCAGGTCCGATGGCGGGTCGCCCTGCACCACCAACACCGCCTCCAGCCCTTCCTGCCCAACACCCGGCAGGGGCGCGTCAGGCGCGATGTCGATGGCACGGATATGCGGGATCACATTGGGGAAATGCGGCCGCGCCAGCGCGGCTGCGTCCCAGCTCCGCAGGGGAAAGCGCAGCAGGTCGGGAATGTTGATCATATCCGCAAGGGGGAAGCACGACCGCACCTCCGCCGCGTCACGCAGAAGGGTTTCGGTATCGCGTGGGATCAGTTCGACAGAAACCTGCATCACACGGTATCCCCCACACCTTCGACAAGTTCACGCGCCGCCTGCATCGTGTTGCGCAACAGGCAGGCGATCGTCATCGGGCCGACACCGCCGGGCACCGGGGTAATCTGCCCCGCGATATGGCGGGCTTCGTCGAACACCACATCCCCCACCAGCCGCGTCTTGCCATTTTCCACCGGTACGCGCGAAATACCGACATCAATCACGGTCGCCCCCGGTTTGATCCATGCCCCGTTCACCAACCCGCTGCACCCGGTCGCGACAACCAGAATATCCGCCTGCCGCGCCAGCACCTGCGGATCGCGCGTGTCGATATGCGCGACGGTGACGGTACACCCCTCACGCAGCAGAAGTTGCGCCATGGGGCGGCCCACCAGATTCGAAGCGCCCACCACCATGGCGTTAAGACCACGCAGGTCCCCAACATAGGATTTCAGCAACAAAAGACAGCCCAGCGGGGTGCATGGCACAAGCCCCGGCAGACCAAGCGCCAGACGCCCCGCATTGACCACGCCCAGCCCGTCCACATCCTTGCGCGGGTCGATGGCGTTGGTCACGGCGACGGGATCAAGGTCGCCCGGCAGCGGAAGCTGCACGAGGATGCCGTGGATCTCGGGATCGATATTCAGTCGTGCGATCAGCGCCAGCAGTTCTTCCTGCGACGTGGTTTCGGGCAGCATATGCATGAATGAACGCATGCCCGCGCGATGGGTCTGCAATGCCTTGTTGCGGACATACACTTCGCTTGCGGGGTCATTGCCAACAAGAACCACCGCAAGGCCGGGCGTGACCTGATGGCGGGCATAGAAGGCGCGCACATCCTCTGCGATGTCCTGCGTCAGGCGGTTGGCAAAGCCCTTGCCATCAATCAGGCGGGCCTCTCCCGGCGTGGGGATCTGGGGATCGGATGATACTGGACCAGTCATAACGCCTCCGCGACTTTCAACACGACGCACAGCAGATACGCAAGAAGTCCGGTCGCGACAATCACCTTTAGGCGCAATGGCACGCACACATATCGACCATGGCCATGAAAAAACCGGGGGACATGCCCCCGGTTCACACAATCAGGACAGTGCCTGAAAATAATCCGTTGATAAAAAGAACAAAGGTCTTTGGCCATCATGTAGCCTAAGCTTTCCGTGGGAAAGATCGGGCAAAAGACCCTTGGTTTTTATCAGTCAGGTACCTTCAGCCTCTTCCTTACTGCCCATCATCGTCATCACTGCTGTTATCGGCGTCATCGCTGCCCGGTGTCACCGCGACGAAAATGCTCTGGCCGTTACGCACAACCCGCAGCAGGACCGAATGATTGGTCTCCAGCGCCTGGCGGATGGCGGATACCGTGGCACGGGGATTTTCCACCGGCTTGTTGCCCACGGCCTGGATCACGTCGCCCGCATGGATGCCCGCCTGCTCTGCCGAGGAACCGGGCTGCACATCGCTGACGACCACGCCATGGACATTTTCATCAAGGCCAAGCTGCTGGCGTGCATCCGGCGTCAGCGGCGCAAGCGAGACGCCAAGGCGCGGTCCCTTGTCGTCGGTATGGTCATCGCCCACCGTCCCGTCGGTCGAGCCGCCCTTGCCAAGGTTCGCGATGGTCACGCTGGCGGTCTGGGGCTTGTCATTGCGCAGATAGCCGACCGTTACCTTGGTCCCCGGCACGACGGACGCCACCTTGACCGCAAGCGTATGGGGGGTATCGATCTTCTGCCCATTCAGGTCGGTTACGACATCCCCTGCCTTGATCCCGGCCTTTTCCGCCGGGCTGCCGGCGCTGACGCTGGCGACAAGGGCGCCTGTGGCCGGCGTGCCATTGACGGATTTCAGGCCCAGCGCCGTCGCCATGGACGGCGTGATCACCTGCGCCGTCACCCCGAGATAGCCGCGCGTCACATGGCCGGTCTTCTCCAACTGTTCGACCACGTTCTTGACCGTGTCGGACGGAATGGCGAAGCCGATGCCGATCGAACCGCCCGATGGCGACAGGATGGCAGTGTTCACGCCCACGACCTTGCCGTCCTGCGTGAACAGCGGGCCACCGGAATTGCCACGGTTGATCGGGGCGTCAACCTGGATGAAGGAATCATACGGCCCGTCGCCAATATCGCGGCCGCGTGCAGAGACGATGCCCGCCGTCACCGTGCCGCCCAGGCCATAGGGATTGCCCACCGCAACAACCCATTCCCCCGGCTCCACCTTGTCGGAATCGCCAAGTTCGATGAAGCGCAGCTTGCCCGAAGGCGTGACCTTCAGCAGCGCGATGTCCGTCTTGGAATCACGACCGACGATCTTGGCGGGCAGGCTGGTGCCGTCATCAAGCGTCACCGTCACCTTCGTCGCACCCTTTACGACATGGTTGTTGGTCACGACATACCCATCGGGCGAAATGACAAAGCCAGAGCCCCGGGCCTCCACATCATGATGTTGCTGCGGCATCATCTGGAACGGGAAGGGAAACGGAAAGCCGCCGGGCATGCCGCCACCGCCACCCACGTCCTCGCCAATATCGGCATTGTGGATCTTGGCGGTGATGGAAACGACGGCGGGCTTCACCTGTTTGACGAGGTTGACGAAATTCGGAAGCTGCTGGACCTGCGTATCAGGCCGGATGACGCCGCTGTCATCCGCCCGGGCGCATGGCGCACCGGCCACCATCCCACCCAGCAGGCTGCTGGCAAGCAATGTGGCGAGGAAGGCCCCGCGCACCGGGCGAGGAAAAACGGTTTTCGGCTGTAATGCGTCTGACATGGCATCCCTGAACATCTTGGTCTGATCTCGCTTGCGTCGGGCTGGGCCGTCCCGACCGGGGTTACAGTCCCATCGCCCGCACTGTGACGCAAGAGAACCAACCCCACTTATACCATGGCATGAAAGATACGTTAGATTACGCATCGTGACGCAACCCAGGAGCGACCGGGAGACAACCGGGGAGGCATCGCATGGTTCAGGACATGCGACGGTTACGAAAAAACGCGCGCAGCATGTCCTGCGCCTCGCGCTCGCGCAGGCCACCGATGACCTCCGGGCGATGAAGGCAGCCGGGACGGGCGAACAGGCGCGGCCCATGGTCCACGCCACCGCCCTTTGGGTCATATGCCCCGAAAAGGATGCGTCCGATACGGAAATGCACCGCCGCCCCCGCGCACATGGGACACGGCTCAAGCGTGACATACAGGGCGCAGTCCGACAGCCGCTGCCCCCCGCGTATCCGCGTGGCCTCCCGCAGGGCCAGCATTTCCGCATGCGCCGACGGGTCATGCCATTCTTCCGACCGGTTCCCCGCGCACGACAGGATGGCGCCATCGGGGCCGACAACCACCGCACCGACAGGCACTTCCCCCCGGCTGGCGGCGGCGCGCGCCTCGGCAAAGGCAAGGGACATCGGGTCCACCACACCGTCGGGACGGGCGGCAGCGGGGGGGAAAGATGCAGGCATCACGGCACGATACCCCCGCACCGCAACCATTCAAGCCATTACGGCGTTGCACGGGTCGGCCCCGGTTTATGTTACCGTTATATGACCGTGCAAAAACACCACAGCGATGCACATTAACGTCAGGAAACCGCCATTTTCATGGACATTCCCTGACGTGTGCTGCCATCATTGACCTATGTGGTGTTACGTTTTGCAATATTCTGTAATCAGGGGTCCTGAATTTAACCGCGTCTCGTACCCGCGCCGCATTCCTGCAGGCTTTTGCACGGATCGCACGGCCACACGACACGCCTGACAGCACACGGGAGAAAGGGCATGCATACGCTTACGCTGATTTTGACCACAGCCGCGATCGTTGCAGGCATGGCCATCGCGGATGCCCCCCGTGGCGTCCGCCGCTCCGAATCCTGTCCCCTTTCCTGTAGTCTCGCACCCGTGGCGCAACAATAGGCCCGGACTGACGAAACGACACGGGACGGACGCGGGCGCATTTCCTTTCCTTGCGAATTATTCTAGGGAAACGGAATGGATACGTCCCATCCCCTGATCGGCGTGACACTGGATTGCGAACCGCCCTGTCCACCGCAACAGGGCGGATACTCACGCTATCCATGGTACGCCATACGCTGCAACTACATGGATGCCGTCACGGCCGCAGGTGGGGTGCCGGTCGGGCTGCCCCATGATTCGGCGGGGGCGGCTGCCATCATGGCGCGACTCGATGGCCTGATCGTCACTGGCGGGGCGTTCGATATCGCGCCCGACCTGTATGGCGGGGATGCGCCACATCCCACCGTCACCACGAAATCCACGCGCACGGCCGCCGAACTGGCGCTGGTACAGGCCGCGTTGCGGATGGGACGGCCCATTCTGGGCATATGTGGCGGGGAACAATTACTGGCGGTTGCACTGGGCGGCACACTGATACAGCATATCCCCGACACCATCACGGCCCCCCTGCCCCATGAACAGCCCAATCCGCGCGACGAAGCCGGACACGAGGTCACAATCGTCCCCGGCACGCGTCTTGCGCATATCACGCGCGCCACCCGCATGGCGGTCAATTCGGCCCACCACCAGGCGGTCGCAACCCCCGGGCGCGCCATCGTCAGCGCCGTCGCCCCCGATGGCGTGATCGAGGCCGTGGAACTGCCGGGCCATCCTTTTTGCATCGGGGTGCAATGGCATCCCGAATTCGGCATTTCAACAGGGGACCGGCTCCTGTTCGATGCCCTGATCGACGCTTCGAGACACAGAGAATGACAAAAGACGCCTCCCCCGCCCCCACCACGCCGCATGGCGATCGCATCGCCAAGTGGCTGGGACGTTCCGGCGTCGCCAGCCGGCGCGATGCCGAACGGATGATCGAGGAAGGGCGCGTGCGCCTGAATGGCGACATCGTGCGCCATCCCGCCACCTTCGTGTCCGATGGCGACATCGTGCAGGTGGATGACAAAGTCATCGCCGCACCCGACCGCACGCGCCTGTGGCGCTATCACAAACCTGACGGGCTGGTGACAACCCATCGCGACCCTGATGGTCGCCCCACGGTATTCGCCTCCCTGCCCGAAGGGATGCCGCGCGTCATCAGCGTCGGCCGACTCGACCTCAACAGCGAAGGGCTGCTTTTGCTGACGAATGACGGTGAACTGGCGCGCAAGCTGGAACTGCCCAGCAACGGCTGGATCCGTCGCTATCGCGTGCGGGTCTTTGGCGTGGTGAACGAAGACCAACTGGCCGACCTTGCACAGGGCAGCGTGTTCGAAGGCGTCCATTACGGCCCGATCGAGGCGGCGCTGGATTCCAGCCGGGGCGACAATGCGTGGCTGACGGTTTCCCTGCGCGAAGGCAAGAACCGCGAAATCCGCAAGGTCATGCGTGGACTGAACCTGCATGTCAGCCGCCTGATCCGCACCTCTTATGGCCCGTTCCAGCTTGGCACGCTCGAACGCGAGGAGCTGGAGGAAGTGACCGGCAAGGTGCTGCGTGAACAGGTGCCCGGCCTTGCCAACCCGCGCCGCAACACGCGGGCGTAACGGGCACGACGGGAATGAGGATCGTTGCCGGCCGTTTCCGTGGCCGCGCCCTGCGCGCGCCGCCGGGCCGTGTCACACGCCCCACCGCCGACCGGGTGCGCCAGGCGCTGTTCGACATGTTGATGCATGCGCCATGGGCCGGACGTGACGTGATGGAGGGCGCGCAGGTGCTCGACGGATTCGCCGGCACCGGTGGTCTGGGGCTGGAGGCCCTGTCGCGCGGGGCGGCGGCGGCGCTGTTCATCGAAAGCGACCGCAACGCGCTGTCGGCCCTGCGTGACAATATCGCCGCGTGCGGGGCGCAGCCCATGGCGCAGGTCCGGACATGGAACATGACGCGCCTGCCCCCACGCGAGGCGGCAACCCCGGCGGGGCTGGTGTTCCTTGACCCCCCTTATGGCCGCGACCTGCCCGCCGCCGCACTCGCCACGCTTGAACGGGGGGGATGGATCGCACCGGGCGCGCTGCTGATCGTGGAAACAGCCGCCGACGAAATCCCGCCCGTCGCCCCCGAACGCCTGCTGGCGCAGCGCGAACATGGTGCGGCACGGCTGTCGGTCTGGCGGCACGAGGACGCCACGGGACGATAATTTCGTCCATAAAAGGCGCAACCGCCCTTCTGTCACGCGCCATGGCCGCGTTATAGTCCCACGGATGTGGGCGCATGGCGTCATGCCCGCCCCTTTGCGCCCAGAGTTTTCATGACGGCCACACCCCGGCAACCTGCATGCCGCGATGTCATGGCCACACAAGCAGGATACGGATTTTTGGCGATCCCCGGCCGTTTCATCCCCGAGTCCCTGACATCCGGCCCCACACGGACCCGGCTGCTGCGGCGTCTTGCCGAAACGGGCGGGGTGGCGTTGTGGATGCTGGCGCTGGCGCTGATAGCCGCCTTGTGGAGTTATGATCCGCGCGATTCCTCGGCCAATACCTCCAGCGCGCAGGCCCCCACCAACCTGCTGGGCACGGTCGGGGCATATGTGTCGGACTTCCTGTTGCAGAACATGGGCGTCACCAGCGCACTGGTCATCCTCGCGCTGATCGCATGGGGATGGCGTATCATCCGCCATAATGGCGTGGGCTCCGGGCTGATCCGCGTGGCCGCGCTGCTGGCGGCGATGCCGGTCCTGTCCGCCCTGCTGGCGGCCGTGCCGATCATGTTCCCCGCCGTCCCCAATCCGCAATGGCCGGCCGATTCCGGGCCAGGTGGGGCGGTGGGGCTGTCGCTGGCGCATATGGCGCTCCAGGCCGGGGTCAGCATGATGGGTGCGTGGGGACGGCCCATCATGTGGCTGCTGGGCCTTGTTCTGGCCCTGCTGCTGATCCCGCTGGCACTGGCGCTGTCACTGTCGGAATGGCGCGCGATCGGGCGCGCGCTGCGCATGGTGGGACGCCAGCCCGTCCGCCTTGCGGGCGGGGCGCATACCCTTGCGGGCAACATGCGCGCACGGGTGCAGGCCTCGCGCAGCGACCCTGCCCCCACCATTACGGACGCGCCCCCCCGGGCGCGTGACAGCCTTGCCGACGCCCTGCCTGAAGAGGACATCCCCCTTCCCCGCCGCATGGAGCCCGAGGCAGCCCCCCGTGCGCCGGACCCGGCCTATCCCGTGACGACGCACGCCCCCGTGCAGGCGCCTGCCCCCGCTGTACCCGATACCACGCCCGCGCGGGCCATGACGCCACCACCGCCCGTGCCGCTACCTGCGACCTCACGCTCGCTAAGCGTACGTGACGCCGCGCCACCGCCACTGCCCCCCGCACGGGAAACAGCCACACAGCCCGAACCCGCAGCCAGCCTGCCCGCATCCCCCATGCAGGGCCGGGTGTCGATCGGCACGAACTGGGTCCATCCGCCAGGCATGGAGGAGGATATTTCCCCGCCGCTGCTGGTGAATCCGTCGGAACCGCAGGACCTTGCCCCCTGGCACGAGGACACGCCCACACCGGCGACGACATTCGCCCCGCCGATCGACACCCCGTCACAACCCGAACGACCAACCCTGCTGGGACGTCTGTTCAGCGGGGGCGCCACGCGCCCACCCGCGCCCCCCGTGTCCGAAGACCTGCCACCGGCGGCCCCGCCGACGGGTACGACCACCGCACCGATGGGCGAACGCTATGACGCACCGCAGCAGCATACATGGCAGTTGCCGCCCCTCTCTCTCCTTCGGCCCCCACCGTCACATGCCACCACCGGCCCGACGGAAGAGCTGCTGAAGGCGAACGCCGCGCACCTTGTCACCATCTTGTCCGAATACGGCGTGCAGGGGGAAATCAGGACCTATCACGCAGGCCCGGTCGTCACCCTGTTCGAACTGATGCCCGCGCCTGGCATCCGTGCCGCGCGCGTCATCGGGCTTGCGGATGATGTCGCACGCTCCCTTTCGGTGCTGAGCGTGCGTATCGCCACGGTGCCGGGACGCAATGTCATCGGGATCGAGGTGCCCAATACCCGCCGCGACACGGTCTATTTCTCCGAACTGCTGCGCGACGACCGCTGGGTGCATGCCCGCGCGCGCCTGAACCTCGCGCTGGGCAAGGATATTGCGGGGGAACCTGTCTATAGCGACCTTGGTTCCATGCCACACCTGATGATCGCGGGCACCACCGGGTCGGGCAAGTCGGTGGGCGTGAACGCCATGATCCTGTCACTGCTGTACCGGCTGTCACCGGATCAGTGCCGGCTGATCCTGATCGACCCCAAGATCCTTGAATTCTCGATCTATGAGGGCATTCCCCACCTGATGACGCCGGTGGTGACGGAACCGGCCAAGGCGGTCGCGGCCCTGAAATGGACCGTACGCGAAATGGACCGCCGTTACCGCGCCATGGCGCACCTGCAGGTCCGCAACATCGCCAGTTATAACGAACGTGTGGCCGAGGCGCGCGCCCGGGGCGAAATCGTGACCCGGCGCGTGCAGACGGGATATGACCCCGAAACGGGCAAGCCGACATTCGAAGAACAGCAACTCGCACTTGACGCCCTGCCCTATATCGTCGTGATCGTGGACGAGATGGCGGACCTGATGATCGTCGCGGGCAAGGAAATCGAGGCCCTGCTGCAACGCCTGGCGCAAAAGGCCCGCGCGGCGGGCATTCACCTGATCATCGCGACACAGCGCCCGTCCGTCGATGTCATCACCGGCACCATCAAGGCGAACTTCCCGACGCGCATCTCCTTTCAGGTCATCAGCAAATTCGACAGCCGCACCATCCTTGGCGAACAGGGGGCGGAACAGTTGCTGGGGCGTGGTGACATGCTGTTCATGCAGGCGGGGGGCCGCATCACGCGCGTCCATGGTCCCTTCGTCGATGATAGCGAAGTAGAGGCCGTGGTTGCCTTCCTGCGCGCGCAGGGGGAGCCCATCTATGACGATGAAGTCATCTCCGCCCAGGACGAGGACGGGGGTGGCCGCGCCATTGGCGGCGGCGCAGGCGGGAACGAGGAAGACAGCCTGTTCGGACAGGCGGTGGAGCTTGTCGCGCGCGAAGGCAAGGCGTCCACGTCCTTTATCCAGCGCCATCTTTCGATCGGCTATAACCGCGCGGCCAAGATCATCGAGCAGATGGAGAAAGAAGGCCTCGTCAGCGAAGCCAACCATGTCGGCCGTCGCGAGGTATTGATGCGCAAGACCGCCGACGACGAATGAAACCCCGCAGACCCGCCATCCCCCGCGTCACATCCCCCGCCCCGCGTGCTGTCACGCGTGCTGTATCGGACCGCAACGACGGGGAACTGCCCTTCCCTGTCCTGCTGCGGACGCGGCACTTCATCGTGATCGACAAGCCCCCGGGCCTGCCCGCCCATGCGGGTCGCGCGGGCGGGCCAAGCGTGGAAGACGCGTTCGCCCTGATGTCACGCCATCGCAACGGGCCATGGCTGGCGCACCGGCTGGATCGTGACACATCGGGGTGCCTGCTGGTGGCATTGCGCAAACAGGCGCTGATCGCGGCACAGGAATGTTTCGCCAGTGGCCGGACCACCAAGGTGTACTGGGCCATCACCCATGGCCATCCCACAGCGGGGCATGGGGTGGTCGATGCCCCGCTGCTGCGGCGGGCGGAACGCGGGCAATGGCGGATGGAGATCACGCCCGACGGGCAGGACGCCCGCACGGCGTGGCGGTGCCTCGCACGCGGCCACATGCCCGATGGCAGCCCGGCAAGCTGGCTTGAACTGCGGCTGGAGACGGGGCGCACCCACCAGGCACGGGTGCATTGCGCGGCACTGGGTTGCCCGGTGATGGGGGATGGTCAATATGGTCGGGCGGACGGAAAGTCGCTACATCTGATGAGCCGTGAACTGTACCTGCCCCTTGACCCACCCATCCATGCCATCGCCCCGCCACCAGCCCATATGTGCCTGACCGCACGACAGGCGGGATGGACGCTGGCATGTCCGCCGGCCATCACACATGCCGTAACCAGAGCGCATATAACCGAACCACCCGCCGCCATGGCCCTGCGGGACAATGCCCCCACCCACGCGCAACATCCCGGCCATGACGTGCCCGCCACCACGCCCTGACGCGCGCCATTACGGAGAACCCCGTGTTTGCCCACCAGCTCACCGAAGGTCTGATCCGGGTCCTTGAACGTCCCGATCTGCGCGTTATCGCCGGTTCGCGGCGCATCAGCCTGTCGCCTGACCTGCCCGTTCCCTTCCGCGTCACCGATACGGGGCATGTCCTGCTGGGCGCGGCATGTCTGGGCAATGGGGATCACAGCGCATTTTACCTGCGCCATGCGCTCGAACTGGCGCATCTGCTGGAGGTTGCCCCCCGCCACCCCGTCATCGCCGCCCTGTGCGCGGCGCGGACGGCGGCACTGTTTCACGGGCTGGACGTCACATGCGACGCCCCCACCACCACGGTCGCGGGGCCGCTGCCGGCGTGGATCGACATCATGGCAGCAGACCACCTGCCCCCCCCTGCCGTCCTGCATGAGGTCTGGCTGTCCGTGGCACCATGCCAGCCCGCGCCCGCCGATACGCCCGACATCGCGGCCATACATGCGCGCATGCAGGCAGTGTGGCCGTGGACCGGGCCGACCGAAACACTGATGGCCCTGGGCGGCGATGCACGGCTGAGTATCGACCCCACGACCGGCCTGAACCATTATGGCTGTTCACACCGGCCGCGCCCGTGGGCGGTCACATTCGCCTCATCCACCGCGTCCTCGCTCTCCGAACGTGGCTTTGCCGGGGCGGAGGCGGCGCGCCTGCGCCTGATCGCCGCCGCCCTGTCGGACCCGCATGCCGATGTGCCTGCCGCCCTGACGACGGAAATCCATGACGGAATCGCACGGTATTTCGGCCTGCGCGGGGATGAGGGGATCATCCTTGCCCCCTCTGGCACGGACTGCGAGCTTTATGCACTGGCGCTGGCGGCGCTGGCGCCGGGGGGACGTGCGGTCAGCAATATCCTGATCGCGCCGGAAGAAACCGGAAGCGGCGTGCCTCTGGCCGCACGCGGATGCCATTTCGCCAATGATACCGCGCTGGGTCACATGGTGCCAAAGGGGCACCTGATCGCGGGATTCCCCGATGATACGCAGGTGATCGACCTGCCGATGCGTGACGCACGCGGGCAACAGATCCCGCTGGCGCAGGTCGATGCGGACTGCCTGCGCGTGGCGCGCGCGGAACTGGCACGCGGGCGGCATATCCTGCTGCATCGCCTTGACCTGTCAAAAACCGGGCTGCTCGCCCCGCAGATGGAAACACTCGATACCCTCATCGCCACGGCCGCGGCCGGGCAGGTGGATGTGGTGGTCGATGCCTGCCAGACGCGACTCGACCCCGTGCGGGTACGCGACTACCTCGACCGGGGGTGGATGGTGATGGTCACGGGGTCCAAGTTCTTTACGGGGCCGCCGTTCTGCGGGGCGGTCCTGCTGCCTGCGCCGGTCATGGCGCGCCTGTCGGGCACGCCCCTGCCGACGGGGCTGGCGCAATACACCCATCAGGCGGCATGGCCTGCGGGACGCGCGCGCATGGTGCTGCCGACGGGGCACAATATCGGGTTGAGCCTGCGCTGGCAGGCGGCCCTTGCGGAAATGGCCGCCCTGTCGGAGGTGCCACGCGCCACCGTCACGCAACGTCTGCGGACATTCCTGTCGGCGGCACGCGACGCCATCACGCATAATCCCGACCTGTGCCTGTTGCCCCCTGTTGCCCCGCGCCGACCACCACTGGCCGATGCATGGGATGATGCCGCGACGATCCTGTCCTTTTTCGTGCGCGCACATGATGCACATGACACCTTCCGCCCGCTGGCGCTGGCACAGGCGCGCAGGCTTTATGTATGGCTCAATACCGACCTATCGACCGTCATCCCCACCGGTGACGGGGATGAACGCCGCCTTGCGGCACTGTTGTGCCATGTGGGACAGCCGGTGCCGCTTGCACATCCGGCGCTGGGCGGGGAACTGGCCGGGGCGTTGCGCATTTCGGCGGGCGCGCGTCTGGTTTCGGGCGAGCCCTCGCATGACGGTATGGACAGCCGACGCCGGATGGAGCGCGAAACACGCGATGTCCGTCGTGTGGTGGAAAAAATCAGCCTGATCCTGCGCCACTGGCCCACCATCGCCGCCCATGACCCGCATCCGACCTACATGCCGCATCACCTGGAGCAGGGATGAAAATGAAAGTTTTTGGGTGTCGCCTCTTTTCAAAAAGGCGACGTCTTTCAAAGCTTTTTGAAAAAAGCTTTACCAAAAACTTCTGAATTCAGCTTAACCCCGATGCCCTGCAGACGCTTTTATCTCTCCAGAAACAGGGGGCAGGAACCTGTGCTCCCTGCCGGGTCCGGGCAGAGCCCGGTTTTTTCTTCGCTGTTTCGTACACTCACACGTCACGCTGACAAAAGCCTATGGAGACCCCTGCCCTCATGTCGCAGAATCACGGTAATTTCCTCGACACCCCGCAATTGCAGAAGGGGGTTACGCGGTTCTGGCTGATCCGCCACGCCATCGTTGAACAGAACGCGCGCAGGCACCTGTATGGTGCGATGGATGTGCCGCTATGCCCCGACAGCCTTGTCGCGCAACGCCCGATGTACGAGACGCTGGCCCGTCGCCTGCCGCATCCGGCATTATGGTTCACCTCCCCCCTTGGTCGGGCGCAGCAGACGGCGCAGGCCATCCAGCAGGCCGGATATGGCATGCAGGCCAGCCGGATCGAACCGGGTTTTACCGAACAGTCGATGGGCGAATGGCACGGCACGACACATGACCGCCTGCCGGAAAAACTGGCGGTGCCGGCGCATCCGTTCTGGTCCGTGGGGGCCACGGAACAGCCACCGGGTGGCGAAAGCATGGTGCAGGTCTGCGCCCGCGTCGGTGCGGCGCTGGATCGTATGTCGCGTGAATATGCGGGACAGGACATGGTGGTCGTCAGCCATGGCGGGGCGATCCGCGGGGCGTTGGCGCATGCGTTGCATGTCCATGCGCATACGGCACTGCATTTTTCGGTCCAGAACCTGTCACTTAGCGTCATAGAACACCTGCGCGAGGGATGGCGCGTCGTCAATGTGAACGAACTGCCTCTGGCCTGACCCGTTCCATGTGCGGCATGCTCGGCTGTTATATCATGGCCCGTTGCCTGCTTTCCATTGCCGGAGACCGCACATCATGACCCATCCCACGTCCCGTTCCTTTCCGCGGGGAGCGGCGCTGCTGAACGATCCTGCCGCGAACAAGGGAACCGCCTTCAGCGCGGAGGAACGGCGCGTACTGGATATCGAAGGGCTGCTGCCGCCACAGATCGAAACACTGGAACGTCAGGCGGAACGCGTGTTCCGCCATCTTGACGCCAAACCGAACGACCTTGAACGCTATATCTACCTCTCCAGCCTTGGCGACCGGAATGAAACCCTGTTTTACAAGGTCGTCATGTCCGACCCGGCACGATTCGTGCCCATCATCTATGCCCCGACGCTGGGTGCGGTGTGCAAGGCGTTCAGCCACCTGTACCGCCGCC
The DNA here is from genome assembly GCF_000964405.1 of Novacetimonas hansenii JCM 7643. GTDB lineage: Bacteria > Pseudomonadota > Alphaproteobacteria > Acetobacterales > Acetobacteraceae > Novacetimonas > Novacetimonas hansenii. The sequence goes on from NZ_BANE01000008.1 coordinate 17,814, forward strand.
CGCGCGGCATGTATATCAGCCTGGAACATAAGGGGCGCATCGCCTCTGTCCTGCGTAACTGGCCCGAACGCAATGTCCGCTTTATCTGCGTAACAACCGGCGGGCGCATCCTTGGCCTTGGCGATATCGGGGTCAACGGCATGGGCATCCCGATTGGCAAGCTGCAGCTCTATACCGCATGCGGGGCCGTGCCACCACACACCACCCTGCCGATCCAGTTGGACATCGGCACGACCAACGCGGCACTGCGGGCGGACCCGCTTTATCTCGGGCTGCGGCACGAACCGCCGGAACAGGCGGAACTTGATGCGTTCGTAGAGGAATTCGTCAATGCCGTACAGGAGGTCTTCCCCCCCTGCTGCATCCATTTCGAGGATTGGAAAGGTACGGATGCGATCCGCTACCTTGCGCATTATCGCGACCGTGTTTTGTGCTACAATGACGACATCCAGGGCACTGCGGCTGTCACACTGGCCGGCTTGACCACGGCCCTACAGATTCTGGAAGCCCCTTTGTCGGCCCAGAAAGTTGTGTTTCTGGGCGCGGGGTCATCAGGGCTGGGTATTGCGGACCTGCTTGTACGCGCCATGCAGCGCGAGGGCCTGTCGGAAGATGCCGCGCGCGCGCGCATCACCATGATGGACAAGGACGGGCTGCTGGTCACATCGCGCACCGACCTGTCGGAACAGCAGCGCCGCTATGCCCGCGATGATACGCCCACGACAGACCTTCTTGACGTGATTACGCGGGTGCGTCCCACGATCCTGATCGGGGTATCCACCATGGGGGATGCCTTCACACAGGCGGTGGTCGAACGCATGAGCGCGATCAACAGCCGTCCCATCATCTTTGCCCTGTCGATCCCCAATGCCGAATGCACGGCGGAACAGGCTTATACCTGGTCAAAGGGACAGGCCCTGTATGCCGCCGGCATCCAGTATCCAGTGGTCCAGGTCGGGGACCGGTCCTTCCATCCGGGGCAGGCCAACAATTTCTATATCTTTCCGGGGCTCGGCCTGGCCACCTATGCCACATGCCCACGCCACATCACCGATGATATCATCATCGAGGCCGCACATGCGCTTGCGGATCAGGTGGATACCGCAAGCCGTGCGCGCGGGCGGCTGTTCCCGCCACAGGACCAGATCGTGGAGGTGGAAATCACCTCGGCCTGTCGCCTTGCGGAATATATCTTTGACCATGACATGGCCCATGTCGAACGCCCCGACGATATCCGCAAATGGGTCGAGGGCATGATCTATACCCCGACATACAAGCCCATCGCACTGGAGTGAATCCAGACATATGCCTTTTCCCAAAGATCCATATCTTTGCGCAGCGTTTGAGAGACTGCTTGAAAAGTCATTCTTGATAACATACTGAAATTATAAAGATTTTTTTCTGAAGCTTTTTCCAAAAAGCTTCAGAAGACGCCGCCTTTCTGAAATAAAAAGCGGCGTCCAGAAACTTTTCTTATTTTTTCTCAATGAGCTGTTTTCAGACACGCTCCGAGAACAGCGACGCCATAAACATTTATAATGTCAGTAGGTGACTGGTCCTGCCATTTCAAATGGCCTGCCAAAGAATGACAAACCTTCTGATACCGCCCCCCTTTCAGGACTCTGGGGCTGCGACCTCTCTGCGGGGCTATCGCGGCAGTTTATGCATTGCGGGGATGGAACAGGATCACCCCTGCCCCGATCAGGCAGATCGCAGCCCCCAGGATTTCCCAACGTGTCGGGGCATATCCCTCCACCACGCGCATCCATGTCAGGGATGCAAGGATATAGATCCCGCCATAGGCCGCATAGGCCTGCCCCGCCGTATCGGTATCAATGCGTGTCAGCAACCACGCAAACGCCACCAGCGCCGCCATGCCAGGGATCAGACAGGCGATGGACCGCCCCAGCCGCAACCACGCCCAAAAAGCAAAACAGCCACCAATTTCACAAAAACCAGCCACCAGATAAATGGCAAGGGACAGGATATACTGCTTCACTGACGACGCTTCCTTTCCTGATATCAGAACCGGCCATATCCACAGCAGAACACCCCGTCCCCGTCCAATGGCTGGAACCTGCATATCCACGGTACATGACCTGAATGGTAACGGGATTTTGGTGGAGATTTTTCAAAAATCTGCAACAACGTCGCCCTTGTCGAAAAGGCAGCATGGCACCGTTTATGATCTTTATCGGGCATCCCGGACGGATATTGCCGGATTGTTGTCCAGATACAAAAAATCCCGGCATCAGATGATACCGGGATTTTCATACGGCAATCGGCGTTACACCGGAATTCTGTGGTGGGCGCACAAGGGCTCGAACCTTGGACCCGCTGATTAAGAGTCAGCTGCTCTACCAACTGAGCTATGCGCCCACAGACTTTCCCCTTTCGGGTGAGGGGCTTTTACCAAGACAGGCCCATGGCGACAAGGGGTTTTTTGAATATTTTTTCCAACATAGTGAACCCACCCCATGGATCACCATCACCCCACCTGAACGTCCACAGGTTCATCGTTTGTTTTTTAACGCCCGAAAGAACACACATTCAAAACCCGCAGAAACATTCCCCCGATCGGGCCATGGGCAGAGGTTTGAAACCACCCCGTATAATTCCAGAAGCGGCCTGGTCCTTTTCCGCAGGAAAGAACCCTCTGCCCCCTTCCCTCATGCCTCATGCCTCATGCCTCATGCCTGCAACAGCCGCAGCAACCCATCGAACTGGTCCAGGGAACGGTAATCCACACGCAGCGAACCACCCTTGCCATCAAAGGTAATCTGGACCTTCAACCCGAGCTTTGCCGTCAGGTCACGTTCCAACGACCCGATTTCCGGGTCTTTATGCGCCTGCTCCTCCCGCTTTGCCGCGACCTTGTTCTTTGCATCCGTTTTTTTCGACAGGGCCTCGGTCTGGCGGACGTTGAGCCCCTGTTTCAGCACAACCTTCAGCGCCGCGACAGGATCGGGATGCGCCAGAAGCGCACGTGCATGACCCGCCGACAGTTCCCTGTCCCGCACGGCATCACGCACAGGCGGGGGAAGTTGCAACAGGCGCACCATATTGGCGACATGGGGGCGTGACTTGCCAATGGCCCCCGCCAGTTCTTCCTGTGTCAGGCGGTAATCGTCGAGCAGACGTTGCAGGCCCTCCGCCTCTTCCATGGCATTCAGGTCTGCGCGTTGCAGGTTTTCCACCAGCGCCGCCGCCATCGCATCGCCATCGTCAAGGGCACGGATATGGACCGGCACCTCATGCAGGGACGCAAGCTGGGCGGCACGCCAGCGTCGTTCCCCGGCGATGATCTGGAACATATTGGGACGATCCGGGTGGGGACGCACAAGGATCGGCTGCAAAATACCCCGCGTACGGATGGAATCCGCCAGTTCTTCCAACGCTTCGGGGGCCATGTGCTGGCGCGGCTGGAACGGGCCGGGTTCAAGGACATCCACCGGAAGCACAGAGCCACCATCCATATTTTTACGCGGTTCCAGCCCCGGTGCAGGATTGAGCATGTTCACCTGATCGCCGAGCAACGCGGCAAGCCCCCGGCCCAATCGTGGGCGGGCGGCATCCTTCTTGGGTTTCATCCCTGCTTTTTCCCTTTCCGGCCCGCCCTGAGTGCAAGGCGTGAGGTCACTTCATCCGACAGCGCCCTATAGGCCTGGCTGCCGGAGGAACGGGCGTCGTAAAACATCACGGCCTGCCCATGGCTCTGTGCTTCGGAAATGCGAATATTGCGCGGAATGACCGTCTCCAGCACGCGATCGCCAAAGAAGCTGCGGGCGTCCGCCGCCACCAGTTCCGACAGGTTGTTACGCCGGTCATACATCGTCAGCACGATTCCCTCCAGCTTCAGCGCCGGGTTCAGGGACTTGCACAGGCTGTTGACGGTGCGCACCAACTGGCTGATCCCTTCCAGCGCAAAAAACTCGCACTGCAACGGCACGATCACCGCCTGTGCGGCCACAAGCGCATTCAGCGTCAACAGGCCAAGGCTGGGTGGGCAATCAATCAGGATGACATCATATTCACCGCCAATCCGCGCAATGGCATCACGCAGGCGATATTCCCGTCGATCCGACATGACCAGTTCCAGTTCCGCCCCGGCCAGTTCGGTATCCGCCGCAATAACCGACAGGCCGGGAACGGATGTTTCCTGGATCAGGTCAGCCGCCGGCGCATCCTCCCCAATCAGGGCATAGGTCCCACGACGCCGGTTTTCATAACCGATCCCCAACCCGGTGGACGCATTTCCCTGCGGGTCGATATCAATCAGCAGAACACGGAACCCACCTGCCGCAAGACCGGCGGCAAGGTTGATGGCAGTAGTTGTTTTCCCCACCCCGCCCTTCTGGTTCGCAAGGGCGATGATGCGGGGGGCATGCGCGGCCTTATCGACCGGATGATGCATGGTTGTGGTCTGTGACACGCCTTATATCGCTCAATCTAAGAATGATACCATCCGCATCAGTGCGGCTTGGAATTCGAGTCACCGCCATACGCCAGTCGGCATTGGCGGCATTGAGTTCTTCGTCTGCGTTCTTTCCCTTCAGAAACAGGCAGAATCCTTCCTTATCCAGAAATCGTACGCCCCATTGCAATAACTGCGGCAATGGGGCCAGGGCACGCGCGGTGACGATATCGGCAGGCCCGGCCTCCGCCGCCTCGATCCGCGCGGCGATGACACGGGTGCGCACACCCGCCACACGGGAGGCCTCGCGCAGGAACGCGGCCTTGCGTTGGTCAGATTCAATCAGCGTGACATGCGCGTCAGTCGCCATCGCAATCACCAGCCCGGGAAATCCCCCGCCCGACCCCATATCCACAACCCGCGCACCCTGTGGGATCAGGGCCGCAAGTTGCAGGCTGTCGGCAATATGGCGGGGCCATAACTGCGCCAGGTCCGGACGGGACACAAGGTTGATGCGCGCATTCCAGCGCACCAGCAGGTCAGCATAGGCCGTCAGGCGATCGCGTGTTTCACGTGAAACATCATCCAGCACACCTGCATGCCCCATCATGTCTGCCCCCGACATCAGGCCACCTGCCGCACATGCGACAATACAGCCACCAGTGCGGAAGGCGTAATGCCGGGAATGCGCTGTGCCGCACCAAAAGTGACAGGCCGCGCCTGCGACAGGCGTTCCTGCATTTCGGTACTGAGGCCACCAATCGCATGGTAATCAAGGTCATGCGGCAAGACGAGGCGTCCGTCATTGGCAAGCTGGCGGATTTCGCGTTCCTGTCGGGACAGGTATCCGCTGTACCGGGCTTCGGTCGCGACATGCTGACGCACCCGTGGCGACAGGCTGCCCACCCATGGGGCAACATTCTCCACCACATCCATCAGCGCCCCCGTCGCCATGACATCCAGCAACGATCGCGCACGCCCGTCGGCAGATACTGTAATCCCCTCACGCCGCAGGGTTTCGGGCGGATAGGTATCGGTGCGGGCACGTTCCATCGCCATGTCGATCGCGGCCTGCTCCTCCGCAAAGCGCTGACGGCGCGCGGGGCCGATACAGCCCCATGCCATGCCCAGCGGCGTCAGGCGCAGGTCGGCATTATCCGCGCGCAACGTCAGGCGATATTCCGCACGCGACGTGAACATGCGATAGGGTTCGGACACCCCCTGCGTCGTCAGGTCATCAATCATGACACCGATATAGGCCGTGCCCCGATCCAGCGTCACCGCCCCCTCGCCCGCCGCACGACGCGCGGCGTTGATACCGGCCACGATTCCCTGCGCGCCGGCTTCCTCATATCCCGTTGTGCCATTGACCTGCCCGGCAAGGAACAGGCCCGGCAGGGACTTCAGCTCCAGCGCGGGGGTCAGCTCACGCGGATCGACATAGTCATATTCAACCGCATAGCCGGGGCGCACGATACGACAGCGTTCCAGCCCGGGTATGGAATGCAACATCTGTTCCTGCACATCCGCAGGCAGACTGGTGGAGATCCCATTGGGATAGACCAGTCCCCCCCCGGGATTATCCGGCAGCGCCTCGGGTTCAAGGAATATCTGGTGGCTGTCACGCTGTGCGAAGCGTACGACCTTGTCCTCGATGGAAGGACAGTAACGCGGCCCCCGCCCCGAAATCGCGCCACCATAAATGGCCGACAGGTGCAGATGTTCACGAATGATATCGTGCGTACGGGGTGTCGTCGCGGTAATGCGGCATGACACCTGGGGGTTCGTGATCGTGTCGGTCATGCGGCTGAACGGTTCGGGAATCGCATCGCCCCGATCCTCCGCCAGAGCATCCCAGTCGATGCTGTCACGGGCAATACGGGCGGGCGTGCCGGTCTTCAGCCGCCCCATCCGCAGGCCCAGCGCCTGCAACCGCTCCCCCAGCCTACGGGCCGGGGCCTCCCCCACACGTCCGGCAGGCTGACTGTCATGGCCAACATGGATGACCCCCCGCAGGAACGTCCCCGCCGTCAGGACGACCGCCCCGGCATGGAAGATGCGCCCATCCTCACACACAACGCCACGGACCGTGTGGCCATCATCCACCACAAGATCACCCGCAGCGCCCTCGACAATCTCCAGACCTTCGGTTTCAGCCAGAAGATCGAGGATCGCACGCTGGTAAAGGGAGCGGTCCGCCTGCGCACGCGGACCATGGACGGCAGGCCCCTTGGAGCGGTTGAGCAGCTTGAAATGAATACCCGCCCGGTCCGCCGCCTTCCCCATCAGGCCATCCAGCGCGTCAATTTCGCGCACAAGATGCCCCTTGCCAATTCCACCGATTGCGGGGTTGCACGACATCACCCCCACCGTCGCGCGCTGATGGGTCAGCAGCATGGTCCGCGCGCCACACCGCGCGGCAGCGGCAGCGGCCTCGCACCCGGCATGGCCGCCGCCAATCACGATCACATCATAAGTGGCGTTGTACGTGGCGTTCACCCTACCCCCTGCTCCTGCTCTATCCCTACTTGCCGATACAGAACTGCCCGAACACCGTGTCCAGCAGCGCCTCCACCCCTACGGCCCCGGTCAGGCGCCCCAGTGCACGCATCGCCAGACGCATTTCCTCGCCCCGCACCTCCGGCCATGCATCATCGGCGGCGCGGTTCAGGTGATGGGCCGTCTCCTCGATCGCTGCGCGATGACGCGCCCGCGTCAGGGGGGCGGCGGCACGTCCCTGCGTCAGGTCGCGCGCACGTTGCGCCAGAACATCACGCAGGGCCTCCATCCCTTCCCCGGTCCGCACACTGATACCCATGATGCCCGGCGGGGCGGCAACCTCATCAATCCTGTTGCAGACCATGATGCTGTCGGGGCCGACCTTATCCGGTACCGCTGCCCCTGAAAACACATGTATCACGCAATCTGCCTGTTTCACGTGAAACAATGCACGTCGCACGCCCTCGGCCTCTATTTCGTCATCGGTTTCACGCAGGCCCGCCGTATCCACCACTATCACCGGGACATCACCCAGCACGATGCGCACCTCGATCGCATCGCGCGTGGTCCCGGCACGCGACGACACGATGGCGGCGTCACGCTGCGCCAGCGTGTTCAGCAGGCTCGACTTCCCCACATTGGGCTCGCCTACAATCGTAAATACCAGCCCCCGACGCAGGCGCTCTCCCTGACTGCCATCATCAAGGTACGCCTGCATTTCGTCGCGCAACTGCGCAAGCGTGCCAAGCAATGCGTCTTCCACTTCCGGCGGCAGGTCCTCGTCCGGGAAATCGATCAATGCTTCCTGATGGGCAAGCGCTGTCCGCAGACGCGCGGCCCAATCCTCATACAGGCGACTTTGTGCGCCATCGGCCTGTGCCAGCGCCTGCCGCCGCTGGGCCTCGGTTTCCGCATCAATCAGGTCGGCAATCCCTTCCGCCTGCACAAGGTCGAGCCGACCGCCGGCAAAAGCACGGCGCGTGAACTCCCCAGGTTCGGCGGGACGCGCACCCAGCGCCACCAGCGCATCGGCCACACCGGCAATGACCGCAGGCCCGGCATGCAGGTGCAGTTCGGCACTGTCCTCGCCAGTATAGCTGTTGGGACCGGGAAACCACAGCACGACGGCACGATCCAGCAACACGCCCGGCCCCGCATCCGCATCACGTCGCCATATCCCACGCAATGACGCGCGGCGCGGTTCAGGCAGGCCACCGCACAGGCTGCGCAGGATTGCATCACACCCGGCGCCACTGATACGCATGACGGCAATGGCGGCGCGCCCCGCACCGGTGGCGAGGGCAAAAATCACGGGCGCCATACCGTCGCCATGTCGCCTTACTGGAAGCTCGGTTGCCGCGGTCATTCGGGTTGTTCCCATTTCCTCTGTGACGGGAACGGGTTATCGTCCACGTCCCTGTCGTGATCAAGGTGACACATGCCACAACTCTCCCTGCATTCCCCCACTGGCCCGCTGACCGTCTCGGCCGAGGACGACACGATTGTGGCGCTCGACTGGGGTTGGGGCCGGGACCAGGAAGAAACACCCCTGTTGCGACGCGCATGCGACTGGCTCGATGCCTATTTCGATGGGGACACCACGCCATGCACCCTGCCGCTGTCCCCTTATGGCACACCACAGCAGGTTGCGGCATGGACATTCATCCGCACCATCCCGATGGGCCATACCCTCCCCTGCGCCGAGGTCGCACGGCAGGCCAGCGTGACGGTGGCCGACGTTGTGGCCGCATGCAGCGAAAACCCCATACCCATCCTGATCCCCTGCCACCGGGTAAATATGGAAGGATGCGCGGATTACGACGCGGATACCTATCCCGGCGATCGCGGGGCGATGGACCGCGCCTTCCTGCGGGATCTGGAAACCGACGCCCCCGATCTGGATTAAACACACAGCCTCCTTCACCACAAGGAAACCCTGTCATGAACACAGTCATCCGCGTCCACGAATATGGCGGTCCCGACGTCCTGCGTATCGAAGACCTGCCAATTCCCGTTCCGGGCAAAGGCGAGGTCCTGATCCGCCAAGAGGCAATGGGCGTCAATTTCATTGACACCTATTACCGCAGTGGCCTTTACAAATTCCCTTCCCTGCCCGCGACGCCGGGCATGGAGGGTGCGGGCGTGGTGACGGCGGTTGGCCCCGGTGTGACCGACCTCGCGGTGGGGGCGCGGGTGGCCTATCCCATCGTTCTGGGCGGATATGCGCATCACCGTGTCATCGCGGCAGACCGCGTGGTGGCGCTGCCTGCCGCCATTCCGTTCGAAACGGCGGCGGGAATCATGTTGCGCGGCCTGTCGGTGCATATGCTGTTGCGACAGGTATATAAGGTGCGCAAGGGGGAAAACATCCTCGTCTATGCGGCGGCAGGTGGGGTCGGGTTGCTGATGTGCCAATGGGCGCGGCATCTGGGCGCACGTGTCATTGGCGTTGTTTCGACCGAGGAAAAGGCCGAACTGGCACGCGCCAACGGGGCGGCCGACATCCTGGTCGGCACACATGACATCCCCACGCGGGTCCGCGACCTGACCGACGGTGCAATGGTGCCGGTCGTCTATGACAGTATCGGCCGCGTCACGTTCGAAGACAGCCTGAACTGCCTTGCGCCACGTGGCCTGATGGTCAGCTATGGCAACGCATCCGGCGCGGTAACGGATGTTGCGGTCGGCACATTGGCCAGTCATGGCAGCCTGTATCTGACGCGCCCGTCACTGGGCACCTATATCGCACAGCGTGATGAACTGGTGGAGGGTGCGACGGAACTGTTCGGACTGGTGGAACAGGGCATCCTGACCCCACGCATCGGACAGAGTTTCGCCCTGAAAGACGCCGCACAGGCGCATGTCGCGCTGGAATCACGCAAGACCACGGGCAGCACGATCCTGCTGCCATAACACGCCACGGCCTGTCGAAAACCACTTTCCATAAATAGGTCGAGGGTGCAGGGAGCCATGCTCCCTGCCGGGTCCGGGCCGCACCCGGATGCCTTACTCAATACAGGGGTTTCGTCACCTGATGGCGACCTTCAGGGGCTTTGCCCCCGAACCCCCACCAAAGGTCACAGACCTTTGGAAACCCCTTCGCCTCAACAGATCGAGGGTGCAGGGAGCATGCTCCCTGCCAGGTCCGGGCTGCACCCTGATACCGCATTCAATACAGGGGTTTATGCAATACAGGGGTTTCGGATCAGGTCGCGATCCAGCCATCCTGCTGCAACGCCACCCCGGCCAGATACAGGCTGCCGCAGATCACCACCCGTGCCGGCGGCTGGGACGGCGTATTATTGTGTGACAAATGTTCCAACGCCTGACGGATGGTAGGGCCTGCGGTGACACGTCCCTGTCCTGCCGCGATAATCTCTGCGACCGGCAGGGCAAGGTGCTGCTCAGGCTCCGCCACGGCCTGCACACTTGCGGCGTGGGGCAGCAACGGGGCAAGGAAACCGGAGGCATCCTTGGTCTGTTTCATACCAACGATCAGGTGGACGGGACGATCAGACCAGTCCTGTATCACGCGCGCCAATGCATCACCCGCTCCGGGGTTGTGCCCACCATCGAGCCACAGATCCCACCCATCGGGCAGAACCTGCGCCAGCGCGCCCCCCAACCGTTGCAACCGTGCAGGCCAGTGCGCATCGGCAAGGCCCGCCCACGCGCCAGCCGGGATCGACAGGCCACTTGCACGCAGGGTGGCAACCGCAAGGCCCGCATTATCCACCTGATGCGCCCCGTGCATGCCGGGATGCGGCAGTTCCAGCATCCCTTCCCCATCGCGATAGACCAGACGCGCGCCATCGGGTGACGGGGTGATGGACCATTCATGACCACGCCGCCACAAGGGCGCATCATGTTCCGCCGCCGTGCGGGCGATCACACCCATCACGTCCGCCGGGTGCCGTCCGGTGGCAACCGGTACGAAATCCTTGATGATACCGGCTTTTTCCAGGGCGATCTTTTCCAGCGTATCGCCAAGGAACGCCTCATGATCCATGGAGATGGAGGCAATAGCGCATGCCGCCGGGCGCGCCAGCACATTGGTCGCGTCGTAACGCCCGCCCAGCCCGACTTCGACGATCATCAATTCGGCAGGATGACGCGCGCCCAGCACGAATCCCGCCGCTGTCAGGACCTCGAACACGGTGATCGGCGCGCCTTCATTGACGCGTTCGATCTCCTCCAGCACCGCAGCCAGTTCAGGTTCGGACACAAGACGCCCGGCAATACGGAAGCGTTCGGTCACATGCACAAGATGCGGCGACGTCATGACATGGACACGCCATCCCGCCGCCTCCGCAATCGCGCGGATCATGGCACAGGTGCTGCCCTTGCCATTGGTGCCCGCCACATGGATGACCGGCGGCAGATGGCGTTCGGGATGACCCAGACGCGCCAGCAGATGTTCCAGACGCCCCAGCGACAGGTCGATCAATGCCGGATAAAGCTGGTTCAGCCGTTCGAGGATCACACCGGTACGCCCGGCGAATTCAGGACCAAGACCGGACGTTGGCGAAGCATTCATGATGGACCGTTACAGGTTACGCCGCGCAGGTTACGCTGCGGATGGCGTGATATGGGCGTGGTTGAGTTGCCCGATCAGGGTGCCAAGGATGGTCGGCAGTTCAGACCGCGTGACCACCATGTCGAGCATGCCGTGATCAAGCAGATATTCCGCGCGCTGGAACCCTTCGGGCAACTTTTCGCGCACGGTATCCTCGATCACGCGCTGCCCGGCAAAGCCGATCAGGGCGTTCGGTTCCGCAATCTGGACATCGCCCAGCATCGCAAAGGAGGCAGAGACCCCGCCCGTCGTCGGGTTGGTCATGACCACGATATAAGGCAGCCTTGCCTCGCGCAGCATTTCCACCGCGATGGTCGTGCGCGGCATCTGCATCAGGCTGAGCATCCCTTCCTGCATGCGCGCCCCACCCGATGCGGTAAAGACGATCAGCGGGGCCTGTTGCAGGATCGCAAGGCGGGCGGCGGCAAGGAATGCCTCGCCCAATGCCGCCCCCATCGTGCCGGCGATGAATTCAAACGCCATGACCGCGACAACCGCATCATGCCCACCGATGCGGCCATGCGCGACCGCCATTGATTCCTCAAGCTGGGACTTCGCGCGCTCGTCCTTCAGCCGGTCTGTGTAACGCTTGCGGTCACGAAAGGACAGGGGATCAACCGGGGCCTTTGGCAGTTCGATACGGGTGAACTCCCCCTTGTCGAACGTCCATTCCAGGCGCTCATGCACCGAGGCGCGCATATGGTGCCCGCAATGCGGACAGACATTCATCGCGCGCCGCAGATCCTTGACCAGGATCATCTGTTCACAGGACTCGCAATTGGTCCACAGGTTGTCCGGCACTTCCCGCTTGAGCAGGCCACGGATCTTGGGCCGGACATATTCGGTCAGCCAGCTCATGTTACCTCTCCCTGACGTACGTCTATGCGCCTGCTCCATACAGGCAGATCGCACGTTATGCCAGATTCACGTTCATACCCGCGCGGCATGGACCGCATCGGCCAGTTCGCGCAAGTGCGACAGCACACTGTCAACGGTCTGCGCCGTGGCGTTCCCATCCGCATCAAGCGTCCCCTCAAGCGTGTTGAGCAATGCGGAGGCCACAACGGCCGCATCGGCGGCACGCACGGCATTGGCCGCCTGCGCCGGGGCGCGGATGCCAAAGCCGATGGCGATCGGCAGGTCCGTCACGGCGCGCAGGCGCGGGATTGCGACGGCAAGTTCATCGGTACTGGCCGTGCGTGTGCCGGTTACACCTGTGATACTGACATAATACAGGAAGCCAGATGCCCCATTCAGTACAACCGGCAGGCGCGCATCCGGCGTGGTTGGCGCGACAAGGCGGATGATGTCCAGCCCGTTCGCCGCGGCAGGCCCACGCAGCAGGTCGCCTTCCTCTGGCGGGACATCGACGATAATCAGCCCGTCCACGCCCGCGCGCGCGGCGTCGGCGCAGAACCGTTCATGGCCATATGCCTCGATCGGGTTGAGATATCCCATCAGGATGATCGGCGTGTCATGATCGTCGCGCCGGAATTCCGCGATCATCTCCAGCACGCGCGGCATGTTCGCCCCGCCACGCAGACCACGCAGCGCCGCCTTCTGGATGGTCGGGCCATCGGCGCTGGGGTCGCTGAAGGGCATGCCGACCTCGATCAGGTCAGCGCCTGCCCCCGGCATCCCCTTGAGCAATGCGAGCGAGGTTTCATAATCGGGGTCGCATGCCTCCACATACGGGATCAGGGCGCCACGCCCCTGTTGCTTCAGGGCGGCGAATCGACTGGCAATACGGCTCACAACGACACTCCCAGATGCGCGGCGACGGTGAAGATGTCCTTGTCCCCCCGGCCTGATACGTTCAGTACGATGACCTGATCCGGCGACATGGTGGGCGCCAGCTTTGCGACATAGGCCAGGGCGTGGGCGCATTCCAGCGCGGGAATGATCCCCTCCGTCCGCGTGCAGAGCTGGAACGCGGCCAGGGCCTCGTCATCGGTTGCACCAACATATTCGGCGCGGCCAATATCATGCAGCCAGGAATGTTCCGGCCCGATGCCGGGGTAATCAAGGCCCGCGCTGATGGAATGCGCCTCTGCGATCTGCCCGTCCGCATCCTGTAGCAGATAGGTGCGGTTGCCATGCAGCACACCGGGGCGCCCACGCTCGATGGAAGCGGCGGTCTCCCCGCTATCAAGGCCACGGCCCGCGGCTTCCACCCCGATCAGGCGCACGGACAGGTCATCAAGGAACGGGTGGAAGATGCCCATCGCGTTCGACCCGCCACCGATGGCCGCGACAATCGCATCAGGCAGGCGGCCTTCGGCCTCCAGGATCTGCTGTTTGGTTTCCACACCGATAATCGACTGAAAATCACGCACCATCTCTGGATAGGGGTGCGGCCCGGCCACCGTACCGACAAGGAAATAGGTGTCGCGCACATTCGTGACCCAATCGCGCATCGCCTCGTTCATTGCGTCCTTCAGCGTCCCCGCCCCGGCCGTGACGGGAATGACCTCCGCCCCCAGCAGGCGCATGCGGAACACGTTGGGCTTCTGCCGCTCCACATCGGTCGCCCCCATGTAGATGCAGCATTTCATGCCGAACAGGGCGCAGACCGTGGCGGTCGCGACGCCATGCTGTCCCGCGCCGGTTTCGGCGACGATGCGCGTGCGGCCCATGCGGCGTGCCAGCAGGATCTGTCCCATCACATTATTCAGCTTGTGCGAGCCGGTGTGGTTGAGTTCCTCGCGCTTCATATAGACACGCGCACCGCCAAGTTCCGCCGTCAGGCGACGCGCGAACCACAGCGGGCTGGGTCGGCCGACATAATCCTTGAGGTAATATTCCAGTTCACGCCGAAATTCGGGATCGGCCTGTGCTTCCCTGTAGGCTTCGGTCAGTTCGAGGACCAGCGGCATCAGGGTTTCGGCAACAAACCGGCCGCCAAAGATACCAAACCGCCCATGTTCATCCGGGCCGGTACGCAGGCTGTTCGCGCGGGACGGCGGGGCCGGGGATTGTGCTGCGCTCAACTTTCGCTCTCCACAGGGAATAAAATTCGTGCGGGTGTCGATGATGGTATATCGCACGTCCCCGCGCGATGATACGCCTACGGCGTTCTGGACCCGATGGCGTGAAAAGGCCACCCCCTCCTGCCCCCCGGCAGGCTGTCACGATTTGACATAAAGCCGGTTGTCCCGATGATAGGCCGGGACAGGTTACGAAAAGAGGATAGCTTATGTTTCTTGCGCACAGGCCCGGCTCGCCCGCCCGGACGATCACGAGCGAGGCCGATGCACAAGAGGTCAGGGACGTTCCGTGGCTGGACCTGCTGGACCCGACCGAGGAGGAGCAGGCACTGGCCGCACGGGTCACGGGACAACGTATCCCCACGCGCGCCGAACTGGACGAGATCGAAAGTTCATCGCGCCTGTTCATGGAAGATGACGCGGTTTATCTGTCCACGCCCCTGGTGCGCCAGATCGGGGATGACTTCTTTGCCTCCCCCGTCGGATTCGTCCTGATGCGCGACCGGCTGCTGACGATCCGTTTTACCGGTTTCACCGCATTCGACGTGGTGGCGCGGCAGGTGGCGGGACAGTCCACCCGCCTGTCGGGGGATGAATGCGTCACCCTGCTGCTTGAGGCGGTCGTGGACCGGCTGGCGGATATCCTCGAACATCTGGGACAGGCGCTGGATGGGATGTCCAAGGACGTGTTCCAGTCCGAACATGGCGGGATGCGACGCATGGACGGGCTGCTGCGCAGCATGCTCAGCCGTGTGGGACGGTCAGGCGACCTGGCGTCGTCGGTGCGCGACAGCCTGCTGGGACTGGAACGCATCACCATCTTTGTAACCGAGAATAAAAAGCGCGACCTGTCAGACAAATTACAGGGGCGGCTTGCCACAGTGGAACGCGATATCAAATCGCTTAATGATTTCGTATCGCAGACATCGAACAAGGTGCAGTTCCTGCTTGATGCCACTCTGGGCTTCATCAGTATCGAACAGAATAACGGCATGAAGATCCTGACGGTGGTCAGCTTCATTGGCGTGGCGCCCACTCTGGTCGCGGGGATATATGGGATGAATTTCCATGATATCCCCGAACTGAACTGGAAATATGGATACTGGTATTCGCTGGCATTGATGGCGGCGACCGTGATCCTGCCGCTGCTGTGGTTCTGGCGCAAAGGGTGGCTGGGTAAGTAATCGCAATCCATGTTGACTTTTCAGGTCACATGGAGTATCGACACCCTATGAGCTGCGTGGTCGCACGACCATGATGCCTTATCCTCTGTATGAATGTAATATCCACGTCGCATTTCTGACTTCGTCTGCAGATGCTCGGATGTGACAGCCAGCTTCCCCATGTCACACCGGATATTATCCATTCCTCCCCCCTGAACTGCCAGTCCAAGGCAACGCTTGCATGCATCTCGCCGAACTCAAGGCCAAAACACCAGCAGATCTTCTGGCTTATGCCGAAGGTCTGAACATTGAAAACGCATCATCCCTGCGCAAGCAGGAACTGATGTTCACCATCCTCAAGACACTGGCCGAGAATGACCAGGCGATTTATGGGGATGGAACACTCGAAATCCTGTCGGATGGCTTCGGCTTCCTCCGCTCGCCAGAGGCAAATTACCTGCCCGGTCCCGACGATATCTATATCTCCCCCAGCCAGGTGCGGCGCTTTGGCCTGCGCACCGGCGATACGGTGGAAGGGCAGATCCGCGCGCCCCGCGATGGGGAACGTTACTTTGCGCTGCTCAAGGTCGATACGATCAATTTCGAACCGCCCGAGGCCGTACGCCAGCGCATCAATTTCGATAACCTGACGCCGCTATATCCCGAACGCCGCCTGCAGATGGAGGTCGAGAATACCGCCGTAGGACCGGCCGAAGGCAGTGCGAAAGGCAAGGGCAAGGGGCCGGCGCGCGACTTTACCCCACGCGTGATCGACCTTGTGTCCCCCATCGGGATGGGGCAACGCGCGTTGATCGTGGCGCCGCCACGGACCGGCAAGACCGTGATGCTGCAGAGTATCGCGTCCTCCATTTCCGCAAACCACCCCGAAGTGTTCCTGATCGTCCTTCTGATCGACGAACGCCCCGAGGAAGTGACCGACATGGCCCGCTCGGTAAGGGGGGAGGTCGTGTCCTCCACCTTCGACGAACCGGCGACGCGTCATGTGCAGGTGACCGAAATGGTGCTGGAAAAGGCCAAGCGCCTGGTCGAGCACAAACGCGACGTGGTTATCCTGCTGGATTCGATCACCCGTCTGGCGCGTGCCTACAACACGGTCGTGCCGTCATCGGGCAAGGTGCTGACCGGTGGTGTGGATGCCAACGCGTTGCAGCGCCCCAAGCGCTTCTTTGGCGCGGCGCGTAACATTGAGGAAGGCGGGTCGCTGACGATCATCGCAACCGCCCTGATCGATACCGGTAGCCGCATGGATGAAGTGATCTTTGAAGAGTTCAAGGGCACCGGCAACTCCGAACTGATCCTTGACCGCAAGCTGGCGGACAAGCGCACGTTCCCGGCCATCGACATCACCAAGAGTGGTACCCGCAAGGAAGAGCTGCTGGTCGATCGCGCCGACCTGTCGAAGATGTGGGTCCTGCGCCGTATCCTGGCGCCGATGGGCACGATGGATGCAATGGACTTCCTGCTCGACAAGCTGAAATACAGCAAGACGAACAAGGATTTCTTCGACGCGATGAATACGTAAGCCACCGTCGTAGCAATCCGAACCGTGACGAAAACCCCTCCTGCGCCATGCAGGAGGGGTTTTTTATGACAATATTTTCTTCAAATCATTCCCCAGACGCACCCTTTTTAAAAAAGGGGCTTCTGGAAAGCTGTATTATTTTACGCATACACGTCCCTGTGGGACCGATGGTGATTTATGCAAGTATACGATTACGAAACTGCTCGTTCTCGTCCATTTCCTGCCCGAATGCCCGCGCAAGAGAAAATGAATATTCCAGAACCAGCTTGATACATTTTGCCTTGTAATCTGCGTCTTCGGTATATTTCAGGTCACCACCATCATACTTCATCATATCCATTGTATAATCGCTGTTAGGGGTTCGTTCGAAAAAACCCTTGTCATTAATGATCCGATTGGGGTCGTTCATCAAAATCCGCAGTGGTTCGATATAATGCGATCCCGTGCCTTTTGTGACCTCACGCCGCCCCGCCGCAGTGATTTTCAATCGCATGATGATCCATTTATATATGTCCTGCCAGCCGGACCGCCGGGGATAATGCGCAATGCACAGGTTGCTGCCCCCAAAGGCATGCAGTTCGATACCATCACGATATGCGGTATGGTTGCCTTCACTGATTTGGATATTGCCAGGGATCTTGCCCCGGACGGCAACTTTCAGGACGCCGATATTCTCTATCGTTCTCCATATCATACGCTGGGGCACGACCCGTTCTTCGGTTTTATCAAATATTGTATCCATATAGTTTCTGATGGGAAGAAGGATGGATTCAAAATTGGGAGGAACGGTTTTTATGAAATTCGAAAACCCCTCAACCCTGCCACGCATATCAATGAATTCATCAGCATCAATGAAAAATACCCAATCCGCATCAAAATCTCTGCATGCAGTATTGTACAGGAATGTATTTCTTTCGCGTTCACTCGACACAATACATGGCTTCTCTATCAACGTGATTGCCAGACCCTCCTGAATCATGTCTTCAATGATCCCTAATGTCCTGTCCGCGCTGCCATCATCGAGGATAATAATACGGTCCAGATGAGCAAGGTGATGTCTTATATTTGCTTCAATAACATCATCTTCGTTAAGAAGCCTCATCACAGCGACCACGTTCATTTTATGTTCCTTATCCCTGATTTTTATATTTTATATATGCTTCATAAACAGAAAATAAATCATATGCCGGTCCCGTGTGAAAACTGCGTGACACGAATCGGATGACGGGATCAGAATCACTGGACATAATCCGTTCCTGCTCGCGCATTTTATAAAAATATCTTTTAATAATCACAGATTTCCTAAAAATATTATGATGACTCTCTTTCAAAAATCCTCGAAAGATATTGCCTCCTGAATACGGCTAGAGCAGATCCTGTTTGAATGCCGACATTCAAACAGGTGAAGATGCTCGTAAAGACAACAAACTGGAACAGTTCCACCGAACCGGTTTTCGGTGGAAATGCTCTAGCATTAAGAAATTTTCAATCCATCACCTATGATTCCCTGAAATCGTTCCAGATATTTTTTAAAAACAGCCGATTGGTGAAACAATAAAAGTCCTTGGCGCGTATTTTTTCCAAAAAATACTATTCTTCCAATTTTTTGCAAAAATCCGCGCCAAGAACTTTTATGTTTCCCGACCATTAATCGGTTTTTTCGACTTCCAATGCATATTTATCGCAAATATCCATGATTTCCGTAGCCATTTTCAGATATACTTCACGGGAGAAATGAACTCCGTGATCATCTGGCGCAGCGAGGTCATCGGTGGATCTGACGTATTTTCCGTAATCTACAAGATCAAAGCCATATATTTTCGACAGGGGAACGACAATCCTGTTGATGTTCCCATAAACCGACCTGATCCAATTATCCGTACCTATCCGTTCATTCAGGACCAGCACGATAACCTTTTTACCCTTTAATTTTTCGAATAGTTTACAGACATCGGCCATGAACATCCCGATGTCATGATGGGCGAAAAATTCAAACTCATTTTGCATGAATTCCCATTCGCTTTCCGAAAAGCCAGGATCGCGGCCAAATTTCTGGACAAGTGTTTCATAGGATGTTTCACTGAAATCCCGCCCGGCCAGAAAATCATTGCATAATGAAAGCGTTACTCCGGTGGAACGGGACCTATATAAATGTGCTGCATATTCAACGGAAAATGACAGGACGTAAATATCGGCTTCCCCGCTTATGACTGCCGACTCCAGATAATTTTCCGGGAAAATACTTGTTGCCTGCAAAAGCTTGCGTCCCTCCGGGGTCTGCAAGGCCTCAGTCACCGCAACAGTCCTGACCCAAGGGCTGAAAGCCCATGATTTATAAGCAAGCGGGAATTCCCCGATCACATTATAACGGGCCCGGAAATAATGTTCCATGGACGTGAAATCACATGCGCCACGCAGGCATACTTTCAAATTCTTTGCATATTCACTGATAAAATTATTTGAAACATCATCAACATCGTCAACGATCTCTATCCAGTCCACATGCCCGTCCAACGAGGATATGACATCCCCCACGACATGCACATGTGGCCGCATGAGATGGTTCCAACAGAACTGTTCCACCCCCATGCTCATGATGCGGCAGGAAAACAGGAAATGTGTTGCCCGGCCTTCACCAATCAGGAAAAACCCACATATTCCATAGTTACCATATTTATCAGAAACTTTTACATATCCAGAGATTGCTGGAAACCGTTCCGAAAACTCATTTTGGAACATATTCCACGCTGCCCCCCTATCTTCTGGCCAGCGATTTTTGGTGAAATTGAGTTGGTTTGTTCTGTTGACCAGTTCATGTATGCGATCAAACTCTTTTTCTATATCATAATGAAAACTGACCCTGATCCCACTCTGTTTCAGAAAACTGATATTATCCCCCTGTATGTCCTGCCGATCTTTATGCTTTTCCTCCAGCACCTTATACCTTGCAAGGCGATCCATCCCTGCATCCGGTTTGCCCTGGAACCTGTCATCTTCAAGCATGTTGCCAATAATTCCAGGATCGGCAACCTGCATGCCTGGATAAAAAAACAGGACCTCGTTCAGGTTCATCGGATTATCATCAATGAACATCATCGTTTCGGGACGCAGATTCGTCGCTTCGACGATTGCCTTTATCATTGGTCCCTTGGGGGCAAAGGCGATCTGTGGGAAGATAAAATACTCCCATGCACCAATTTTCTTCAGTTCAGCTTCGGCATCCCCGAAATTATTTTTCGAACATATGGAATTGACAATCCCCCGCTCCGACAGGGCCTTGATCAGGGTGATGTGCTTTTCAACTGGATGGATGCCCCCTTCACTCAGGGTCCCGTTCCAGAATGTTTCATCCAGATCCCAAATGACCAACCGGACAGGTTCCATTATATTTTCCTAGGAAGCGTTACTGATCAACATGATGGTCCCTTATGTTATAAGGTTTTTGTTAATATATACTTCACAGCCATACCGAATGGTGACGTCCCTGATGCCCCTGCCCAAGTTTGTCCCAGCTTCCTGCCCACATTTAAAAACATCTAAGAGACTGTTTGAAAAGTCAGCTTCGATAACATACTGAAATTCTAAAGGTTTTTGGTGAAGCTTTTTCCAAAAAGCTTCAGAAGACG
>NZ_BANE01000007.1 GCF_000964405.1 Novacetimonas hansenii JCM 7643
CCGGCGTGACAGGCCGGCGCTCTAACCAACTGAGCTACACCCGCGTAGGTGTGTGGGGATCTCTATCGATCCATCCCGGTGGCGTCAACAGGGTATGACACCTGAAACGTCCTGATCGCGATAATATCGTCATCTTATGACGATCACCGGATCAGTATCATCATGCAGCATGCTGCATGGTGGGCGATGACGGGATCGAACCGCCGACCCTCTCGGTGTAAACGAGACGCTCTACCGCTGAGCTAATCGCCCTTGTGATGCATCAGAAACAGAGGGGCCGGTAATCCACATCGTGGACCAGCACCCCTCAACCTGAGGCAAGCTGCTTATTTGCTTACAGCTTCTTTCAGGTTCTTGCCAGGCTTGAATCGCACGGAAGTCGAAGCCGGAATGTCGATCTCTTCACCCGTGCGCGGGTTGCGGCCCTTGGCGGCCTTGCGGGTTGCGGTCACAAACGTACCGAAACCGACCAGACGTACTTCCTGTCCGTTGGACAGGGCCTTTTCGATCGCGCCGAACACAGCATCGACCACTTCGCCCGCCTTCGCCTTTGCCAGGTCGGCGTTCTCGGCAACAGCAGCAACGAGTTCCTGCTTGTTAAGTGGCTTCTCCATTTTACGCCTTTCTATGTAACTGACTGCGACCGCTTCATCACGTATGTTTTGGCGTCGCATTTTCTGCCTGCACTATGCCGCTGTTTTCTCTCACGTCAACCGACCGAAGGCAGGGAATGACCCACAAAATCGGTCATTCCCCCCTGTCATGACAATTTTGCTACGCTTGACAGGTGCCCCAATCAGTGCGGGAGCGACGCCAGCGCCGGTTCGGCGGCCGGATTGGTGGCCACGCCTTCAGGCGGTTCCACCCATTCGATTGGATCGGGTGCATGGACCAGCGCCTTGGAAATGACCTCGTCCACGTGGGCGACGGGAATCACCTTCAGGTCGTCGATCACCGTCTTGGGGATATCCACCAGATCCTTTTCATTATCCTTGGGGATAAAGACCGTGCGTATTCCCGCGCGATGCGCCGCCAGCAGCTTCTCCTTCAGCCCACCGATGGCCAGCACACGCCCACGCAACGTGATTTCCCCGGTCATGCCGACATCACGACGCACGGGAATACCGGTCATCACGCTGACGATCGACGTGGCCATGGCGATGCCTGCCGACGGGCCATCCTTGGGCGTCGCGCCTTCGGGCACATGCACATGCAGGTCACGCTTTTCAAACAATGTCGGCTTGATGCCAAACGACACGGCCCGGCTGCGGACATAGGACAGGGCCGCCGCCACGCTTTCCTTCATCACATCGCCAAGCTTGCCCGTCAGCTTGATGTTGCCCTTGCCCGGCACCATCACGCTCTCGATCGTCAGGATCTCGCCCCCCACTTCGGTCCAGGCAAGGCCGGTGACGACCCCGACCATATCCTCGGTTTCAGTTTCGCCATGGCGGAAACGCTTTACGCCTGCATATTTTTCGAGGTTGTCCTTCGTGATCGCAACCGACTTGGCCTTACCCGTCACGATTTCCGTCACGGCCTTGCGCGCAAGGGTGGCGATCTCACGCTCAAGGTTACGCACCCCGGCCTCACGCGTATAGCTGCGGACCAGTTCAAGCAGGGCGTCGTCGCTGACGGACCATTCGCCGGGTTTGAGGTTGTTGGCCTCCGCCTGCTTGGACAGCAGGTGGCGCTTCGCAATCTCGACCTTCTCATCCTCGGTGTAACCTGACAGGCGGATGATCTCCATGCGGTCAAGCAGCGGCTGCGGCATGTTCAGGCTGTTAGCCGTGGTGATGAACATCACATCCGACAGGTCGTAATCCACCTCCAGATAGTGATCGCCAAAGGTTGCGTTCTGCTCCGGGTCCAGCACCTCAAGCAATGCCGAGGACGGATCGCCACGCCAGTCGGCACCGAGCTTGTCTATCTCATCAAGCAGGAAGAGCGGATTCGACGTCTTCGCCTTTTTCATGCCCTGAATGATCTTGCCGGGCATGGAACCGATATAGGTCCGCCGATGACCGCGAATCTCCGCCTCGTCACGCATTCCACCCAGCGACATGCGCACATACTGCCGTCCCGTCGCCTTTGCGATCGAACGTGCAAGCGACGTCTTGCCCACGCCCGGCGGCCCGACAAGGCACAGGATCGGCCCCTTGAGCTTCTGCGCACGACTCTGCACCGCCAGATATTCAAGGATGCGTTCCTTGACCTTCTCCAGCCCATAATGGTCGGTATCGAGGATCTTTTCCGCTTCGGGCAGGTCGTGGCGCACCTTGGAACGCTTTTTCCACGGAATGCCCAGCAGCCAGTCGAGGTAGTTGCGCACCACCGTCGATTCGGCTGACATCGGGCTCATGGTCCGCAGCTTCTTCAGCTCCGCCACCGCCTTGTCGCGCGCTTCCTTGCTCAGCTTGGTCTTGGCGATCTTTTCCTCAAGCTCGGCGGTCTCGTCCTTACCGTCCTCACCTTCGCCAAGTTCCTTCTGGATCGCCTTGAGCTGCTCATTCAGATAGTATTCGCGCTGCGTTTTTTCCATCTGCCGCTTGACGCGGTTGCGGATGCGCTTTTCCACCTGCAGGACACCGATTTCGGCCTCCATGTGGGCGAAAACCCGTTCCAAACGTGCATTGACATCCTGGATTTCAAGGATTTCCTGTTTTTCGGAAATCTTGAGGTTCAGGTGGCTTGCGATCGTATCCGCCAGCTTCGACAGGTTGTCGATCTGATTGAGGGAGACGAGAACCTCCGGCGCGATCTTCTTGTTCAGTTTGATATACTGCTCAAACTGGGAAATGATCGTGCGGCCCAGGGCCTCGGCTTCCTTGCCGTCGGTTTCCTCTTCCGACACTTCCTCGATCTCGGCCTCGAAATGGCCGTCGATCTCATGCAGGGTGGAAATGCGCGCACGACGCCCGCCTTCAACCAGCACCTTGACCGTCCCGTCTGGCAGCTTCAGCAACTGCAGGATCGTGGAAACCGTGCCATAACGGTAAATATCATCGACAGACGGATCATCCTGCGACGCGTTCTTCTGCGCCACCAGCAGGATCTGCTTGTCGTTCTTCGTGACGGCTTCCAACGCACGGACGGATTTTTCCCGCCCCACGAACAGCGGCACGATCATGTGGGGAAACACCACGATATCACGCAGCGGCAGGACGGCCATCGTGTCCTTTTCGCGCGGGGCAATGTCGTCGCCTTCATGCGACGACACCGATACCGGCACATTCTTTTCCGTATTTTCGGGGGTGCCGGGCACCTGGTCCAGTCTTTCGGATTCAGACATGTAACTTGACCTCCTGATGGACGATCCCGGGTCCACACCCGACACGCGGCCTGCGAACCCGTAACACCACACATGCGGTGACCTGATGAGTCATGTTGTCACTTGCCTTCACTGGCACAAGTGAGAGAATCGCAAATGACATGCATCATCAAAAACGAAAAACCTTTGCCAAAAGCAAATCCGGCGCGACTCAGGCGGACTGCTCTTCTGGCTGGGCCTTGCCATAGACATAGACCGGCGGGGCCTTGTTTTCCGCCGCGTCCTTGTTGACCACGATTTCCTCTACATTCTTCAGGCCCGGAAGGTCGAACATCGTCGTCAGCAGAATGCTTTCCAGAATGGCGCGCAGGCCACGCGCACCGGTGCGCCGCGCAATCGCGCGCTGGGCGATCGTACTCAACGCCTCATCGGAGAAGGTAAGCTTCACATCTTCCATCTGGAACAGGCGCGCATACTGCTTGACCAACGCATTCTTGGGCTTGGTCAGGATCTCGATCAACGCGGCTTCATCAAGGTCTTCAAGCGTGGCGAGAACCGGCAGACGACCGATGAATTCAGGGATCAGGCCGAACTTCAACAGGTCCTCGGGCTCGATATCGCGCAGGATCGCGCCCGTGCGGCGGTCATCGGGGGATTGCACATCCGCGCCGAACCCGATTCCCGATCCCTTGCCCCGGGCGCTGATGATCTTGTCGAGGCCTGCGAACGCACCACCACAGATAAACAGCATGTTGGTGGTGTCCACCTGCAGGAATTCCTGCTGTGGATGCTTGCGCCCGCCCTGCGGCGGGACAGAGGCCACCGTCCCTTCCATGATCTTGAGCAATGCCTGCTGCACGCCTTCCCCACTGACGTCGCGGGTGATCGAGGGATTGTCGGACTTGCGCGAAATCTTGTCGATCTCGTCGATATAGACGATGCCGCGCTGCGCCTTCTCCACATTGTAATCTGCGGCCTGCAGCAGCTTGAGGATGATATTCTCCACGTCCTCACCCACATAACCTGCTTCGGTCAGGGTCGTGGCGTCGGCCATGGTGAATGGAACATCAAGGATTCGCGCCAGCGTCTGCGCCAGCAGCGTCTTACCCGATCCTGTCGGGCCGATCAGCATGATGTTCGACTTTGCGATCTCGACGTCGTTGTTCTTCTGGCTGTGGGCCAGACGCTTGTAATGGTTATGGACCGCAACCGACAGCACCTTCTTGGCGTGCATCTGTCCGATGACATAGTCATCAAGGATATTGCAGATCTCACGCGGGGTCGGCACGCCATCACGCGATTTCACAAGGTGCGTCTTATGCTCCTCGCGGATGATATCCATGCACAGTTCGACGCATTCATCGCAAATGAACACGGTTGGACCGGCGATGAGCTTCCGGACCTCGTGCTGGGACTTGCCACAGAACGAGCAATAAAGGGTGTTTTTGGAATCGCCGGATTTGTTGTTCATAACCGCTCCTATTCCCCCGCAAGGAGGAACCTGTCCATTCCCGACGACCGGAACCTTTCACCTGTCCCGGTGCGCCGCAGCTTATCCAGTCGCCAAGGGATTGAAGATGCACCGCGCGGCATCCCCTTCCCCCAATAACACGCCAGCCGTATCACGCGACGGTGGCTTTCGTCGTGCCTGCAGGAACACGGGAACGCGCACGCGACATCGCGCATCGTAGTCCCGTGTCGCCCGCATGCATATCAGTCGGCGGCCTTTTCGGTTGCATGGTTGCGTACGACTTCATCAACGATGCCAAACGCACATGCCTCTTCCGCCGACATGTAGCTGTCACGTTCGAGCTTGCGCTCGATTTCCTCAAGCGTGCGGCCGGTGTGGTTTTCATAGATCTCGTTCAGGCGCTTGCGGATGGTCAGGATTTCCGTTGCCTGAATTTCGATGTCACTGGCCTGCCCCTGCGCCCCGCCGGAGGGCTGATGCACCATCACGCGGGAATTGGGCAGCGCGAAACGGCGACCCTTCTCCCCGCCGGCCAGCAGCAGCGACCCCATCGACGCTGCCTGACCAATGCACACCGTGCTGACGGGGCTGCGGATATACTGCATGGTGTCGTAAATCGCGAGACCAGCCGACACCACCCCACCAGGGCTGTTGATATAGAACGAGATTTCCTTGGTCGGGTTCACGCTTTCCAGATACAGGAGCTGCGCGGACACGACGGCGGAAACCTGATCGTATACAGGCCCGGTCAGAAAGATGATGCGCTCTTGCAGCAGGCGGGAATAGATATCGAATGCCCGCTCCCCGCGAGAGGTCTGCTCGACCACCATCGGCACAAGAGCATTATTGAAGATCTCTACGGGATTGCGATCCCTCATAGCCATATTCCCGATCCTGAAAAGCAAAAGCCCGACCTGCCCTGATTTTCCGACGTGCATGGGCGCGCCATCAAAACGGAGCAGCCGGACCTTTCCCGGTTACTTATGACAAAATAGAGACAAACACGCCAGATACCACCCCATTGCCGTCATTTTAGACAATATGATGCGAACATGACCTGCTGGCCCCGTCACGAAGGTCGTTGGACACGTAAAAACCACAACCGATCTTTACGCGTCCAGCCGACGTCCGCAAGGCCTGAACCGCAGCCTCAGATGACCGCAGCCTCAGACACTGGCTTCCGGCATCTCGGCCAGTTCCTCGGGCGTCACTTCCTTGTCTTCGACCTTTGCCAGTTCGACGATGTAGTCGATGACCTTGTTTTCAAAGATCGGGCCGCGCAGGCTGTCGGCGGCCTGCGGGTTCTTGCCAAAGAACTCGAACACGGCCTGTTCCTGGCCGGGATAGCGCATGGCTTCGGCACGGATCGCCTGCACCATCTCGTCCTGCGTGACGGAGATGTTGTTGACGCGTCCGATTTCCGCCAGCAGCAGGCCAAGCTTCACACGGCGTTCGGCAATCTTGCGATAGTCGGCGCGCAGCGTGTCTTCGTCCTTGTCCTTGTCCTCGTCATCCAGACGACCAGCCTTGCGGTCTTCCTCGATACGGTTCCAGATCTGCGTGAATTCGGCGTCAACCATGCCCGGAGGCGCGTCAAACGCCGTCTTTTCCGCCAACTGGTCCAGCAGGTCGCGCTTCAGGCGCAGGCGCGAAAGCTGCTCGTATTCCTGCTCCACCTGCTTGGTGATCAGTTCACGAACCTGCTCCAGCCCTTCAAAACCAAGCTTCTTGGCCAGTTCGTCATCAATCGGCGCATCGACCGGACGCTTCAGCTCCTTCGCCTTGATGTCAAAGGTGGCTTCCTTGCCTGCAAGGTTCTCGGCCTGATAATCGGCCGGGAACGTGACATGGATCACCTTTTCGTCACCAGCCTTCATGCCTTCAAGCTGCTCGGCAAAGCCGGGGATGAAGCCCGCGCCACCGATCTCGACATTCACGTCGTCGGCGGAACCGCCATCGAACGCGACGCCGTCGATCTTGCCGACGAAATCAACCATCAGGACATCGCCGTTTGCGGCGGGACGGTCCTCGGTGATCGTCTCAAACTCACGCTGGCGACCGGCGATTTCCTTCAGCGCCTTGTCAACCGTTTCCGCGTTCACCGCGGACTTCAGCCGTGTCAGCGACAGTGCCGAAAGGTCGGGCACCGGGATTTCGGGCAGGATCTCGAACGCAAGCGTGTATTCAAGGTCGGCCTTGCTGTCGGGTTCCCCGCCGGAGACGAGCTCAACCTTCGGCTGCATCGCCGGGCGCAGGCCGCGTTCATCCAGAAGCGTGCGCGTCGCGTCACCGATGACCTGATCCAGGATTTCCCCCTGGACCTCGGCCCCGAAACGCTGCTTGACGATGCTCAGCGGCACCTTGCCGGGACGGAACCCGGGCAGCTTCATGGACTGTCCAATTTCTTTCAGGCGCGCCGTGCGCTTGCTTTCAATTTCCTGCGCCGGAACCGTGACGGTAAAACCGCGCTTCAGGCCATCGGAAAGCGTTTCAGTAACCTGCATCTGCCAGGCCATCCTCTCGGTCAGAACGTATCAAAGAACGCAAGAGGCCGGTTGGGCCACCACGTCTGCTCGCATAACGCGAATTGCCGGGGTTTTATGGTACGGGCGAAGGGACTTGAACCCCCACGACTTGCGTCACCAGAACCTAAATCTGGCGTGTCTACCAATTCCACCACGCCCGCACATTGCCCAAGCTACAAGCGCGCGGCTTTAGCGCAGAGTAGCCATCGGGGCAAGATGCGAACCAGAATAACACACTCTCAGCCGTGCTTTTTTTGCCCTTCCGCCTCGGCCTTCGCGCGCGCCTCACCCAGATGCAGGTCGAACTGCTCCGCAATGGGCCATGGCCCCGCGCGCATCGCGGCCTCTCCATGCAGCCACACGGCCGCGCATGCCCCCTCCCACGCGGGCATACCCGCAGCCAGCATGGCGGCGATGATCCCGCTCAGCGTATCGCCTGACCCCGCCGTACCCAGCGCGGGCGTCGCATGATCGTTGATCGCAACCCGCCCATCCGGGGCGGCGATGATCGTATCCGGCCCCTTCATCACCACCACGGCATCAATCAGGACCGCCGCCGCGCGCGCCGCAGCCAGGCGATCATCACCGGGATGGCCGAACACACGCGCAAACTCCCCCGCGTGGGGGGTGACGACTGCCGCCCCACGCAAAAGGCCGGGGCGCCCCGCCGCCATGGAAAATGCCCCAGCATCCGCCACAACCTGCCGCCCGGCCTCCACCAGCACGGGAAAGACGCTGCCCACCTCCTCCACCGTCAGGCCGGGGCCACAGACCCATACCCTGCGCCGGGCGTCGGCCAGAAGGTCAGTCAACGGTGCGGCATCCACAATCAGGCCCGCCGGGACCTGCATGCGGTACAGGTCGGCAGCCCCCCCCACCGCCAGCCGCACCAGCCCGGCG
>NZ_BANE01000006.1 GCF_000964405.1 Novacetimonas hansenii JCM 7643
ACATGCGCCCGGCACGGTCGCGGCGGCAGGGCCGGGTGCCTGCCGCCGGTCAGGGCACCCGGCCCCACTGCCTTGACCCAAGGGGGCAGGGGATTACCTGAGCGCGGCGCAGGCCACGCGATCGCCCGCGCCGCCGATGGGCTGGCTGCGATAATCATCGGGGTTGGCATGGATGACGAGGGAAGACCCATCCGTGTCGAGCAGGCCGGGGCGCCCATCCGTGCCATTAAGCGTGACCAGCGTGGAATAGAGTTCTACGGTTGCGTTGCCGTCCGGCCCGACAAAGATGTTCGGCAGGTCGCCCGCATCATTGGCATTGGCGTTCAGCAGGCCATGCACCACCGGGGTCGTGGCATGGACATGTGCGCCCGCGCTGGTGAATTTCGGGGCGCTGCAATTACCTTTTTCATGGAAATGTATGCCGTGCCAGCCAGGGATCAGCCCCTGTGCCGTGATGCGCACAAGGACACCATGGGGGGCGGCGGTGACATGCACATTGCCATGCGCCGTGCCGTCCGTGCCCAGCAGGCTGCCTGATGCCGTATCGGCGGCCAGTGCGCGATTGCACAGGGCCGGGGCGGTGAACGCGGCAATGCCACAGGCAAGCAGGGCAAGCTGTCGAAGGCGTGGGAACATGGGATTTCCTTTATATCTCGCGGGTGTCACGGTGGGGCGTGGCCGGGATGTCATGGCGGAACATGACAGGGCACGGCAGGGCATAACCATGAAACAGGGCATAACATAGCAGACCCTGTCCTGTCCGCCGTGTCCTGCCTGTCCCGTCCGTCATGTCCCGCCCCCCTCCTGCACGGTTCCCCGCACGGCCCCGGCCATACAAACGGCACGGTGGCCGTGGCGTTGCATCCCCCTACTGTCGCGCCGCACGGATGTGGGGGAAAGCCAATCCTTCGTGACTGTGCCCCTTATTATGCCGTCCCTGATGATGGTCCCGACTGTGCCCGTGCGCGACGGTGGGGGCGTGCGGGGGAATAATGAAAAACGGCACCGCCCGTCGCGCGGGCGATGCCGTCATATGTACACGTGCCATCAGGCGCGTTAGGACGGGCCGCGGTGCCCGCAGCCTTTATGCCGGAGCCTTTACACCCGTCCCGGCCTCTGTCGTGTCGATGTCTCTGGTGCCAAAGGTCAGGTGGAGCAGGCGGCGATCCGCCTCATTAAGGGGATACAGATGCGGCTGCGCCTGGATCATCCACCGGATCGAGGTGTTGAGCACATGGCCCAGCCCCCACGGGCTTGCGGCGTTCACCTGTGTCTCCAGCGAGGAGAACAGGTCAGAGCGCGTGATGTCATTGGGCGAACGTATCAGGGCAATGATGACGGCAATCAGCATGCAGCTGACGACCGCGTGGGCCACACCTGTCGGGGTCCGCGCGCTATAGAGCAGGTAGAACGTGCTTTTATACAGATGCACCAGCGCGCCAAGCACGGAAAAGACGAGGGCAAGGGCCGGGGCAATGACCGCCTCCATCGCCTCGCGCCCGATCTGCGCGTGTTCCTGCCCATCGACAAAAGTGTCGGCAGGGAAATCAAGTTCCGAAATCCGTCGTTCCACCTCACGCGTGACCATCGGGGTGCGGACTTCGGATGCGAACTGTTCTGCGGTCATGTTGGCCGAAATGGGGATGTCATCGGGAACATGCAGCGCCTGGCGCATCATCGCGACACAGGGGGGCAGGTTGGCAAATGCCGCGAAACTCAGCCCCGGCGGGATGAATTCCCGTTCGCCCGTAACATCGCGGCCCAGGGCATTCATATAGGCCATCCGTGCAACAGATGATCGCCCGTTGCGAAGGTAGGTGGTCGCAAGGTCTTCATACCGGTTGAACCTTGCACGGATCTGTATTGCGGGGCCGGCGAACTGTTCGTTAAAGACGTGGCCGTCCGTGCCCCCCGTGTCATGACGCACGGTTTTGGCCATCGCCTCCTTGACCGCGGCTTCGGCCTGCTGCTTTGCGCCCTCGCTGACCGACAGGCCCATCAGGGGCAGGATCGACAGGAATGCCTTGCCCGCCGGGGACTGGCGCGTTTCGGCGTCAAGCCTGATCTTTTGCGGGTCCATTTCATTATGGACGATGTCGCGCTTGATATATTGCAAGAACATCGCGTCACGGCGCTGCTCGCCCGTGGAATGGGCCACGATCCGGTTCAGCAGCGCCTTTTCCCCGTAATAGGCCGCAGGCATCAGGATGATCGTGCTGAGGAACAGCGCGCGGATTACATTGGGCCGTGCCTGGTATGTCGCATTCGCCCGGCGCAGGATCATGCCCCAGAACGCAAGTGTCAGCGCAAGGCTGGAAATGAGCCGCCCATAGAACTCGATCGCGTCCACATCGCGCCGTGTCGCGAAACTGCCGGTAATATCGAGCAGGCGCGCGTTGAAGGCCAGTTCAAACACCAGGTAAAGTGCTGTCAGCACCAGCATGAGGGGCGCATAGGCACGTTTTTCGCGTGTTTCCCTGTACCGTTCGAAATCCAGAAGCTTCACTGTGTCAGATCCAGTTTGACCGGCTGTGACGTATCGGTTTCATCGGCGTGCGGGATGCTCAGGGGTATCTTTTCCATATGCGCGACGGGTGCGCTGTGGTGATGGACCACGCGGTGTGGGCGGGCCGGGGCGGCGGGGGCCTGCGCCACCTGTGATGCCTGTTGCGCCTGTGCCGCCGCTGCCGCCGCCTGTGCATATGCCGTCGGGTCATCCAGCCATTTCTGGCTTAATGGTGATAACGGGTCGGACGGGTTTTCCACGACCGAATGATCCAGCCGCGTGACAGGGACATAATGCGCCGCCGCGATGGCGGCACTGCTGGCGCTGGTGTCGGGCGCAAGACCCGGCTGCCGGAATTCCCTGATCCTGCGGTGCTGGTATACATAAATCGTATCGAACGGGGGCGTCGTGGGGGAAAAGCTGATGCTGTCCGCATCGCGCGCGGTGACGGTATGGTCCACGCATGGCGCGGCAAGCCTGTCGGTCTGCAGGTGGTGCCCATCCCACAGCGAGACGACCTCATAACTCCTGTCGCATCCCTCATGGCGCCCGCGCAGGACGGCAACGGTTTCGTCGCGCAGTTCAAAGACCTGGATGATATGCGGATCACGCATCTTCAGTGCCGAGGACACGTTTTTATCCATTACTGTGATGTAACCATTTCCCTGGGCATCCACCTGCAACCCGATCGTGTGGGCCTGATAGGAAAATGTCTCACGCGTGTCGCGCCCCTCCTGGGCATGGGCCATCGGTGATGTCAAAACCGCGCATGTCGTGGCAAGCAGCATTCCCCAGACATGGCGCATGCGCGTGCGTCGCTCCTGCCCATGGGCGAAAGACCCGGCGGTCCGTGGTAAAGTAATGGGAATGGCGCGAAGGGTCATATTTATGCTTTTGCCTGTAATTATGACGGAATTGTTGCAGCATGCATGGGCGGGTATCGCCGTTTTGTGGCAAATGATGTGAACCGCCACACGTACCCGGCCTATTTATTCCAAATATCGTATCGACGCGTAACTTGCCAGCCTGCTATAACCTTCTGGTCAAAAAAAGTGTACGGGGCGTATATGGCGGTCGATATTTCACAGCAGGACGCACAGGCAGGCAGTGACGAAGTCCCGCTGGTAATAAAGATGACGCGTGCGCGCTCCGCCGCGCGGCTGAAGGTCGATGACCCCACCGATATGCAGGCCTATCGTCTGGCGCGCGGGATGGCCTGCGCCGCCGCCGTAAAGGCCGGCGCCCCCGAAGGGTATGTCGCGCTGGCCGATTGGTACGCACTGGGCGGTGACAGTGCCGCGCCCGATGACGCCGTGCTGGCGCAGGGGTACGAACTGGCGCGGAAATTCTATGCCGAAGCCGTGGCCGATGGCGATACGCAGGGGACGTCGCTGTTTGGCATGGCGCGCCTGTGGGGGCCGGTACGGGTGGATGGTGCCCTCGCCAATTATTTCGATGTCGTGCATGTGGGCGCGGACGGGGAAGAGGACCTGTCGGGCCTTGCCGGCGCCATCATGGCCAATGCCCCCACGGCCGAAGGTGTGGCATGGATGACCCGCGCGGCGGCGGGCGCGACCCCCGGTGCCGCCGCATGGCTGGCGGACCTTGCGGGATATCGTGGCCTTGTGCCGCCGGGCATGGATGCGCGCGCATCGGCAATGTTGCCCGACCTGCCCGACCTGCCTGAACTGGATACGTGGTTGCAGCGCGCGATTGCCGGGGCGGAGGTCGCGGCCATGGGCGCGGGCGCGCGCCGTGTTCTGGTGGACCCGCTGGCGACTGAGGCCCGGCGAGGGGAGGCGCGCGCACTGCTTGGCAGGGCGGCGGACGGGGGGGATGTGCTGTCGATGCTGCTGGTGGCGGACGGCCTGCTGCGGGCCGCGCGCGCGGGCGGTGCGGGCGGTGGTGATCCGGCGCGCGCGGTGGCCCTGCTGGAACATGTGGTCGCGATGCAGGGGGCGACGCCGCTGAATCACGAATGGGCGGCCACGCGCCTGATGGAATGCTGCCGTGACGGGGTGGGCGTCCCCGCCGATGCGGCGCGCGCGATGCACTGGCGACGCGAGGCCGCGCGCCTTGGCGGTGTCGGGGCCATGGTGGCGCTGGGCGCGACCTGCATGGACGATAACGGGCCGATCCCGCGCGACGAGGCGCTGGAATGGCTGCATCGGGCGGCCGATGCCGGCGATGCCGACAGCATGGCGCGGCTTGGCCTGTGTCAGGTCGTGGGCCTGACGGGCGATGCGCGGCAGGGGGAGGCCCTGTTGCAGCAGGCGGCAGGGGCGGGATCTGTTCTGGCGATGGTGATGCTGGGGGATCTTTACGCGACGAAGGACGTGGCCTCTGGCGCGGTGCGCGGCGAAAGCCCGCTTGCGGTGGATATGGGGCAGGCGGATCATTATTACGCCATGGCGGCCGACAGGGGGGATGTCGGCGCGATGGTGCGCCATGCCCGCTGCCTGCGTGACGGCATGGGCGTTGCGCGCGACCCCGCCGCCGCGCTGGGGTGGTACAGGGCGGCAGCGGCACAGGGCGATATCGAGGCGATGTTGGGCGCGGGGCAGCTTTGCTGCGATCCGGCGGCGGGGGTTACGGACCCGGCGGAAGGGGTCAGGCTGCTCCAGCACGTCGCATGGGGAACCGATGCCCATGCCCGCGTCGCGGCGCATGCGCTGATCGCCCTTCATGCCCACGACGCCAATCCCGCCGAACGCCACCGGTGGGAGGATCAGGCGATCGCGCTGGGCGATCTTCAGGTCGCGCTTGATGCGGCAAGGCGGATATTCGACGACCCGGCGGCCGATGCCACGATGCGCGCGCGTGGGGTGGACCTGCTGGATCGTGTCACGGCGGACGGTAGTGGCGCGACCCCCGCGCAGCAGGGCGAGGCATTCAACCTGCAGGTGGCCTATTGCGCGCAGGGCCACGGGGCCGATCCCGCGCGTGAGGCGGCAAGCCGCCTGCGTGCGGCGGAACTGGGCAATGCCGACGCCATGGCATGGATGGGCGAGGCATATTTCATCCGCGACCGTGGCGTTGTACCGGACGAGGCGCTGGAGTGGCTGCGCAGGTCCGCCGCCGCGAAAAACCCGATCAGCATGGCCAACCTTGGTTTTTGCGAAATCATCGGCATGGCGGGACAGGTATCGCGCGACATCCGTGGCGGGCTGATGCTGCTGGATGAGGCGGCGAAGCTTGATTCCGGGTATGCCAAGCGGCTGGTGGGCGACCTGCACGCCACAAAGAACGTCGCCATCGGGGCGGTGCGCGGCACCAGCCAGCTTGCGGTGGACCTCGACCTTGCCGCCGCCGCCTATGCCACGGCCGCCGCACGGGGGGATGTGGTCGCGATGGTGCGCCATGCCGACTGCCTGCGTGCGGGCACGGGGTGTGAGGCAGACATGGCCGCCGCCCTGCAATGGTATCAGAAGGCGGCCGATGCAGGCGATGTCGAGGGGATGCTCGGCGCGGGGCGGATCTGCTGTGACCCGGCATCGGGGGTGGCGGACCGTGACCGGGGCATCGCGCTGTTCACGCAGGCCGCGCGTGGGGGGGACGCCAATGCGCTGGCCGCCACGCACGAACTGATCGGCCTGCATTACAATGACACCGACCCGTCCGCATTGCGCCAGTGGGAGGACCGGGCCGTCACGCTGGGCGATATGCGCGTCGCCCTTGATGCGGCCCGGCGGATCCTCCATGCGGATGGGGGTGTGGAGGCCACGGCGGCCGAACGCGCGGTGATGCTGCTGCGCAAGGTCACGGCGCAGGACAGCGGGGCCGACGCCGCGCAGCGTGGCGAGGCGTCCGACCTTCTGGCGGATTGCCTTGTCGATGGGACCGGCATTGCCGCCGATGCCGCCGCCGCCCTGTCATGTCGTCGCGTGGCGGCGGAGCTGGGCAATGACGACGCCATGGAATGGCTGGCCAATGACTATTTCTTCCGTGACATGGGGGTTGCGCCGGACGAGGCGCTGGAGTGGCTGCGCAGGTCCGCTGCCGCGAAAAACCCGCGCAGCATGGCCGGCCTTGGCTTCTGCCTTGTCATCGGCGTGGGCGGGGCGGTGGCCGCCGATGTCCCGGCCGGGCAGGCCCTGCTGCGCGAGGCGATCAACCTCCAGTGCGGGGAGGCGGCATGGATGCTGGCCGACCTGTATGCGCACAGGGATGTCCGGGTTGAAACCATTTCCGGGACCAGCCCGCTTGCGGTGAATATGGAGCAGGCGGCGCCGCTTTATTCCAAGGCCGCCGGGCTGGGCGAGGTCATCGGCATGGCGCGCTATGCCGATTGCCTGAGCCGGGGGGAGGGCGTTGCGCAGAACACGGCCGATGCCCTGTTGTGGTACCAAAAGGCGGCGGAGGCGGGCTATGTTCCCGGCATGCTGGGGGTTGCGCGTCTGTGCGGGGATCAGGCCACGGCCCTGACATGGTATGAAAGGGCGAGTGACGACGGCAACCTGTGGGCCATGCTGGGCGCGGGACAGATTTATTGCGACCCGGCCTCCGTCAGGCCGGACCGTGACAGGGGGATTGCCCTGCTGGCGCAGGTGGCGCGGGGCAATGGCGCGGTTGCGCTGTCTGCGGCGCGCGCCCTTATCAAGGCCCATCCCTTTGATAAAGCCCCCGCCGAACGGCACCGGTGGGAAGACAGGGCCGTCGAGCTGGGGGACATGCAGGTTGCCCTGGGTGTGGCAAAGCGGATCATCAACGGGCCATCCCCCTCTGCCGCCGGTGGCGCGCGTGCGGCCAGCCTGCTGGGGCAGATTACGCGCACGCAGGCGCAGGGCGTGTCCGATGCCAGCCGGGCAGAGGCATTCGACCTGCTGGCGGATTGTGCGGACCGCGGGATCGGTATCGCCGCAGACCCCGGCATGGTTGTGGAATATCGTCGCAAGGCGGCGGAACTGGGGAATGATTACGCCCTGTGGTGGATGGGCAACTGCTATTTGAATCCAGCCCGGGGCGTGGCCGCGGATGAGGCGCTGGACTGGCTGACGAAGGCCGGCACGGCAAAGAAGACAAGCTCCATGGCCGAGCTGGGCTGGTGTTATATGGTCGGCCCGCGCAAGGATCTGAAGGCCGACCCCAGAACGGGCGAACGCCTCCTGCGGGAGGCGGTCAAGCTTGGGTCCAGCTATGCCATGCGGATACTGGGCGACCTTTATGCGTACAGGGAAAATTCCCTGGGGGAGCTGACGGGCACCAGCCCGTTGGCCGTTGACCCTGGCGCTGCGGCTGAATTCTACCTGATGGGCGCGCAGAAGGGCGATCAATGGTCGATGGTGCGCTATGCCCGCGCGGCCGAAGGCGGCATGGGCATTGAAAAAGACCTTGGGCTGGCCCTGCACTGGCATGAAAAGGCGGCGCAGGCAGGGGTCGTATCGTCCATGATGGATGCCGCCCGCCTGAGTGGGGACGAAACCGCCGCGTTGAAATGGTATGGCATGGCCGGTCGTGCGGGCAATGTCACGGGCATGATGGAGGCCGCGCGGCTGAGCACTGACGCGGCGAATGCCCTGTACTGGCATGAAAAGGCGGCCACATATGGCAATGTGGAGGCCATGGTGCGCGCGGGGCAGGCATATGCCGCCCTGTGGACCGCACAGCCCGACGATGAGGGGGCAAACCGGCAGAAAGCGCTGACATGGCTGGCCAGGGGCGCGCAGGGCGCGGACGGGTATGCGCCCGTCGCGGTGCGGGCGCTTGTGGCGCTGCATCGCCATGACGCCGATCCGGCCGCGCTGGAACGGTGGAAGGCACGGGCACTGGAACTGGGGGATATGGATGTCGCCTATGAAACGGCGACGGACATCCTGCATGCTGCCACCCCTGACGCCACGGCGGCCGCGCATGCGGTCGAACTGTTGCACAGGGTAACGGCACAGGACAGCGGCGTCCCCCATGAGACGCGCGGGGCGGCCGCCCTTCTTCTGGCGCAATGTTATGCGCACGGCACCGGCTGTGCGGCCGATGGGGAACAGGCGCGCACATATTACCAGATGGCGGCGCAACATGGATCGACCACAGCCATCCGGTGGATGGCACAGGACACCACCTGCCACAGCTTTGACGGGATTGCGCCTGTGCGGGGGCTGGACAGGCAGGGGCTGTACTGGATGGAACAGGCCGCCGCCACTGACGATCCCGACATGATGTGCAGGCTTGGCTTTTGTTACGTCATCGGCGTGGACTCCGTCGTAAAGGCCGATGTAAAAGCCGGGCTGCGCCTGCTGGAGGCCGCACTTGACCTTGGCCACGATCAGGCAGGCCGCATTCTGGGGGATCTGTACGGCACGGAATATAACCGCATGGGCCATGTGGCGGGACGCAGTGTCCTTGCGGTGGATATGGCGCAGGCGGCCCATTATTACCAGATCGGCGCGCAGATGGGCGATGGTGTGGCGATGCTGCGCTATGCCGACTGCCTGCGCGATGGGAATGGGGTCACGCGTGATGTCCATGCCGCGCTGGCGCTGTATCTGGACCTGGCCGGACGGGGCGAGGTGGCGGGCATGCTGCGCGCGGGGCAGCTTTATGCGACGGATGACACGGTTGCGAACCGTGAGCGTGCCATCACATCGTTCGGCAATGCCGTAAAGGCCAATAACAGCACGCTTGCGATGTGTCGCCTGGGGGAGATTTATGCGGCGGCGCAGGACTGGCCCCATGCCTTGCAATGGCTGGAGAAATCCGCGGCCGGGGGCTTTGCCGAGGCGATTGTGCATCTGGCGGGGATTTCACTGCGTACCGACGTACCCGGCGCGCCCGACCGGGCCAAGGCGATAGAGCGGCTGAAGCTTGCGGTCCGCGATGGTTTCGTGCCGGCGAAACGGATGCTGGGATGCCAGTTGATTATTGGGGCGAATATCGCCAGAGACCTTGATGCCGGGGTGCGGCTGCTGGGCGATCCGGGCGTCGCAGATGGTGATGTGGACGCCTGCTACTGGCTGGGCAGGGCCGAATATGACCGCAAGAATCTGTCGGAGGCCGCCAGATGGTACATCAGGGCCATGGAACTGGGCAGTTATTCGGCGCGCGGGTCGCTGCTTTTGGTCCGGCTGGCGGAACCGGGCCTTGTCCCGGCGTCACGGTGCCTCGCCTTCCTTGGCACGCCGGAAAATATCAACATATTGGTGCGCTTTGGCGGTTTAACGATGCCACTGTGTATCATTGGTGATTTTTACAAGCAGTTGGCGGAGGAGAAATACACGGCAGGCCCGTCCGACATCGCCGCAATGCAGGGCGATTTCGTGCGTGCGTCGGAGTTCTATGCCCTTGCGGACAAGGCGGGCGAAGACCCCTCCCTCTATCTCCGGGCATATGTCGCCCTTGGCGCCGGTTCGTCGCAGGGCGGTGTCCTGCGGCAGGGCGCAATACAGCAATATGAGAAAATCGCCGCGGATGGCGATGTCGCGGCGATGAAGGTCCTGTCATGCCTGCATTCGGCGCATCCCCAGAATCCCTGCGCCGACCCCGACAGGATGTTCCTGTGGACGAAGCGCGCCGCGGACAAGGGCGATGCGTGGGCGATGCTGCGGCTGGCCTATTGCCATTGCCTTGGGATTGGTGTTTCGCAGAATTACAAGACAGCCCTGAAGATTTTCGAATATCTTGCAAAAGAGAAGGTCGGCTGGGGACTGTTCGGGGAGGGGATGTATTACCTGTACCAGGACAGTTCCCTTTTCTTCAATAATTACGATGGTGGCATCAGGCTGCTGCATGACGCCCACGCACTGGTACCCTCCGGCGGGGCGGCGCAGCTTGTTGCGTATAACTGCGAAATGATGGCGACGTCGCTGGAGAACGCCCGCAAATCAAAGTCGGAACGCCGGTTTGTTGCGCCGCTGGCCGGTGTGGAAAGCCAGATCGACATCCCCAATCCCGAATATTGCGTCCCGCGGATATTCG
This sequence comes from Novacetimonas hansenii JCM 7643, assembly GCF_000964405.1. Lineage (GTDB taxonomy): Bacteria > Pseudomonadota > Alphaproteobacteria > Acetobacterales > Acetobacteraceae > Novacetimonas > Novacetimonas hansenii. The sequence continues at coordinate 10,415 of NZ_BANE01000006.1, forward strand.
CCCTCCTTGGCATGCATGTGAATGCCCTGACGCTTGTGGACATCCTGCCATGCAGCAGGGAATGGATGGCGACGCGGATGGGACAGGATGTGCAGACCTGCTTTAACGGTGTCGTCCTGCCCTCGACCAAGATCCTCAAGGCCATGTCCTGATGAATGACAGCACGATGCGCGGGCGCGCGCACCTTTCCGGCAGCAAGGGAACAGCCGTATGAAGTCACTTGACGATCTTCTGAACCTCGTTCCCAGCCCGTCTGCGCCCCCGGCCGTTGCGCCCGACACCGACGCGGTGGCGCGCGTGGCGTCCGCCCCGTCCGACCGGCCCGCGCATGCCCTGCTCAAGGATATCGCCATAGAGGGGGCCGAAGCGCTGGAACACGCATGGCGTGCGGAATATGACCGGCTGCTGGTGGCGGGCGGGGGGGCTGAAGACGCGCCTTCGATCGCTCTGTGCGAACATATCGTCGGTGTGGCGGGCACCACCGTGCGCGAGGCGATGTTCACACCCGACAATTTCCACCTGACCGCATCATTCATCGCCGATGACTGCGCGGGGCTTCGGGCCGAATGGGCGCCGCAATGGCTGCGCTGGTGCCCCGGCGATGACGCGATGGGCCTGACGCGCGGTGGCGAAGACGGTTTCCTGCTGCGTTGGGGAAAGGGGCGTGGGCCTTCTGGCCCGATCCGTTACCTGCCGCTGATCGCGGGGCATAAATCGTGGCTGGTCCTGTCGGATGACGCGACGAAGGATGCGGCCCATGAACTGGTCCGCACGCTGGTGCTGCGCCTTGCATGCATGATGTCAAAGGACGTGCGTTTCAGCCTGATCGCCCCGGTCAGTGGTGCGCAGGCCTTCCCCCGGCAGGAACTTCTGCCGTCGCGGCGTTTCATCAGGGCCGAGGACCTGTCCGAGATCCTGGAGGGGATCAAGGGCGACATCACCACCACGACGCAGAAGATGATGGGGGGCGCGGGTTTCCATCAGCGCAGTCGCGAGGAGCAGAAGCTTGCGGGCGGGTATGAGGTCGTGTGTGCGCTGGATATGGGAAGTTCGCGCACGACGGCGTACAATAATGCGAATATCGTGAACATGCTGGCGGATATCGCGCGTCAGGGGCCGGCGGTGGGGCGGTACCTGCTGGCGCATGTCGATGTCAGCGCGGATGAAAAACATGCCGGCATCCGGGGGAATGACCCCAACCGCCTGCCGCTGGGCCTCGATCGTCTCCGCGATTGCGTCCATATCATCGACCTGCGCACCCTTGCCCGCGACGGGATGGAGGCGGACCGCCTGCCGCCGCCGCCCCTGCATGTGCGCATCTTGCAATCGCTGGGCCGTGCCGCGGCGGACGGCGCGTTCAACGTCATCCCGCGCGGCGCGTGGTGGACACACCGGGCCGCGCATTTCGTGCAGACCCCCCTGTCGGACAGGGAAGACGGTCCCACCGTCCTGTTCGGGGAGGAACCCGACGGGCAGCGACGCACGGTGACGGCGGGCGTGCTGGCGGGACAGACCGGCAGTGGCAAGTCGTTTACGCTGTCTGCGCTGATCCTCGGCCTTGCGATGCGCTACCCGCCGGAGGAGTTGCAGTTCTATCTTGTGGACCTCAAGGGCGGGACGGAGTTCAACATCTATCGCCAGGTGCCGCATGTGCGCATCATCGCCACGGACGAGGCATTGCCTTATGTCAGCGCGATGCTGCGGACCCTTGAGGAGGAGATGGACCGCCGCAATACCCGCCTGTTCAACGATTGCAATGACGGGCATGGGCAGTTCAAGGACATCACCGCCTATCACAAGGGGGGGCAGCCGCGTGGTCCTGCGCCGCGCATCTTGCTGGTGGTTGATGAATACCAGAAGCTGTTCGAGGATACCGAGCAGGCGGGCCAGGCCATGGCCGTGTTCAAGAATCTGGCCAGCCGGGGCCGTTCGGCGGGGATACATATGCTGCTGGCATCGCAGAGCATGCGGCCATCGGGCATGATGCAGGCCAAGGACCTGTTCAACAACATCGCGCTGCGCATGGCGATGAAGCTGCCGGATGCGACGATTGACGCGATGGAGGAATTCAGCCGCGAGGGCAGGCGCCTGCTGCGCAGTGACGTCACGCAACCGGGCCAGATTCTGGTCAACAGCCACAGCGGCGCAACGGGAAGCGAGTATCAGACCGGGTATGTCGCCGTCCTTGACGGGCGTTCCGCGGCAGAACGTGAAGGACGCGATACGTCGAAGGACGACGTGAACGTGCGTCTGGCCCCCGTGTTTGCGAAATTCGCCGCACTGGCAGCCACGCGCACCGACGCGCAGAAGGCCCACTGGCCCCGGCTGGAGATCATCGACGGGAAGGCGCAGCCGACATTGTCCAGCAGCTTCCTGCTGTGCCGCATGCGTGAAACCGGCGTGCCGCTCGATGCGGCGGCCCTTGTGGCGCTGGCGGCGGAAACGGCGGACAGGGGCGGGCTTGCGCCGAACGTCCTTGATGCGCAGATCAGGCCCGTGCCGCTGCTGCTGGGACGTGACACCAGCCTGTATGGGCAGGCCTGCGTCGTGCTGCGGCGCGCGGACCGGCAGAACATGATGGCGGTGGTCAAGGACAACCGCGTGCAATGCAAGATGCTGGCGGGGGTCATCCTCTCGCTTGCCACGCTGTCGCGTGACGTGGTGGGGTCGGTGCGTATCCTCAATACGGCGCTGTATGCGGATAATTTTGCCAAGGTGATCGCCGACGCCCTTGCGCTGGCGGGACATGCGCAGATGCCCGACCACTGGCGCATGTCGGACAATCCCGACGATGCGGACGCCTTTGTGCCGCCATCATCGCCCGAAGGCGGCACCGACGTGCTGATCCTGATTGGCCCCGACCGGGCCGTGGACCTGCGGCTTCCCGCCGCGACCGGCGCCTTTCCCGCGCGCCAGCCCGACAGTGCCTTGCAAAAGCGGCTGAAGGAAGGGCCGGAGAAAGGACAGCATACGATCATGCTGTTCGATACGATCACAGAGGCGGAAAAGGTGATCCCCCGGCCCATGATCGAAAAGGGGGTGGAATGGGTCGTGTATGATGTCATGACCAATGACCTCAAGAAGGCGCTGAACCTTACGACCCTTCTGAAGCGCACGGACATGAAGACGCAGGAAAACCTGACGACGGTATATGTCATGGGACCGGCACAGGCGACGACGCGCGTTACGCTTTTCGGGGAATGAGCGATGGCGCGCCGCGCGACCGATGGCCGGTGCGGCCCGTCATGACCGCATTAAGGAGGTACTGCCCAAGGGGGACACCGGGCGAGCGGCACCGGGTAACGCTAAGAGAGTGTTTGAAAACAACTCATTGATAAAAAACAGGAAAAGTTTTTGG
>NZ_BANE01000005.1 GCF_000964405.1 Novacetimonas hansenii JCM 7643
AACACATCATTGATAAAAAAGAAAAGTTTTTGGGTGCCGCCTTTCGATCAAAAAAGCGGCGTCTTCTGAAGCTTTTTAGAAAAAGCTTCAC
>NZ_BANE01000004.1 GCF_000964405.1 Novacetimonas hansenii JCM 7643
TGAAAAGGGGAAAGATCATCAGAACCTTGCAGATGTCGGTCATTATGATTGAATCCTTTTGTTGGAACCAATCGCAAGAGGAAGGTGCATTAACTGTTTTGCCGTATTGTGCAAAAAATTATAATTGCGATCATTGGTCGATAAAATACGCGGGAAGACAGTAAAAAATATTCCGTCATTTTACGCACTTCCCCGGTCGATATTGAGTTGTATCCTGTATAGAAATATCAACGCAATCATGAATATTCTGGCTTGTTCGGGACAGGATGACTGTTACCCGACAGGAAGAAAACATTCCATCTGGCTTCATGCAGACAAAGAGCAAGAGAATATTATTATCAGGAGCATTATTTTTTTTTATATACGTGAAAATTCCACCTGAATTATTTGTTGCCAATTTTATGTCCTGCGTGGATATGCTGGGTTCCTGAATGTGTCATATATATCCTACGTTCTAAAGAATAATTAGGAAATTTTTAAAAACTTCCTTTATTAAAATATAAAAAATCATGCAGGCGTGTATGAAATAATCCCAATATTGGGATTATTTTAGAAAGCAGACCCGAAGGAAAAAACTTAATAAAATCAGGGTAATGGATTCAGATCCGATGTCGGATGGTTCCTGTTATTGGTAATCTGTTCAGGACTGATGCCCATTGGTAAAAAATATGTATCAAATGGGACAATTTTCGTGGATTATGATTTCTCTGATAGGATTTTGTTTCGGTTCTGGCACATGAAATAATCCATTCATCAAGTGCGGTATGTCGTATTTTTTATCACCGTATCCTGATCTTTGGCATTGAATGGACTGAAACGCGATATATTTCATAATAAAAGAACATATTTTCATTGTATTTTATAAATTGGTAATTTTTAATGCATTTTGTTCTGAATGTTGGGGTATATTTTTTATTTACGTATATCTACAGGAAGCATGACAATACATCTCAGGCTAGGATTATTGTCGGACAGGGTGATGGTGCCTTTGTGAAGCTGAATGATGGCTTTTACCATGCTCAGCCCAAGGCCATTGCCGTCATGTGTGCGGCTTGTATCCAGGCGGACAAAGCGGTCGAACACATGGTGCATGGCCCCCAGTGGAATGCCGGGGCCGTTATCCGCGATTTCCACGCAGATCTTGTTATCCAGTGTCTGGATGCTGGCTGTTATCATGGTTTTTTCTGGTGTATGGCGCATGGCATTTTCAATCAGATTGGAAAAAGCCTGCCGCAGGAGAACGGGATGGCCCATGATGGTTGGGCAGGCATCCATGACTTTGGTAATCAATTCCTGACCACGATCTTCCATAACTGGACGATAGGGATCAAGAACTGATTCCAGTAATTGGTCTGGATCAAGCAATTCCAGTTCATCATTCCATGCGCCCGATTCAAGCTGAGCCAGTTTTAGCAATGAAGAAAATATTTCCAGTGCGGCATCCAGGTCATCGATTGCAAACCCGACCTGCTCACGCATTGTATCGGCGGGAACATGTTCCAAAATGGCGCATTCCAGATTCTGACGCATACGTGACAAAGGGCGACGCATATCATGAGCAATATCATTGGATACCTGTCGCAGACTAACAATCAGTGCTTCATTTCGATCAAGCATCGCATTGAGGCTTTCCGAAAGGTGATCCAGTTCATCATGCGTTCCCCGCAGCGGAATGCGGCGTGACATATCACCCTGCATGATGCTGCGTGCAGCCATGCTTGTGGTTTCGATCCATTTCAGGATTATACTGCTAAGAAAAAGTCCCCCCGCAATCCCGATCAGGCCGAATCCTGCAATCTCCCACAGGAGCGTTGTCCATAAGTCATGTTGCAGATGCGTCAGGGAGGATGCATCTATACCAACGAAGTAATACCCACCATCGTTGAGGATGTAACCAACCCCATAAACAATATTCTGATTCGTTTCCATGGGAAGTCGATGGGCCCATGACAGCCAGCGTTCGCCAGGAACGGGGCGCAGGTGCAGCATATTGCCAGCGACAATATTCTGTCCTGGCCCCTGAAGCAGATAATGAAAACCGGGTTCATGTTGCACCAACCCCCTTACAACCGGGAGAAGGTGGGGAACATCGGCAATCAGGGCATCTGCAAATGTTTCATATCCTTCGTTTTGTACCTGCTGTCGTATTTCCTGACGCAGGGCAGCCTGACTGTAAAGGCCGGACATAACTGTCATGATCGTGCCGCCCAATATGAAAAGGCAGGCAAATAGTGTCACGATACGAAATGAGGCGCTGGCGATGATGCGGCGTATCTCTATAATACCAAATCTAGGCATCCTGTTAAAGTGCATCCTCAGGCGGCGTCATGATATAGCCACGGCCTTTTACTGTGTGGATGACGGGCGCCGCATTCCGCCCCAGTTTTTCGCGCAGGCGACTAAGGTGGGTTTCCACGATGTTGGTGCGGACGGGAAAATCCATGTTCCATACGTATTTCAGCAGCGTCTGACGCGAAAGAACAGTGCGTGGATTGCGCATAAAAAATTCCAGAAGGTTCATTTCCTGCGGCTGTAGCAGAACTTTCCTGCCATTTCGTGTAACGGAACGCGCAAGCAGATCCAGTTCGATATCTGCTATACGAATAAGCAGCGCATGATGGGTCAGTCTGGTACGCCGCAGAAGTACCTGAATGCGTGCTGCAAGTTCCCGCACGGCGAATGGCTTGACCATATAATCATCCGCTCCCTGTCGCAGACCGCCGACGCGGCTGGGAACACTATCCATGGTTGTAAGAAAAATAATCGGCGTTGCCATGCCATCCCCGCGCAAACGGGTCAGGATGGACAGGCCATCCATTCCCGGCAGCATCCTGTCCAGAAGAATAACATCCCATCGGCATTGCTGCGCCAGGCGCAGTCCTTCATGTCCATCTGACGCTGTATGAACGACGATATTTTCAGGCAACAGCCCTTCGCTGACGTAACGGGTCGTATTTTGGTCATCCTCCACAAGCAGGACATGTACTGGGGATTCCTGATTACGAGAGTTCATTTGATGACTTCACTGTGTGATTAGGTTAAAAAGCAATGCATCATGGGTATTCAGCCGGGTGGAATGCGTATTGTCATCAATATTTCAAGAATTAAGGCAGGTGTTGATGAAGCGGCCTATGTCATGGTTGGGTATGATGCCGGATAACAGGATATCAGGGCATAAAGATTGAGCATGAGAACGAATTGAATTTCATATATAATATATGGGGTTGCCATGGAGAACAAGATTGCGCCTGGCATATTGGGGCTTTTTCATAAAGAGAATATTGACTGATAATGATGGGGAGAGAATATATTATAGAAAATTAAGTGGTTGAAATAACATATTTTTTGCAAATGCTCCCTTTGGGTGGCTGTAGTTCAGGACGGTCAGGGTTGATATTTCAGGGAGTGACATTTATAAAATAATGAATATTGTGAAATATATTATATTTATATCTGAGTGTGCATAAATAAATTGTCGTATATATGGAAAATCAGGCTCTTTCGTTTATTGCCATATATAATGACTCTCGCGATGATGACTTCCTCCGCATATGCACAAACGGTTCCCATCAGCGTATTAAGCGCAGGTGTTACGCCGCAACAGAATATCCCTGATCATATTGACCCGCATACCCATCTTTCGGGTGACTGGGGTGGATTGCGGAACTGGCTGCTCAGGCAGGGGGTTGATATCCGCATATCCGATACGAACGAATTATGGTCTGATCCTGTGGGGGGCGCGCAGGCATCAAATAACTATATTGGCTCCACGGCCATTGAAATGGTGACGGATCTGCATCTGTTGACAGGTCTGCCGTTGGGAACGTTCGATATCAGTGCCATGGAGATTCGTGGACGACCATTCAGTAATGTCCCTTTGTATGTTTTTAACCAGACCTCGAATATCGAAGCTGATGATAACGGTCGATTATATGAATTATGGTACAGCCAGAAATTCATGGGGGAACGACTGGCATTCCGTATTGGCAAGCTGGACCTTGGGCATGATTTCATGGTCAGCAGCGTTGGACTGAATTTCCTGAATGCTTCCTTTTCCTGGCCCATCATGCCTGATAATGACCTGTATGATCAGGGGCCTGTATCACCCGTGACGACGCCGGCGATACGGCTGCGCTATACCCTGTCTCCACGATGGAATTTTTTGGTTGCGGCTGCTGATGATAATCCCATTGGTGCCCCTTTCATTAATGTAAGGGACCCGTGGAATCAGAACCGCGATCCCGGCGGGACACGATTTAATTTCGATACAGGTGCGCTTTTCTTTGGGGAGATGCAATACCGGCGGGACATATTGGGGCGGGCAGGTACATATAAAATTGGTGGTTATTTTGATACCGGTCGATTTCCAGATCAGGCTGATTTTACAAAAAGCCATAAAACAAACTGGGCCATTTATGCCCTTGGCGATCAGACCCTGCAGCATTTGGGCAGAGTGACGGAACTCGATGCTTTCATCCGTGGGAACTGGACTGCGGATAGGGACCGCAACCAGATTGTTTATGCGGTTGATGGGGGAATGGTTCTGAAGGGACCGTTTCAACGTGAAGGCGATGTCGTGGGGCTTGGAGCCGGCCTGGGCGCGGCTAGCCCCGATCTGGCACGGGCTGACCGGCGTTCCGGCCAACCCGCACAGGGAACCGAATATCATCTGGAACTGACCTATCAAATCCAGGTTACGCCATGGTTCATGCTTCAGCCTGATATTCAGGGTATCGTGTCACCCAGTGGCGGTATTCTCGATAGTAAGGGCCTGCGTGTGCATGACGAAGCTATTTTCGGGCTACACAGCAGTGTAACATTCTGAAGCAACGGAAAATGCAGGCATTTCCTGTTGCTGTCCTGCGTGACATGTACCAGGAAAACCCGGTTCGTGTGCATGCATCATCACGTTTGATCTTATCCAGTTAGAAGTTAACGTTTGTATGCAGGCCGAAAACGGCTTCGTTTCCGATGGCGCGTGCTGGATGGGATGGGTCGCCCGCACCGCCCATGGGGTGCAGGACATACTGAAAATCAGGTTGCACAACCATCCATGGCATGACCTGAGCCTGATAGGTCAGTTCAAGATGGTTTTCATTCCCTTGCACTATTGTGCCGCGCATGCGGTCATAGGCGCGTAATCCCGATGTCGCCCGGCCCATCCCCCAACCGAACCCCAAGGTGTCATTGACCCTGTTGGGAAAGGGGGCCTTCAGATTCAGACCTGCATCAATGGCGAAGCTTATGGCATTGCGATCGCCACGATTTCCCGTCGCCCGTACAAATATACCCAACGAGCGTGATGCATCAGGGGCAGGGCGCCAGATCAACTGATCTATTATTCCGTAAATCAGCCAGTTCCCCCGATCCTGTCGCGGTGTGCCACCATCTGTGCCAAGAGATTGCCCCTGCGTGTTGTAACGGTAATCTGGAAATCGTCCTGTGTCGTAATAGCCACCAAGCTTATAGATGCCGGGCAAGCCGGACTGCCTGCTGGTCAGTCCGCGGTCACCAGATTGTGGATTCAGGGCATATTGAAGTTCAGTTATCAGCAAGGCGCCGGTCCCCATACTAAACCGGGTACCGTTGTTATCAATCACTGTCTGGCTTATGGCGATGCTCTGATTTGCGTTCGGGCGCGGAGATGAACTGTTCGATGGATTGTTGTCAGTTTCTGACGGATTGTCATCTGCTGCCGCAAACATGACCGTATAGTTCCCTTTGGGTCGATAGCGCAGACGGATCGCAGGTGAGGCGAGGGGCCATGAAGGGCCACCACCGTAAAGGTTGACCGATGGTCCCATCGGCCAGCCGAAATTGGCATTCAGATAAAGGGCTGCGTAATCACTGATCAGGAATTCCGTGTCGAGATCCTGCTGACCTAGCTTGATATCCAGCGCGCCCCGTAGAAAGGATTGCTGGTACCACAGCTCAAACAGGCGGGTGGAGCGGCCAGCTTCAAATCCGCTGATGGGATTGAAATCGGCCAGACGGTCCTGGGTAATGGGGCGTCCCCGAATCTGCAGGGCGCTTATGTTGAAAGTTCCCCCCTTCAGGCCCATCAGTTTTTCCAGATCTGCCGTCAGTGTTGGCATGGTCACGCCGATATAGGCCGGACCAGTGTCCGATCCCCTGCCATTGCCATTGCCACTGCTGCTGGCAATCCCGCCCGTAATATTACCCCATAGCTCGTTTGTATCCTGAATGTTCAAGGCTATGCCATAGCGGCCTAGCCATGGGCGCAGCCCCCCGACGGTCCCAAGCAGGTTACTGCCCCCACCATAGGGGGTGTCGCGATTCTGGCTGTTGGTGAGTGTATCGACCTGCCACGAATTACGTGCGGTTGCCGGGTCGATCTGTGCCAGGAACGGCACAGATCGACCAAGCATGGCCTGTCCGTCCATGAGGGGAGTTTGGGTATAACCGGTATCGGGGGCGAAAGCGAAGAAACCTGCGACAAGCATGCCATGACATAGCCAATGGAAATATCCAGGACTGGAAACTTCTGGTATTTTGCAGGATGTCAGTTCGCATACTTGCAAGTGATTCTCATATTCTTATGCAAAAATATTGCAACCAAAGACGTTATTATACAGACAGAACATCCTGCGCAATATGACGTTTTTGCTAAATTTTAAATAATTGAACGGCTTTTATTATTTATTATTTTCAAATATAATAAAAATAAACTTAAAAATTATTTTTTTTTGAAGAATGTATATATTCCGAAATATTGTTGCGCGGTTGTCTTCTTGTGCGATGCCGCCGTGCCATGTCTTGCGCCTGTTCAGGTTCGCGTCATGTTGGCCTGTTATACGATCAATGGCCACCGGTTCGGTGGTCTGGACAGATCGTATCACGGAAGGCTGGGCATATAAATCATGCAATGGATGGTACGTTACGGGCTGCCGGTCCTGATGATGATCAGCATGTGTGGTTGTGTCGCCCATGCCGAAACGGCGGCGGATACGGACGATATATGCCGCAATGTGGAACAGGGTGTGCGCCTGCATGTTGATGGTGCCTATGGCGGTTATCCACATTCTGTCCTGCGCGATGCGGTGCTGGACAGCGTAACCTGCCCATCAGGTGAAGGGGAATTGCGTGCGTTTCATCGCATTGCCACGCCGCCACCTCACATGAGGATCGCAGTAACGCGCCCCATGGGACAGGGGCAGCAGGGATCGCTGTCTGTCATGCTGTTTTCCCAGGGGCGTTTCGTCATCGGGGAACGGATGTCGCTTTCGGTGTTTTCGCGCAGCCAGTCTCCTTTTTCAGTGAAGGCAGATATCAACCTAGCGACGACACGCCTGTGGAACGACTTTGCCGCACGGATCGAACGTGGTGGGCCTGTTATTCCATGATGGAAGGGAACTGACAGGCCCAATGCGTCCAAAGCTGTTTATAGCCGCGGTTTTTTCCGTCATATGGGCCAATCCCGTGATGGCGATGCCGGGACCTGACACATCATTTCATGAAGCAGTCAGCATGGCCTGGGCCATAGATCCTGTCCGTACGGAATTGCAGGTTGGGCACCATTCTGCCCGTGCCCGCGCCAACGCGGCGGGGTCATGGTTTGCAGGTGGCCCGACCCTGTCGGGTGAATATATGGATGACCATATGCTGGGCAGTAATGAAGGATACACAACCTATCAGGGTGGTGTGTCTGTGCCGCTATGGTTGCCCGGCCAGGGAAGTGCCACGCAAAAGGTCGCAAACGCGGAAGCTGCATCTCTGGACGAACAGCTCAATGTTGAACATATGGCGTTGTCCATTCGCGTGCTTGATGCTGGTGCCGCGGTTCTGATGGCGCGTGCCCGGGTGGATGTCGCCCATACATTGTACGATGCGACGGCCCGCATGGCTGGCAGCGCCACACGTGCAGTACATGGCGGCGAACTGGCCTCTGTCGATGGGCAGATGGCACAGGCTGCCATGGAAAATGCCCGTAATGAACTGGCACTGGCGCAGGAGGAGGCCGCGAATGCAGCCGCTTCTCTGGAGGTGTTGCTCGGCCATCCGGCGGTGCCGGATCTGGGTCGTTATGGGGGGGACGATGTTGCGCATGCCCGTTTCATCGCACCACGTGACATGGAAGATAACGATCCCCGTATCAAGGTGGCACACCGTAATGTGGAGGCCGCAGAGGCCAACATGAAGCTGGCGCGTCGCTCGTTCATGCCCAACCCTGAAATCGGCGTCGATGCGATCCATGAAAAGCAGTACGGCAGCCCGTGGGATGACCGTGTGGGACTGAATTTCAGTATCCCCCTGCCCAGTGAGGTCCGTAATACCCCCATCATGTCCGAAGCCCGCAACCGGCTGGCCACGGCCAGCAGTCAGGAAATACAGGCGCGACGTATGATACATCTGGAGATGACGCGGGTGCGTGAACGCCTGATTGCCGCCACCACGGCACGGCGGGCAACGCAGCTTGCCGCAGAAAACATGGAAAAGCGTGCGGCAGCGCAGGAACGGGCCTGGCGCGTGGGGGAAAGCGGCCTGGACATCGCACTTCAGGCCCGCCAGGCCGCCGCCAATACCCGACTGGTCAGTCAGAGGGCAGAGGTAGAGTGGCATGTCGCCACCATCCGTATGTTGATTGCAACTGGTGTGATGCCATGAAGCATCTGCCGACTGCCCTGCTGTTTGTGGGCCTGTCCTGCATGTCGGCGCACGCTGAACAGGTGGCGTTGCCACCGGTTGTGAAACTGGATGCCGCAGCCGTGCCCAATGAAGGCATCAGCGTCGTTCTGGCCGTGTCCGGCACGATTGCCGCCACGCAACCCGTCATAAGCCGGGTCATGCCCGACACGGCACGGGTTGTGCATATTCACCCCGCCGGAACAGGCAAGGTGCTGACCATTCTTGTGCAACCGGGAAGCGTTGTGCATCGCGGGCAGGCGCTGCTGCGTTATCAGGATCACTCCTTGCATGTCGCGCGCCTGCAGGCGGTTCAGATGCGCGCGGCACTTGCGGCTGCCATCGCGGCCCGTGCCGATGCGGCAGGTGCGGTGCAGCGCGCAAGGGCGCTGGTGGGTGAAAGCGTATCCATGGCCGAACTGCGCCGCAGGCAGGATGCGCTGGCGCAGGCGGATGCAACCCTGCGTGCCCGTCAGGCGGATGTTGGCACACTGGGCCATCGTTTTGCGGAGGAGTTCAATTCTTCTTCCGAGCAGGGCGGCCAGAGCGGGGAGGACGAGACCTCGACCCTGATTTCCCCAGTTGATGGCATGGTACAGGCGATTGGTACATCCGTGGCGGGCGATGTGGACCCCACCATTGATGTGGCCACGGTCGCGGATCTGTCCATTGTGTGGCTCGTCTCCGACATCCCTCCTGACCAGGCCGTCAGGGTCGCACCGGGGGGGCAGCAGGTAACACAGGTGGCAGGTCGTCCTCTGCTCTCCCATATTGATACGGTCGATGGCATGGCCAGCCCGTTGACGGGGCTGGTCCGGGTTATCAGCAATGTAGCCAATCCTACAGGCGTGCTGGTTCCCGGTATGGTGCTGGATGCCACGTTGGCACAGCATGACGCTGTGACGGGCATTATCGTTCCATCAGAGGCGGTTCAGCGGATTAACGGGCAAAACGTCGTGTTCGTGCGCATGGACCAGACCGATTACCGACCCGCCGTGGTCGATGTCGCGTTAGATGACGGAACGCAGGCCGTGCTGCGGTCCGGCCTGAAGGCGGGGGAGACTGTCGTGGGGCATGGCAGTTTCGCCCTGCGGTCGGTCATCGGTCTTGCCGGGATGGATGCGGACTGATGGCGCGCAGATACCTTGAGGCCCTGTTACAGGCACGTATGCTGGTTCTGGGGGGGCTGGGCCTGGTGCTGGCGGCAGGCATCATGGCGGTGTCAGGCCTGCCGGTGGAGGCCGTGCCCGACATTTCGCCAAAGCAGGTGCTTGTCTCGGTCGTGGCGCCCGGCCTTGCGACGGAGGAAGTGGAAAAACTCATCACCTTCCCCGTGGAGGCCAGCATGACCGGGATTCCCGGCATGACCGACCTGCGCTCAGTCTCCCGCGGGGGGGTATCGGTGGTGTATGTGCAGTTCGCAGATGAAACCGATATCAATCTTGACCGCACCCGTGTGAACGAGCGCATACAGCAGGCGCGTGCGAACATATCCGTACCAGGCATTAGCGTCAGCATGGGACCGCTGGCGACCGGCATGGGTGAGATCATGCAGTTCCAGATCCGTGGTCCGGGGCGTTCGCTTATGGAACTCAACCGCATCATGAACTGGACCGTGGTGCCGCAGATGCGTCTTGTTCCCGGTGTGGTGGATGTCAATGTCAATGGTGGGGCGGAAGAAACCTATCAGGTGACATTGGACCCTGCGCGGTTGATTGGCGGCAACCTGTCGCTGGGCGAGGTTTATCGCGCGGTGGATGCCGCCAATGCGGCGTCCGGTGGTGGATGGATCACGCATCATGCCGAACAGCAGAGCGTGGTCGGACGTGGGCTGGTCGGCAGTCTTGCGGATTTCGGCAACATTGCCGTGCGAACCAACGCCGATGGTTCCGTCGTGCGGTTACGTGATCTCGGACGCATCACCACGGCCCCCCGTACCCGGCTGGGTGCTGTCACACGCGATGGGCAGGGGGAGATTGTGATCGGTGTGGTGATGATGGAAAGCGGGGCCAGTTCCAATGCCACCCTGGCCGCGATAGGGCGCGCCCTGCCGGGTATCAGGCAGGCGTTGCCCGCAGGTGTGACGCTGGACCCCTATTACACGCGCGCCACCCTTACGGGACAGACCATCGCCACTGTTCGCGACAATCTGCTGATGGGGGCGGTACTGGTGGTGGGGGTGCTGGTGGTGGTGATCGGCAGTTGGCAGGCGGCACTGGTCATTGCCTCGGTCATTCCAGTGGCGCTTGTCTGCGCTATGGCTGGCATGCGGCAGTTTGGCATCTCGGCCAACCTGCTCAGCCTTGGCGCCATTGATTTTGGCATGATCGTCGATGGTTCACTTGTTGTGATCGAACATGTCCTGTCGCGGCGCGAGGAGGAGCCGGAGGCGCAATTCGTCCCATTGGTGGTTTCGTCCGTGCAGCAGGTCATGCGCCCGGTCGGGTTCGCCATACTTGTCATCATCATGGTCTACTTGCCCATCCTGACATTGCAGGGGATTGAGGGACATATGTTCCGTCCCATGGCACAGACGGTCATCATGGCGCTGCTTGCATCGTTGGCGTACTGCTTCGTCTGTATCCCCGTGCTGGCCGCCCTTGCGCTGGGGGGCGTGCGGCCTGTGGGCGATACACGGCTGATTGCGTGGCTCCGCCGGCCCTATACCCATATGGTGACATGGGGGGAGATGCATCCACGTATCCTGTTTGGCGGCACGATTGCGGTCCTGGTTATGTCAGCATTGCTGGCCACACGATTGGGGGGGGAGTTCATACCCCAGCTTGACGAAGGTGCGCTGGCGGTTACGACGACGCGGCTTCCCTCGGCTTCGCTCGATACCGTGTTGGTGTCGGTCACGAAGCAGGAGCAGATCCTGCGTCGGTTTCCCGAAGTCCGCTCCGTGGTCAGCAATACTGGCACATCGGCCATCCCGACCGATCCTATGGGCGTGAACGAAACCGATAGCTTCATCTTTCTCAACCCGCCTGCCACCTGGAAAACCGCCCGCACGCAGGCGGGGCTTGTGGCGGCGATGGACGATGCCCTGCGGCGTGAACTGCCCGATGCGCTCTATTCATGGAGCCAGCCGGTCCAGATGCGTATGGATGATCTGCTGTCAGGCGTGCGTACCCAGATTGCTGTGTCGATCTTTGGCGATGATCTTGCCACGCTGGCTGATCTGGGTGATCGGGTGGTGGCCGCCATGTCGGGTGTAAAGGGGGCGGCGGACGTGGCGGCGGCGGGTGATGGCACCGTGCCGCTGATCGTGGCTGATATAGACCGTACACAGGCTGCCAGCCGGAATGTGGCGATACAGGACATCCTGGATACGGTGGAGGCGATCGGGGGACACATTGGCGCAAGGCCGGTGATCGTCGATAACGCCATCATCAGCACACAGGTCCGCCTTGATCCCCATGCCGCCCGGTCTGCATCGGCGATTGGCGCGCTGCAGGTCCGGCGGATGGACGGGCAGGGGAATGTGCTGCTCTCCCAGGTGGCGCATGTGCATGAAGTCGATGGACCGCCGCGCATAAGTCGCGACCGGGTGCGCCGGCGGATGGTGGTGCAGGCCAACGTGCGTGGGCGGGATCTTGCCTCCTACGTGGCTGAAGCACAGGCCCGCGTGGCACGGGATGTGAAGTTGCCCGCAGGCTATACGATGCAGTGGGATGGGCAGTTCCGTAACCTGCAATCGGCGGTACTGCGGTTGGAAATCGTGTTGCCGATTGCACTGTGCCTGATTTTTGCACTGCTGGTGGTGGCCTTTGGTGCAGTACGGCCCGCATTGCTGGTGTTTGTCAACCTGCCGGTGGCGGCAACCGGCGGTATTGTGGCACTGACATTGCGCGGCCTGCCGTTCAGCATTTCGGCCGGGATTGGTTTTATTGCGCTGTTTGGTGTGGCCATCCTTAACGGTGTGGTGCTGGTCAGTGAGATCGCGGCCCTGCGGGGGCAGGGGATGGCTGTGGTACAGGCGGCGTTCGCGGCTGCGGAATCCCGTTTCCGTCCCGTCATGGCGACGGCGCTGGTGGCAAGCCTTGGCTTTTTTCCCATGGCGTTTTCCGAAAGCGCAGGGGCTGAGGTCGAGCGTCCATTGGCCAGTGTGGTTATTGGTGGGCTGGTGACATCTACGGTGCTTACGCTTCTGGTGTTGCCATCGCTCTATGCACGGGTCATGCGGGAAAAGGTTCAGGGTTGATGCGTATTCTTATCGTCGAAGATGAACATGATCTTGGGGCGGCGGTGCAGGAGCGCGTGCGGCTTGATGGGCATGCGGTTGACTGGTTCATGACATTGGAGGACGCACGCGCGGCGATTGCGACCGTAGATTATGATTTCATGCTGCTTGACCTTGGCCTGCCGGATGGAAACGGGCGTGACCTGCTGCGTGACATCCGCAGGACGTCATCCGATATCGCCATCCTGATCACCACTGCGGAAGACCAGATCAGTGACCGCATTGCCGGCCTGTCCGAAGGCGCAGATGATTATATCGTCAAACCCTATGACCTCAATGAACTTGTGGCCCGCATTGCGGCCGTGGCGCGGCGTTATGCCGCCCCGCGTCAACGGGGGCATTGCCGTATTGGCGAGATTGCAATTGATCGGGAAAGCCGTTCTGTATCGCGCGATGGGCGGGTGCTGGATCTGACCGCACGTGAGTGGGCGATCATGGAACTGCTATCGCGCAATCCTGGCCGGATCTATTCACGCCAACAGATTGATACGGTCCTGTATGCACTGGATCAGGACGTGGAGAGCAACACGGTCGAAGTGTTCATAAGCCGCCTTCGTCGCAAAGTGGGCAATACGACCATTCGTACGATACGTGGTCGGGGGTACTGCCTGGGTGAAAAGGGCAACCAATGAAACGTTGGAGCCTGTCGACACGAATCGTCAGCGGCGTACTGCTGGTCGTCATACTGGGTCTGCTGTTGCTGAGTGCCGCTGTAGGCGGGTTCACCCGCTATGAGGTGACTGAACGGCTGGACAACTCGCTTCAGGAGGTTGCCGAACGTCTTCAGGCGGCTGTGGCCACTCGGTCGCATGATTTGAGTAATGGTTCTTCCATCGCCTGGCTGCCGGAAGTTGGCCCGCGTACGTTGGCCTATCAGGTGATGGATGGATCCGGTCACGTCGTACTGCGTTCGCAAAATGCGCCGCAGGACCCCTTTGTCAGAGGAGGGCAAACCGGCTTTGCGAATGTGCCGCATTTCCGCGTTTACATGGCAGCTCCCATTACTGGGCAATATCGTGTCATCGTGGGGGAGCCAATGTTTCATCGGCGGGAAGCCATGCGGCGGGCGATGCTGATTTCCATTGTCCCGATGGTGGTTTTCCTGCCCGTTATCTGGTGGCTGGTACGCCTGATCGTGCGTCGCGCCATGCGCCCGCTGGACCGGTTGCATGACGAAATGCGTGCACGCGGCAGTGGCAATCTGCAACCTATTCCACCGCTTGATCTGCCTATCGAACTGATTTCCATACAAAGTGCGGTTAATACATTGCTGGCACGGCTGGAAACGGCCCTGTCTACCGAACGGGCTTTTGCCGCAAGTGCCGCGCATGAACTGCGCAATCCGCTTGCCGCTCTTCTGGCACAGGTGCAGATGATGGGACGGGTCCTGCCCGCTGGGTCTGAAGCAGGTAAAAGGGTGGATATCATTGTTGACCGTACCCGCCATCTGGGACGGACAGTAGAAAAATTACTCCAGTTTTCGCGTGCTTCTGCCGGTGTTGCTTTTCGGCGTGACCGTTTTGACCTGTTGTCGGTGCTGCATGTACTGGTGGACGATCTGGAACATAACCTGTCCGATGGCCGGAGGCTTGTCCTGACGACAAATGGCATTGGCCATGTGTTCGTTCGCGGGGATATGGACGCAACAGGCATCCTGATACGCAACCTGCTTGAAAACGCATTACTGCATGGCAATCCCGCTGCACCCGTGGTGGTCGTGGTTGGTCCTGATGGTAGTATTGATATCGCCAATGACTGTACCGCTCTTGCGCCGGATACCCTGGCACGACTGACAAGCCCGTTCGTGCGGGGCAGTACCGTGGCCCATGGCAGCGGGCTTGGCCTGGCCATTGCCAGCAATATCGCCGGGCAGATGGATGCCAGCCTGCTATTGTTCTCGCCCCTTGCCGGTTCAGCACGGGGGCTTCGGGTTTCCTTACGTTTTCCCAATGCAGAGGTCATGACCATTCCTGATGATATGTGAAGGGATCGCGTTCAGGTTCGCGTCATGTTTGCAAGATAAGGTTGTCGGGATGAACCAGAAAACCCCATTTGCTGTCGTGCGGTATGATAAACTGACCATCCTGTTTCATTGGGTCTGTGCTTTTATTGTCATATTGCAGTTCGTGAGTGCCAATATATGGGGTCTTTTCCGTAATCCGCCGCATCATCATCTGGTCGTACTCCACCTGACAGCAGGCATGGTGCTGAGTGTCCTATTTCCTATACGTATGATCTGGCGCATGGGATGGGGGCGTCATATCCGCGCCGCTGACCGCTGGTTGGACTGTATAATGGCGCGTGGCGTGGAATACAGTCTGTACGGGCTGGTGATACTGGAAATTGCCCTGGGGTATTTGTGGCGATGGGGAAACGGACAGCCCATGAGCTTCCTGACCCTGCAGATAAGGCCACCATTCGAAAAATTTTCAGCTTCAACGATTTATCTGCTGCACCGTCTGCATCAGTGCAATGGTTGGCTGATCACGGCGTTGGCGATGGGGCACGCACTGGCTGCGTGTTTTCATTACTTCATTCTTCGGGACCATGTCCTTCAAAGAATGCTGATGACAGAGGATAGATTAGATGAATATGGAAAATAATACTGCGCGTCGTCCCCAGGAAATCCACGCGACATCGCGGCTGGGCTGGTTGCGGGCTGCTGTTCTGGGGGCAAATGATGGTATCTTGTCAACATCAAGCCTGATTATTGGCGTTGCCAGTGCGCATGCAACACAGGCCAGCATTCTGTTGGCAGGAATTTCCAGTCTGGTTGCAGGGGCCATGTCAATGGCCGCAGGGGAATATGTCTCTGTCAGTTCGCAGGCAGATACAGAGAAAGCCGACCTTGCACGTGAAAAAAACGAACTTGGTACCAGTTGGGATGCCGAGGTTGGTGAATTGGCCAGTATATATAGACAACGCGGCTTGGACGACCTTCTGGCGCGCAAGGTTGCTCTTCAACTGATGAAACATGATGCGTTGGGTGCTCATGCCCGCGATGAACTTGGAATTTCCGAGGCAACGGCAGCGCGTCCGGTACAGGCGGCTTTCGCATCGGCTGGTGCATTCTCATCTGGTGCCATATTGCCTGTGTTGGCAGCCCTGCTGTCACCGGCTGCAGTAGTATCATGGACAGTTTCTGCCGTATCGCTGACGGGCTTAGCCGTGTTGGGATTTGTGGGAGCCCGCGCAGGTGGCGCCGAACCCTGGCGTCCGGCAATGCGGGTTATTTTTTGGGGTATCATCGCCATGGTAGTGACGGCTGGTATCGGTCAGATATTTGGGGTTCAGGGATAGATATTATAAAAAATATATTAAATTAATATATGATATGTAAATTCATGTTTGTTTCGATATTTATATTCAGGTCAATTACCTGCGTGCTGTGTATTTTATTCGTTGTTCGAGTTTATTTTTTGAATAAAAAACGTTGATATTTCGATGAATTTCCATTGGAAGGCAGTGTTTAATGCTGCCACAGTACACACATCAATGCAGCATAATTTCCGATAACAAAATATTCATTCATGATACTTTGGCCAAGATTGATATGGCACGAATGTATGGTCGTGGCCTGTGCAGTCAGTCGTTAGCTGAGAGGCTGCCTGCAGGTTCAACCCTGCGGTGGTTATCTGTGTTGCCAGACCGACAACATAGGGAAGATAGGTCTTTCGGCGTCAGAAGGTTAACCTGTTAACTGTCCTTCGAAAAATTTGGAGTTGGGGGTTGCTGGGTATTATGATTTTTAGAGAATTTTTGAAAAGTTATTCTTAATAACCTCCTGGAATTATAAAAATTTTGGCGAATATTTTTCTAAAAATATTCAGAATATTCCACCTTTTTGAAAAAAGTCGACATCTAAAAACTTTTCTTTTTTCATAAATAATTTGTTTTTAAACAGTCTTTTATGATGTTTAAAGGTGTTCCAAGATTGATATGGATCGCTTCATACTGACAGATGCCCAATGAGCGAAAATAAAACTGCTGTGCTTTGGCAAGACGATGGATCGTGGCCGTAGCGAGAAGATTGACAGATTTTTTGCTGCCATGGGCCATCTCGTGGGTGCTCTCATCAGTCTACGATAATTTTCAAAAAGCTTTTTAAATACCCCTTAAAAACTGAATTTTCTCTAGTTGAAAGGCGGTTCCCACGACAATTCATGAATAATATTTATGCTTTAATGAAATAAAATCATTTTTATTCATGGTGTAATTAAGGCATATAGCATGAACCAATCTTAATCGCATTTATAGTGAAGGTTACCATCATGCAGAATTAGGAATTTTTAATATAGTATAAAAATATTATTTTTCTCTGAAGTGGGAGTGTAATAATGAAAAATAATTATAAGTTCAGTATTGATCGAATTTGTTTTGATGAAAACTATCAACCATCCGATAGAACGCGCCTTACAACCAATTTCGCAAACCTGGCGAGAGGGGAGTGCCGTCAGGAAAACCTGCGTAATGTTCTGTTGATGATAAATAATCGTTTCAATGATCTGGCACATTGGGATAACCCAGATAGGGATCGCTATTCAGTTGAACTCGAAATAGTCTCTGTCAGTATGGATATAAATTCTCCTGATAAGGAAATTAGTTTCCCGTTGATTGAAGTTCTAAATACAACAATCATCGATAAAAAGGAAAGCAAGCGAATAGACGGTCTGGTAGGGAATAGTTTTTCTTCGTATGTGCGAGATTATGATTTTAGTGTTTTTCTGCCAAAATATAATAAAGATAAAGCAAAGTTTAGTGTCCCAAATAATTACGGAGATTTACACGGGAATATTTTTAAAAATTTTATTAATTCAAATTTATATAAGGAAAATTTTAAAAAACTTCCTGTCATATGCCTTAGTGTCTCAACCAATAGAACGTATCATAGAACAGGAAATCATCATCCTATCCTGGGTTTTGAATATCAGCAGCATGAATTTTCTCTGACTGATCAATATTTCGGAAAAATGGGTATGGAGGTTCGATATTTTATGCCACGTAACAGTATGGCCCCGTTGGCATTCTATTTTTGTGGGGATTTGCTGTCTGATTACTCTGGGCTTGAGCTGATTGCTACTATCAGTACGATGGAGTCCTTTCAGAAGGTTTATCGTCCTGAAATTTATAATGCCAATTCTGCAGCATCCGATTGCTATCAGCCAAGTTTGAAGAACCAGGATTATTCTATCACCAGAATTATTTATGACCGTGAGGAGCGCAGCCAATTGGCAACGGCACAGGGGATATATACTGAAGAGCATTTCATAAAACCGTACCAAGATTTTCTTGCATAAGGCTCTATCAGCGACATTTCCGGATCAATCAGAAATACAAGGTTATTCTTTATGAAAATACTTCTCCCCACTTCAACGGCTGGTAGCCTGCCTAAGCCATCCTGGCTTGCCAAGCCCAAGACACTTTGGTCACCCTGGCAATTACAGGGAAACCAACTGATCGAAGGGAAGCAGGATGCGCTGCGTCTGGCGCTGGATGATCAGGATCGAGCTGGGATTGATATCGTCAGTGATGGTGAACAGACTCGTCAGCATTTTGTCACGACGTTTATTGAACATCTTAGCGGTGTAGATTTTGAAAATCGTCAGACGGTAAAAATTCGCAATCGTTACGAAGCAAGTGTACCGTCTGTTGTAGGTGCCGTGACACGAGAAAAGCCTGTTTTTGTCGAGGATGTGAGGTTTTTGCGTACCTTGACGCACAAACCCATTAAGTGGGCATTACCTGGTCCTATGACCATGATTGATACGCTTTATGATGCGCATTACAAAAGTCGTGAGAAGCTGGCGTGGGAATTTGCTAAAATCCTGAATCAGGAAGCCAAAGAGTTGGTGGCGGCAGGGGTGGACATCATCCAGTTTGATGAACCTGCATTTAATGTATTTTTTAATGAAGTGAATGATTGGGGTATTGCCACATTAGAAAGAGCGATTGAAGGACTTGAGTGTGAAACTGCGGTCCATATCTGCTATGGCTATGGCATAAAGGCGAATATTGACTGGAAAAATGCTCTGGGGAACGAGTGGCGCCAATATGAGGAGATCTTTCCGAAATTGCAAAAATCCAGTATTGACCTGATTTCTCTGGAATGTCAGAATTCCCGCGTTCCAATGGATCTGATTGAACTTGTTCGTGGGAAAAAGGTGATGGTCGGTGCCATTGATGTGGCATCAAATATCATTGAAACACCTGAAAAAGTTGCTGATCTTCTGCGACGGGCACTTCAATTTGTCGATGTGGACAAACTTTATCCCTGCACGAATTGTGGTATGGCCCCTTTGTCGCGCGACGTGGCCCGAAGCAAGCTCAATGCTTTGGGGGCCGGCGTAGAAATCGTCCGTAGAGAACTTTCTGCCTGATATGCAGGTGGATTAGTATTCCGGTGAGGATGCGCAGCGATGCGGATATATGTTCTATCTCGTTTTACGAGAAGGTTTTTATATATGAATGATATTAGAATGTTCGGAAGTGTGAGTAGTAGATAAAGTGTTTTCGATCTATCTATTATTGTTTCATAGTCATTGTGATGATGCGAAATATTCTTGGTAAAGATATATAAGCATCGTGCACATGAATGTCTGGGCAGCACTTTGTCTGGCGTTACGGAGTCAAGGAAGCATGTGACACGGATATGCTGATGGGCGTATTCCCCGCTGCTACTCATGATAGGGTTTATCAGGCTCGATCAGCGGGAATGGCCAATCGCTGCATATAATGGCATATATATGCTTGCGTGTTGTACTGATGTTGACCAGATGGGGGACAGTGACATGCGCATAGACATAACACTGTAGGACAAGAGAGTAGCCCGCAGATCATCGTGCGCCAGATACCACATGCATAGCTTATCTATTTAAAAGAGGATGCAGGAAATCCGTATGTCTGAATTGCATGATAGTGAATTTTCTCTTTTGCTAGGAAGTTAGCTTTTGCGTGTGCGTATCATAAAAAAAGCGACATATGATGCGCAGCCCATCCGCCTCAGGCAGTTGGTTGATTTCGTGTTCAGAGCTCTGGTAGGAGGAGGATGCATTAATAAAAATCATGCAGAGATGTTCAGACCGCGTGATAGAAGTTTATATAAATGAATTAAAATGATATATTCTGATGATTATATGAATTCTGTGCATTTATGGAGTGAAGCATGGGTGTTCTGGAGCGCCATCATCTGACCATCATTCAGGAGGTCGCACGGGAGGGCTCGTTAACGGCAGCCGGAATGCGTCTGCATTTGACCCAACCGGCGCTCAGTCATGCTATCCGCAAGATCGAAAACCAGCTTGATGTAAAAATCTGGCGACGGGAAGGGCGGTCTCTTGTGCTCACTCAGGCAGGTGAATGGCTGTTGTCATTGGCAAACCGCCTGCTTCCACAATTTGAACTGGCGGAAAAACGTCTTGAACAGTTCAGTAATGGAGAACGCGGTACGCTTCGTATCGGTATGGAGTGCCATCCCTGCTATCAATGGCTTCTGAAGGTTGTATCACCTTATCTGGAAAGATGGCCCAGAGTGGATGTGGATGTACGTCAAAAGTTCCAGTTTGGAGGAATTGGCGCGTTATTCAGCAATGAAATTGATATTCTGGTTACGCCTGACCCTCTTTATAAACCTGGCTTGAAATTTACGCCGGTTTTTGATTATGAACTTGTGCTGGCTGTTGGTCCTGACCACCCTTTGCGGAATACAAAGTTTATAGCGCCGGAGCAGCTTGCGGATGAAACATTGATTACCTATCCCGTGCCATCCGAACGGCTTGATATCTACACGCAATTTCTACAACCTGCGGGTATTGCCCCACGTCAACAAAAGCAGATTGAAACGACAGACATCATGCTTGTCATGGTGGCCCATGGACGGGGTGTTGCTGCACTTCCGCGCTGGCTTGTAAAAGAATATACTACACGCTTTAAACTTTATCCTGTAAGGCTTGGTAAAAAGGGTATTGCGAAACAGATATTCCTGGGTCATCGGGAAACCGATGAGGAAATTCATTATCTGCGGAACTTTATTGAGTTCGCGGCCTCGCCTCATTCAAAAAGTTAGGATGCTTTCGTAAAGGCCATCACAATAATATTTTGGTCATATAATATCGGAGGAGATATTATCTCCTCCTTCGCTATTTCCAGAATTTATGGCGCCGTATCAACAAGGATAACTTCAGCGTCTGCAAGTGCGCTAACCTTGACAATATCAGTGCCTGAGATTGCAGCGCCATCGCGCTCTCCAATGGTTTTGCCCTCAATCTTCACACAGCCTTTAGCGACAACGAGGTATCCAAGCCTTTCAATACCAAGATGGTATTCGATGGTCTCGTTTTTTGTCAGCGTTGCGCCCAGTACGCGCGCCTCGGTATGAATGGGAAGGGCATCACCGTCGTTCTGGTACCCTGATGCCAGAGTGATGAATTTCCCTGCCCGGTCGTCTTTTGGAAAGGAGCGTGTGCCCCAGGATGGTGCATGACCGGCACGGTTCGGGAGAATCCAGATCTGGAAAAGGCGGGTGGCCACATCTTCCAGATTATGTTCACTGTGCCTGATCCCTGTACCTGCGGACATGACCTGGACATCGCCTGCTACAGTACGACCCTTGTTACCAAGGCTATCCTGATGTGTAATCGCTCCTTCGCGCACATAGGTGATGATTTCCATGTTCTCATGCGGGTGCATGCCAAAGCCTGTGCCGGGTGCTATGATATCATCATTCCAGACCCGCAGTGCGCCCCAGTTCATGCGCGTGGGATCATAATAATTGGCAAAAGAAAAATGATGCCTTGCATCCAGCCACCCATGGCTGGCGTGGCCGAGTTTGTCGTAAGGACGAACTTCAATCATGATCTGTTTTCCCCGGATCAATCGAGTGAGTTATCTAGGGCAGATTATCTATGGGCAGGCAGGCGGTATATGGCAATCAGAGAAAGGCATCGTTTCTATTTTTGATGCCCAAAAGGGCGACAGGCATAATGAAAATAAGATATAGAAATTATTGACATTAATCATTCCAGAGATTTTGTTATGCGCCTTCCTGATTTTGAAGCATGGGCCATTTTTGCAAAAGTGGCTGAGTTTGGCTCGTTTGCCAGGGCCGCAGAGGAGGTGCAGCTCTCAAAACCCACTGTTTCCAAAGCTATAGGACGTCTGGAACAGGCGCTTGGGGTTGCACTTTTCAACCGCAATTCGCGTCATATCTCCCTTACGGAAATGGGACGGATGTTGCTGGGACACGCTAATCGTATTTTGGCTGAAGCAGAGGCGGCGGAAACAGAAGCCAGGGGAGGCACACAACGTCCATCGGGCCTTATCAGGATTGCAGCGCCCATGACATTTGGCATTGGGCATCTTTCACCTGTTTTGCCCGCGTTTCTTGCGAAATATCCGGACATTGATATTACAGTCGATTTCAGTGACGCACTTGTCGACCTTGTCGCCGAGGGATACGACGTTGCACTGCGTATTGCCTCTCTTGCAGATTCTTCATTGCGGGCCCGTAAGCTATGCGAAGTTCGACTTTTGCTAGTTGCAAGTCCCGAGTATCTGGACCGGGTGGGGCGTCCTGATCATCCTCGTGATCTGGAGACACATAAAAGTTTTGTCTATACCAATACATCCGCACCTGGAAAGGTTCGGCTTCGACAGGTCAATAATGGGAATGAATTTGTCCTGACACAAACCCCCCGTTTCCGTGCGGATAATGCAGAGGCTTTCCTACCTGCTCTTGCGGCTGGATTGGGCTTTGGTCTGTTCCCTGAATTCATGGTGGGCGAGGGGCTGGCTTCCAACAGGTTTGAGCGGATATTGCCAGATTGGGAAGCACCCGCCATTGCACTGTATCTTGTCACACCGTCCAGTTCGTTAAGACCGGTGCGAGTGACAGCCCTGCTTGACTATCTGGTGGAATGTTTTGGACAGACCGGATGGTTGGGATATGCAAAATAGCCCTTTCTTCTCGATGATTACCTCATCGAGATCGGTGCAGATGTAGAAGGTTAAAAGTACTGGTCATCTGTCTGCATTGAGTTTATCCAGATCATGGCGATGAATACATGGAGCGTTTTCTTGCATCGCAGGGCGATTCTGCGGAAGCGTTTGATTTTACTGGAGGAATATTCGACCTGATGGCGCTTTCTTATAGGGCTCCAACTCATCGGGGCATGGTGGCGCGGCTGGGCCTGATCTGGCAAGGTTCGGACAGAAGCAGATGTAGAGGACTGATACCAACTGGAATGCCCTCAACATAACCCTGGCAACAGGAAGGAATGCGCGCTGCCGGTGTCCTGCGACACGGTATGTGGGACAGGGATATCATGAATCTATTGCTGCTGTATGGCGGCAATCAGCGCAAGTGAGTGTGCATTCAGCCACTATGCGCTGTAACATTGATATTCACATCTACTTCAAGTGCAACCCACTGGCCTGTACTCCACGGGCCAATGCCGACATTGAATGCCGAGCGGACAAGCTGGAGATGGCCTTTGGCATGTGCGTCGGAGCCTGAGATGTCGATGGTAAGAGGAAGGGTCACGGGTTTACTCACTCCCTTGATCGTCAATGTACCTTCGGCGTCATAAACGTTGCCACCTTTGGCTTTGAAGTCCTTCACTTCGAAAATAGCCATTGGGAACGCCTTGACGTCAAACCAGTCGTGACCGGGTAGGGCGCCATCACGTTGGCTGTCACTGGTTGTGATACTTGCCATATCGATGATGATCTTTGCATGGCCTGCTTCCGGGAAGGCTGGATCAAACGAGATCGTGCCGTTATATTTCTCGAAATGACCTTCAAATGTCTTGCCGGTCTGCGTACCGGAGAACCCCAGTGTGCCGCTCCCTGATACGAGCGTCCAATCTGCAGCAAAGGTTGGCGTTGAGAAAAAGAGGCCAACAGCAGCGGAAACGGGTAGAAAGATATGAGGAGCCTTCATGGGTTTTCTCTCTTCTTGCGTGTTATGGAGAGCATGTAAAAGGGCGGCAGCATCTGGCGAAGAACATGATCATGCAGTACGAACTGATGCCTGAAAGAGGCTGCGACATGCAGTAAGATCAGCGCAAGTAACCCCCATGAAGCCCAGTGGTGAAGTAATTTCAAGATTGCTTCGACAGGTGCCTTGTCAGGTAGGGTTGAAAAGATTGGAAGATCCGGCCATGGCACTGTTCCAAACAGCACTGTAGGAATGCCCAGAACCGAAACCGATACCATTGCCCAGCCACTCAGGGGGAGGAGAACCTGCAGACTGTAGAGGGCAAGATGTGCCAGATGCGCGGCTGTCTTTTCCCCCTGTGGCATCTCGTTCGGCAGGTGGGGCGCCCTGTGGCTCAGTCTCCACCCGATACGAAGCAGGATCAGGAACATCATGCTGATGCCAATGGATTTATGTAACTGATAGAGCTGGAACACACGTATCGGATCAAGGTGGAGGTGGTCCATGACCAGACCCATTGCGATCAACGTCAGTATTCCCAGCGCGATCAGCCAGTGAAGGATAATCGCCACTGTGGAATACCGTGTGGTCCCGCTCGCTGTGCGTGCAGGCATCGACATGATGTCAGCCCTGCTTTTCAAAAGCACCGTTAATGCGTAACTGCACCTCATCCGACACATAGGGCACGTACATCTTCACGCCGAAGTCGCTGCGTTTGAGGGTGCCGGTGGCTTCAAACCCAGTGGTATATTTCTTGTCCAGCGCATTTATACCTGCACCGATGAAATGCACTTTGAGGGTTTCGGGCTTCGTGACGCCATGCAGCGTCAGGTTGCCGGTGACGAGTGCATCATTCCGGCCAGTGACATGGATGGATGTGGATTCAAATGTGGCATTGGGAAACTTCGCGGCATCGAACCACTGCGTTCCCTTGAGTTCATCATTCAGCTTGCTGCTGGTTGTCTGTACGGAATCGACAGGAATGGTAACAGATAGTTTGGACGTGGTCGGGTTTTTGGGATCCAGTATCAGTGTGCCCGAGACATTGGAGAATATACCAAGATAGTTTGTAAACCCGAAATGTAGCACGGAAAAACCAACCTGTGTATGGCCGGGTTCGACATCATAGGTGCCGGACTGTGCCTGTGCGGCGCTGGTTACAACCTGCGCAGAGGCCGTATTGCCAGTCACCAGGGCGAAAGCGAGAGCGGTGGCGGGGAGTGAAAGAAAGCTGTAGTTCATATGATATAACTCCGCTTCATCATAAAATTGTCTGAAAAACAGCTCCTTCATGCGCTCATAAGCATGCTGTGTGCTGTTTTGCTGACCCCTTCATTAACGCCGGAATTTTGTAGAAGGAATAACAACGATGGAAATATATAGTTTCCATATTTTCCCTATGAAGCGTGGGACGAACCGGTACGTGCCTGCCCCTGTTTGCCTTTGCGATGCCCGCGACCTGCGCTGCATGCGGCCGTTATTCTTCGTCTTGTGCCTGTTTTGGCCGGGCCGTATATACTGCGCATATGGAAGAAAAATCAGTAAATGATGCCTTCTGGCATGCGAAATGGCAACGTAACGAAATCGGTTTTCATGAACCGCAACCTAATATGTTGCTTATCGGTTATTTTTCGCAATTGCACCTCCCGACAGGGGCACGCATTTTCGTACCCCTGTGTGGAAAGAGCCTTGATATCCATTGGTTACTGGCAAGGGGATACCACGTCAGCGGTATTGAACTGAGCCACATTGCAGTCCAGCAGTTGTTTGCTGAACTTGGCCTTTCTCCCTGCATCACGCCAATGGGTGTTTTAAAGCGTTACGAAGCGGGACATCTATGTATTTT
The DNA here is from genome assembly GCF_000964405.1 of Novacetimonas hansenii JCM 7643. Taxonomy (GTDB): domain Bacteria; phylum Pseudomonadota; class Alphaproteobacteria; order Acetobacterales; family Acetobacteraceae; genus Novacetimonas; species Novacetimonas hansenii. The sequence goes on from NZ_BANE01000004.1 coordinate 25,666, forward strand.
TGTTGGCGATTTCTTTGACCTGACGCCCCAGTTTCTTGGTCATGTGGATGGGGTTTATGACCGTGCGGCACTTATCGCCCTTCCTGCCCATCTGAGGCAGCGTTACGCCAAACACCTGGTGGCCATCACGAACTCAGCCCCCGAATTACTTATTTGCCTGCATTATGAGCAGTCATGTAGGGCCGGACCGCCGTTCAGTGTCGATGAAGCTGAGGTCCGGCAGCATTATGAGGGGCAGTTTTTGTTGACCCGTTTGAAAAATCATGATGTTCCCGGTGGCTTGAAAGGCATCTGTCCGGCAACGGAAACGGTCTGGAAACTTATCCCCCGTAACAGGTGTGGCCTATAGCCTGCTGCCCTGCTGCGCCAATCGAACGGCCTGAACAGATCATTCCGATAATATACGGAAACCATGAAATTTCTGTCAGGCCGCTCCTCAAGAGATTATTTTTAGACCGTTGCTATTCCCCCGGCGTGTAGCGTCGCTCGACATGACCTTGCAGCTCTTCTGGGTAGAAGTAGACTTTGCGCAGATTGCCTTCGCTATACCGTGTGGCCTGGTCAATGAAATGGCGTGAGGTCGGATCACTGCTTTCCCCACCTGTGGAGACTGCCCACGCGCGGACTTTCTGGTCGAATTCCACTACGGCGACAAAACTGTTCCCACTTGTGCCGTAATAGCGTTTTGTGCCGGGATAGCGTTTTGCCCCAAACGAGGCGAGGGATCCCCATATGGCGGACGTGAACGGCACAGGCAGACTGGGCTTGGCATCGCTGAAGTTCTGGGTCAGATCGCTGTTTATCCTCTGAAAACGGTTGAGCGTGCCCCACGGAACCTGCCAGCATCCAAAATCGTGAACCAACCGGCTTACCGCCGAATCCAATCGTTCCAGCCTTTCCCCGTCGCTGATGCGCGTGGTCAGGTATTCATAAAGTGATCCGCCCTCTGCCTTGGCCAACGGGCGTACCCGTTCCAACAACCCATCCCCCCATAATACGGCCAGAGAAGTGGCCGTGGACTGCGCCGACCAGCGATCATCCCATTTGCGCAGCAAGGCCACTGGTTCGGCTAGCCGTGATTTCTGTGGTGCATTGGTGGGCAGGTGTTCCCACGCGGAAACAAGTTGTGGCACCAATATCGCAAATTCGGGAAGCCACGAATCATAGGCCGCAGTCATTAACGACTGAGCCGTGAAATCATGTCCTTCACTCAGCAACCGTGTGGCATGGATGCCTCGTGGATTTTCGCCCACCATGTCCATATAACGTGGGAAAGAGGCCCGTCGGGGGCTATCGGGACCAGATGCAGACCAGGGCCAGTCATTGGTGTTCATGACCCAGCCACTGGATGGATTGACGACCTGCGGAAGTTCCGAAAGCGCATGTAACCCGTGCCAGTCAGTCGCCGGGTCGCTGCCATCAACGGGGCGTCGGTAATCAAATCGGTCGTTGCGACGTGGCACGAATTGCGGGTGTAAATAAGCGATCTCCCCCTTGCTGTCGGCAAAAATGGTGTTGTTTGATGAATTTGCCTGCAGCGCAGATACTTTCATGAAATGCGTGTAATCTTCTGCTTTGGTGCGCAGGAAGGACTGCTCCAGTGCTGGAACCGGTTTCCACATCAGGGCGGTGCTGACCCATTTATTTCCGTCTGTCCGGACAATGGGGCCATGATGTGTGGCGTTAACATTGAATTCGCGCACCGCCAGTGTGCCTGATGGCATGCGGATCCGCAATGTGACCTTGCGGGATTCGACAGGTATCGTCTTGTCGCCATAACGGTAACAGGTTTGATCGCCGCAACGGGTGATTGTTTCCGCGAATTCATCAACCACGTCCACGCCACTCGATGTATGCATCCATCCGGCGTGAGGGTTGAAGCCCTGATAAATAAAGAATTGCCCCCAAGTGACCGCGCCATACGCATTCAGCCCCTTGTCGCTGGTCATTTGCAGTTCGGAGCGGAAGAAGAAACTGGTATGTGGGTTGATAAGCAGTAGCGCGTGACCCGCCGCCGTATGGGCGGGGGCGATCGCAATCCCGTTGGAGCCTTTCGGTTCTTGCGGTTTTATGCCGCGCTCTTCCTCGCTTGGCGCGACAGGACGTTTTTCGTAAAATTCCTGAAGCCGAGAGAGTGAGATACGCTCCACATCGCCGCCGATGCTGCCTTCGGTAAAGCTGAGCGCCATCCATGGCTCGAAATGGGTAATGACACGTGGCTTTACCTGCGGATGCGTCCGGAGATACCAGTTGAGCCCATCAGCCCATGCATCCATCAGACGTTTCAGCCACCGGGGGGAGGAGGCATAATCCGCCTGCAGGCGAACCGGATCAACAAACATCCTTATCCGCAGATCCTGCCAGAGTGCGCTTTCTCCCTCTGCCTCTGCCAGGCGACCGAGTGAGACGAGGTAATTGGTTTCGACCCGGTTAAAGTCATCTTCTGCCTGTGCATAGCTGGCGCCGAACACGGCATCGGCATCTGTATGCCCACGTACATGGGCAATCCCCCAATCATCGCGGATGATTGTCACCCGCGTGGCTTCCTGTCGCAGGCGGCCGTACTCCTCGGGGGATGCGGCGCGCGTGCATGGGGTGGGCCCCATGAACAGGGCACCAAGAAAGAGAATACGAAAGGTTGCAACACGGGGACGCACGGTTATCATCGGCAAAAATCTATCCACAGGCGCAACGATATGCAAGATCGACTGACCGTCCTCATGGGAAAGGCCGTAATGCGTTTCACAAAATATTTTCCAATCATTGGGCTGATGGTGACGCTCCTTGCGGTCCCGGCATTGGCCGATGACCTGCTGATCCGTCCTGCGCGGGTCTTTGACGGGGTTGATCCGCATCCCCACGAAGGTTGGTCTGTGCTGGTTCATGACACACGTATCACCGCCGTCGGCCCTGCGCTGTCCGCGCCTGCTGGCGCACATGTGATCGATCTGCCGGGTATGACGTTGCTGCCCGGCCTGATCGAAGGACATTCACACCTGTTCCTCCATCCCTATAACGAAACGAAATGGGACGATCAGGTTCTGCATGAATCCCTTGCGCTGCGGACTGCACGCGCAACTGTTGCGGCAAGGGCGACCCTGATGGCAGGGTTTACCACGGTGCGTGATCTGGGGACCGAAGGGGCTGGTTATGCAGATGTGGGCCTTAAGCAGGCCATAGAGCAGGGGATTATTCCCGGTCCGCGCATGCTGGTTGCGACACGTGCGCTGGTGGCGACAGGCTCTTATGGACCAAAGGGGTTTGAACCCGGCGTCCCAATTCCGCAGGGCGCGCAGGAAGCTGATGGCCCCGACCTGGTGCGCGCGGCGCGTGAACAGATTGCTGCTGGCGCGGATGTGGTCAAATTATATGCCGATTACCATTGGGGACCGGGTGAACCCAGTCGGCCAACCTTCCTGATGGAAGAAATGCGTGCAGCGGTGGAGGCTGCTCATTCGGCAGGACGGATTGTTGCCGCCCACGCGCATTCAGCCGAAGGCATGCGCCGCGCCGTTCTGGCAGGCGTTGATACTGTCGAACATGGATCAGAAGGGACGCCAGACGTCTTTCGTTTGATGCATGATCACGGTACGGCGCTGTGTCCCACCTTGTCTGCCATGGAAAGCATTGCCCGTTATCGTGGCTGGAACGGCGAGGAACCTGCCCCCAAAGCCGTTCAGACCAGTCGCTCAAGTTTTGCCGCTGCGCGAAAGGCAGGTGTTATTCTGTGTGTCGGTGGTGATGTTGGTGTTTTTCCCCATGGGACCAATGCGCGGGAGCTGGAGGCCATGGTTGCCGCCGGGATGCCTGCCTCTGCTGTTCTACAGGCTGCGACGTCTGGCAATGCGCGGATATTCCATATTGACGATCAGCTTGGCGCAATACGGCCTGGCCTACTGGCCGATCTGGTCGCTGTTAGGGGGGATCCGACCCACGATATCAAAACACTGTATGCCGTGCGCTTTGTTGCCAAAGGTGGCAGCGTTATCCGCAATGGCGAGTGAGGAAAAACAGGCGATTGAGGGTTGTTGGGAGTAATTGTGCACTGATAACTCCCATAACAGAATGATAATTCTGTATTGTCGCACTGATATTATTCCGTAAAGTATTCCGTGAGATAATTATCCATAAAAATTCTAAACACCACCTTAATTTTTTAAGGTGGTGTATTTTAAAAAAATCTATAATTATATAGATATATTTATCATACCTAAGTGTTCGTCTCATTCTCACTAAATATTTGGAAGGGGTATATCTACATGGAATGCCTATTCGGGCATTTTAATTTTTATGGATTTTATTAAGTGATTTTTTTTATCTATTTTCCCAAATACGCTAAAAGTACAAATCCCATCAGATGGTAGATTGAAATTTGAACAGTTACTTCCTATATATATTTTATTTTTCTCATCAATTTCATTGTAGTTAATGATATATGAAGTATATGTATTGACTCCTGCGGAGAGGGATGCCGTATCAACCGGGGTAAAGCGGCATGTCCTTAGATTTTCGTTCAGGTCACAATGTATCTTTCCTGTTCCGATTTCCGATAAACTAAAAGTATTGGCATATTTATAAATAAATAGCGATATGATAGAAAATAATATGAATATAAAAATAACATTTGACATAAATTTAACTATATTTCTCAACTTTCTCTCCTTTGTATTGTAGCTGACTGGCAGATATATTCCTCATAATAACATATTTTTTGAAATTATATATAGATCATAGCAAGGCAAATTTATCGAAGTCAGACTATGTAACTATGTAACTATGTAACTATGTAAGGTTGAGATTTTTGTAAAGTAATTGTATTTCAATACATTATATTAATATTCTGATATTTTATATCGTATTATGTATTGTTTGATTGCTGGCGAGATAAGCTTATGATGGCCAGTTACCTACGCTAGATCTTGCTTGATGATATACAGGACGTGCGCATCGTATCGAATATGCGGGAGTTGGTTTGAAGAGAGTTCGAAATTATATATGGTAATGCAAAAGACTGGTAAATTTCGGATTTTGTATACCAGCCAGTTGTACTATACTATCAGACGGGTTTTATACGATGGTGGTAAAAAATAGAGCAGGTTGAAGCCCCCTGAATGCAAGGCGCTCTTCTTGTGAATAACAGGCTGCCAAAGGCTGAATGTCGCCTGCTTCTGTCGCTCATTCTATGTTGACGCACTGTTAAATTCCCGTCGGGTCCGGGGTATGGATACGTTCATCGTGGTGGCGATACATTTTAATGACTTATAATTTCAACCTGACCTTCCCGATTACGTGTTACTGGGGACAGCCTGATAATTGCAGCGAGGGTCAATGGCCCATAAAAGTGTGGAAATATCTGTCCTGCCCGAGATACCTCCCACCGTAGCGATGGTCCCAATACTTCTTGGTCAATCGCAGCGAGCATGAGGCCGGATTGTCCTTTGAAATACAGATCAACGGTTGCAGTCACTTGATCCGCGGTCGACATATGTATGAATCCATCAGAAATATCCAATAAAGAGCCGGGGAAGGTTCCGTCATGTACCAGTGCGGCATATTCAGATGCGGTCAGGATTTTATAGACGATCTGTTTTTTCATAAAAAGTGCCTGTCAGGTATATTTTAAATGCCATCTGAGAAGAAATTATGAAGGACCATAAAGGGTAGATGTTAGAATAATAGCAAGTTTATTGAAATCCCAAACAGCACCATACTCCATAGCGTAACAAGAATAAATTTTCTCTTTATGATATTAATTGAAAGAAGGGACATAAGTGGATCATGAATATTTTTGCGTATCTTATCCGTTTTTTCCTTATATATACCATTATTTTCACATATTCCCATAGACTCCATCAAAAAAAGGCGAAATTTACCCAATTCATCTTCTTTATACAAAGTTTTTTTGTTGATGGAGATTGTTGGTGGTCCACATCGCAATATGCGCATAATGAATAAATGATATTTACGGATTCCAAGGTATTGTGAGGCTTCCGCAGGAGAAAGAATGGATTTCCTGGGAAAGTGTATCAGGTCCGTTGTGCCATCTTGAAGCGAAGTCATCCGAATCTTCTTTCCTGCGTATCGTGGGGAATGCCACCTGCGGCTTTGTGGAGAGGAAGATATGATATCATTTCCGGCCTTGACCTCCAATCAAGATGGCATTTCTTTCTTTTCCGAATGGATGGGGATATGGACCTGATGGTCTTTTTTTATCCAGCCAGACTGTCTGGTCACAGATCGGGCAAAAGTCCTCATGACGTATGTTTTTGTGTGTGAGTTGCAATTCAAATAGAAGCATCATGTTGTTTTCATAAAACAAGCATTGACATATATATTATTTCAATTTAATTGGGATATATTGCAATTATCTGTGTGCTTTATTTTTTGAGTTCAGGGTATGGAACGGGATTTTCATGAGTAATAGATGCGGGTTGATCGCTTTTTGTTTGTTAAAATCTTACAATGTAAACGTAAAATTATAGAAAATTTTCATAAAAAGCCCTGATTATCCCTTAAACCGGCATATTAAATGCAAGATATAGTCCTGAATTCCATGATCTGGCGTATTGTAAAGTCTCCTTTTATTTCCGGCCTGCTCTTCGCTCTACTGATGGCGGTGGTCTGCCTGACATATCTTTCACCTGACCGTCAGTTTTTTGTGGCAGTGGGGGGAGGAATTCTGTTTTTTCTTGTCCGCCGACATAATGAACGATGGTCGCGCTGTTTCCTGATGATCCTCTCGATCGTCGTATCCGGTCGTTATCTGGTCTGGCGGTTTACTTCCACCCTCGATTTTGACGGAATCTTGCAAACCGTTCTGGTTCTGGCGCTGGCTGTGGGGGAAATCTACACCACCATTCGCGTCGGGTTTACATATTTCCAGCTTGCATGGCCGCTGCGGCGACAGATTCATCCCCTGCCGGACGACATGGCCACATGGCCGGTCATCGATGTGTATGTCCCGACCTATAATGAGGATATTTCCATTGTCAGGACAACGGTGCTCGGTTGCCTGTCGATGGACTGGCCAGCGGATAAATTGAATGTCTATATCCTTGACGACGGGCGGCGGCGGGTATTTCGTGATTTCGCCCGGCAGGTCGGGGCCGGTTACATCAACCGTGCGCAGAACATGCATGCCAAGGCCGGAAATCTCAATCATGCCATCGGCGTGACGACGGGTGACATCATTGCGATTTTTGACTGTGACCATGTGCCTGTGCGCGGCTTCCTCAAGAAAACCGTCGGGTGGATGCTGGCGGATCCCAATCTGGCGCTGTTGCAGACCCCGCATCATTTCTACTCGCCGGACCCTTTTCGCCGTAACATGCGCCGCGGTATGGAGGTTCCACCTGAAAGCAACCTGTTTTACGGGTTGCTGCAGGATGGGAATGATTTCTGGAATGCGACGTTTTTCTGCGGATCATGTGCGCTTTTGCGACGTAAGGCCATTGTATCGATTGACGGGTTTGCTACCGAAACCGTGACCGAGGATGCCCATACGGCCCTGCGCATGCAACGCCGGGGATGGGGAACGGGTTATCTGCGCGAACCGCTTGCGGCAGGACTGGAGACGGAAACCCTGCTGCTTCAGATCGGGCAGCGTGTGCGCTGGGCGCGGGGGATGTTCCAGATGCTGCGGCTGGATAATCCGATGTTCGGGCGTGGCCTGCGCCTGACGCAGCGGATCTGTTACATGGCGGCGGCTACGAACTATTTTTTCGCCATCCCGCGCATGATGTTTCTGCTGGCCCCACTGGCCTACCTGTTCCTGGGCGTGACCATGATTGCGGCTTCGCCGTATGAACTTGCGGTCTATGCCCTGCCGCATCTGTTTCACACCACCATGACCATGTCCCGCCTGCAGGGACGGTGGCGTTATTCCTTCTGGAGCGAGATTTACGAATCCATGCTCGCGCCGTTTCTTGTGCGTATGACGTTCGTCACGATGCTGGCGCCCCACAAGGGCAGTTTTAATGTTACGGACAAGGGGGGGCTGCTGGACCAGGAGCGTTTCGACTGGCGCGCCTCGTATCCCAGCGTGATCATGGCCGTCATATTGGCGGTGGGATTATGCGCGGGGATATGGGCGGCGATTGTCCATTACAATGAAACGCTTGTGTTTCGGGCAATGGCTGTCAATTCGATATGGGTGCTGTTCAGCCTGATTATCGTCCTTGGCGGTGTGGCGGCGGCACGTGAAACACGCCAGCGCCGACGTAACCATCGCGTCGTGGCGAACATTCCCTTCGAACTTACGGATGGGCAGGGGCAGGTTATCGCCTGTAATGCCGTTGATGTGTCGATGGGTGGCTGCCAGCTTCAGGTTCCGGTGCCATCATCCGATGCAGCAGGCGCGGAGGTATCGGTGCGCTGGTCCCTTGCGTCAGGGCAGGTGACGATGCGTGCCACAATCATTGCCCGACGCGAAGGGCGTGTGCATCTGAAATGGGTCATTCCGGGTCTTGCAGAAGAAAACGAGGTCGTGGGCCTTGTCTTCGGTCGCGATGATGCATGGGCGCAGTGGTCCGATTTTCAGCCAGACCACCCGCTTCGCAGCCTCTACCTGCTGGTTCTGAGCATCTGCGCGCTATTCCGTCCTGCCCGACGGACGAAGCCGCCCGCGCCGAGTGCGCCCGTGGAGGAGAAAAAGGCACCGCCGGAAGATCGGCTTCCGCCCCAGCAGCTTGTCATTCCGCCAGATCGCAATGTACGGTTATGTGGCATCGGCAAAACGGTTGCGATCGCCGCCCTGATGGTGTGTTCGGGTGCGCTGGTCCGTGCGCAGGCGTCCCCGCCCACGGTGGATGGCGGTTCCGTTGCGGCGATTGATGATGCGCACATGACCACGGCGGATGTGGACGAAGTTTCCCGCACGCCAGTCACGTTCACCCGCACTTTTGCGGAGATGGGGCGAACGGAGGACATGGTGCTGGGCGCGGAGGCACCGCTTTATGGCCTGACTGCCAAAGTGGGCCGTGACGCCATCGTCACATCCGCGCGGCTTGATATTTCCGGGATCTCGCACATGGGGCATGCGGCAGGTCATCTTGCCATTGCCGTAAGCATAAATAACCAGGGCGTAGGCGTTATCTGTCCCGCCGCCGACGGGAATTTCGGGCCTGTCAGCCTGCCGGTCAGTACGATGTTCCTTGATACGCGCAACAGGATAAATTTCCGCCTGTTCATGCGCACGTCGCAGGACGCCGGGGGGGCTGTGCCTGCCTGCGGGCCGGATGCGCGTGGTCCGGTGGGGAATGTGGTACAGGTTACGGGCCAGTCCGTCAAAATCCTGATTTCACAGCAATCCACCATGACAGTGGCAACCGTAAGTCTTGTGCCGCATCGTCTGCTCTCGACACTTCCTTATCCGGTGCTGGACCCGGACGCGGCGCAGGTGATGCCGGTTACTTTTGTCCTGCCGGATATGTCAGACCCCGCGCTGCTTGCATCTGCCGGGATGGTGGCATCATGGCTGGGCGTGCAGTCACAGGATCGCCGGATCCATTTCAACGTGACGGGTGCCCTACCTGCCGCAGGAAACGCGGTGGCCATCGCTGCGGGCCTGCCCGGACCATGGGGTACGCGGCCGTCGGGACCGGAACTTGCAGTTGTGCCAAATCCGCAGGACAGGTTTGGCACGATCCTGGTGGTAACAGGACGAACGATGGCAGAGGTCCGGACGGCGGCAGGGGCGTTGGTCCTTGGGGCGGAACATGATGAAATGGGCGCGCACGCCCTTGCGCCGAGCCTGCATCCACCAGCGCGTCAGCCCTATGACGCGCCCGGATTGGTGCGTACCGACCGACCTGTTACGTTTGGGGAACTGGTATCAACTGCTGCATTGCGTACCCATGGCCTGACGTCCAAAACCCTCAGGGTCGAGATCACGTTGCCGCCGGACCTGCGGTCGTGGCGTTCCAGGCCCTTCATGGCGCATCTGCTTCTTCGCGCACCCGAAGATGGTGTGCTGGACAGAACAAAATCCCATGTAAGTGTAACGCTGAACGATACATTTGTGCATTCCTATCCCTTGGTGCCCTGGTCGATTAACCCGTTCCGCACACGTGGGACACCGGTGGAACATGCGCTGGAACTGCCGGTATGGAAAATGTCGCAGCATAATGAACTGCGGCTGTATTTCGATGTTCAAACACGCCATCCCCTCGCTGTCGCGTCCGATGCATCAGATGATGTGGTGGAATTGGATCCTTCCTCCAGCGTGGATTTTTCAAAATCACGCCATTTTGCGGTCCTGCCTGACATCAATCTTTTTGCGACTGCCGCATTTCCTTTTTCCCGTATGGCCGATCTGTCGGAAACGACCGTCCTGGTACCGCCGCATCCTGCCCCGGACACGGTGGGGGCATTTCTTGACATGATGGGGTTCGTGGGGGCGGTTAACCGCTATCCCGCAACCGGGTTGGATGTGCGGACGACGGATATGCCGGTTGATGCGTCGATTACAGGCGATATCCTTGTTTTTTCCACGCAGGCGGAACTGGGTAACGGGCAGGCGGCCCTGGCGCGGGCGGGATATGTACGTGGCCGCTCCCTCCTTGGGTGGATCTGCGATCATGTCACGCCCCCTGACGGGGCTGCGGCTCCTCACACCTATAACCTTGCCGGGGGCGCCGTGGTGGCCGCGCAGTCGCCTTTCGCTGCACATCGTTCGGTGGTTGCTGTACTCGGTGCGACACCTGCTGCGCTGTCGACCATGGTGCGTGACCTGCGCGATCCCGCTGATCTTGCACGTTTTCAGGGTGATATGGTGATCCGCCATGGGGCGCGTCTGGATAATTATCGCACGGGTGGGATCTATACCGTGGGGAATATGCCGATATGGATGCTGCCTGACTGGTATCTTGGCGGCCATCCACTGCTCTTGTGTGCACTGGCGCTGCTGGCCGCGCTGTGCGGGACATCATGCGCGATGATGCTCCTGAGCGCGCGCAGCAGGCGACGCATATTGAATGATGACCTGACTGGCGACCTGTAACAGAAGGAAACCGACCATGTATGATGGGCCTTCTGTGCCTTGCCGTCTTTTCCTGCCCGATATCCGCCGTACCGGGGCATGGATATGGAGGGGGCTTGCCCTTGTCGGGGCGGTCAGCCTTTGCAGGCCGGTGTCCTCCCTCTGCGCGCAGACGCCCGTGCGTTATGCGGAAAATATCCTCAATGAGCAGATAGAGGAGGGAGCATTCTGGATCCATCATGGCGATGACGCACATGCCCTTCATGCGCTTCAGCGTGCATTGCGGATCGAGCCGGATAATATCGAGGCCCGTTTGATGCTTGGTGCGGTGCAGGTCCATCATGGCGACCTGATCGCGGCGCGTGCCACATTGCAGATCCTGCAGGCGCAGCAGGGGACAGATGCGCAGGTCGCGGCCCTGCGTGGCTGGATCGGGCAGGAGCCGATTGATCCGGGGGCGCTGGCGAATGCCCGTGCCGTTGCGGATCGTGGTAAGCCGTTGCAGGCAACCCTTGCCTATCGCACGGTTTTCCGGGCGGCGCATCCATTGCCGGAACAGGAACTGGAATATGACCGGGTTCTGGCAGGTTCCCTTTTGGGATATGGCGAGGCGATCCAGCGCCTGCGCGCGCTGGGTGCAATCTTTCCACATGACCTTGAGGTGCGCATGGCCCTTGCGCAGGCGTTGAGTTATCGGGCCGCGTCCCGCCCGGACGCGATCGAGGACATGCGTGTGCTGGCCACGTCCCCCACGACACCGGATTTTATCCGTGACGAGGTGATGCAGTCATGGCGCAAAACACTGGAATGGATGGGAACAGACCCGCAGGCCGAACCTTATTATCGCGAATGGTTGTCCCTGCATCCAGATGATGGCGAAATGCGTCGCCGTCTGGCAACAGTGGAGGCCGCGCGGGCACAGGCGGAACGACTGGCGTTGGTGGGGGCAGGGTACCACGCGCTGTCGCATGGGGAACTGGATCAGGCAGAAAGTGATTTCCATAATTCCATGCAGTCCGATCCCCCCCATGCCGAGGCTCTGGAGGGGCTGGGTCTAGTGGCGCAGCGCCGGGGGGATTTGAAATCGGCGCGTAATTTCCTGACGCAGGCCCTGAACCTTGCGCCCGGTAATGCAGGGATTCGTGATGCCCTTGCAGGGCTTGATGCGCCGGGCGGTGATCCGCAACTGGCCCGCCTGTGGGCATTGGTGGCGCATCATGAATATGAAGAGGCATGGGCCATGTTACCTGCTGTGGAAAAGGACCATGGCAGGATTGTCGATACGCTCAGGGTCCGCGCCATCATTGAACAGTCGCGTCACCAGCTTGGCGATGCAGAGGCCGCCTGGCGCGGGGTGCTGCGCCTTGTTCCCGGCGACATGCCCGCAGCAGCATCCCTGTCCGATGTGCTGGTGGAGGAAGGTAAGATCCATGAAGCCGAAGGTTGGATCGCACGTCTGAAAGCCGCGCGTTATCCCGGCGTCACGGCATTGGAATCCGGGGTGCTTGGCGCCATGGCGGAGGCCGAGACGGACCCGCGCAAGCGCATCGTACTGCTGGAACAGGCATTGCGTGATGCCCCGCATAATGGCTGGCTGCGCCTGCATCTTGCGCAGGCATGGTGGGTGCAGGGGCAGCCGACACGCGCGCGGAACCTGATGGCGGTCCTGTGCGATCCCCTGCCGAAAATGAATGGGGACGTACAGGCCTGTTTCATCTTCGCCCTGCAGGATCAGGATATGCCACGTGCCGATGCGCTTCTGGCGCGCCTGCCACCTGCGGATATCACTGCACAGATGTCTGATGGCGTGGCGCAGGTCATGCTGTGGCACCAGATCCGTGTTCTGCCGACAGACGACGCGCGCGCGATTCCCATGTTGGAACGAATGCCCGTTGTGCCCGACCCCGAAGGAACGCATGCGCGGCTGGTGGTGGATGCAATGCTTAAACGCCATGCCCCTACCGAGGCGACAGCAGGCGTGCTGCATCGTGCCCTGACGCAAAGCACGGGACATGTCAGTGTGAATCAGAGCCTGTCTTATGCCGGTATGTTCATGCAGATTGGCGATCCCGTGGCGGCGCAGCAACTGCTTGATGCGCTTCCGTCCATCACGCAGGGAAGGCGTCTTACCCCCGCACAGGTCCGGGACCTGGGTGAAATGGAAAAAAGCCTTGCGATCGCACGTGCGGACCGCGCCGATCTGGACGGGCATCCCGACATGGCGCGGCGCCTGCTTGACCCACTATTGGCACAGACGCCAGATGATGCGGACCTGCTCCTTGCGCGGGGCCGTGTGGAAGCCGCGTTGCGCCAGCCCGGTCAGGCCATGGTTTATGACCGCAAGGCTTTGGCGCTCCGTCCGGAAGACAGGATGGCGGAGGCGGCCTTTGCACGTGACGGCCTTGCAAGTGGCCATGAACACATGGCGTTGGAGATGGCGCACAAACTGGCGGCCGGGCATCCGCAATGGGGCGATACGTGGGAGATACAGGCCGAGATTGACGGCCTGCATGGGCATGACCTTCGCCGCCTGCGCGATGTGCGGCACGCGCGGATGCTGGACTGTACGCCCACGCAAAATGAGGATGATTCCACCGGTCATGGTACGCATATCGATATAGGCTGCGCCCCGTATCACGTGCATGCCGGGGATGAATGGCCCGACATAAGCACAGGGTTCGTGCCCGACATGGGGGCGACGATGCCAGAGATTTATCATTATGACCCGCATCTGACCCCTGTGCAGGCGCTCGACCGACAAAGCGATTATCTATCCCGCGCCCTGTCACCGCAGGCAGACGGGAATATCGAAATCCGCGATCGTTCAGGGCAGTCGGGACTGGGCCATATGACTGTGGTCAACATGCCCATGACAGCCACATTGCCGCTGTCCTCTACGCAAAATCAGTTGTTTGTTTCGGTAATGCCAAGTGTGCTGATGTCGGGCGATCCGCTGTCCTCCACCACCACGGCGCGACAGTATGGCAGTGTTGCCAGCAATGGTGTGCGTCCGGGATTCCGCGTGGCACCGGCTGTGGCCGGTGTGGCGTTATCTGTGCATTACCAGCGTCGGTGGCTGTCGGCTGATGTCGGGTCAACACCGTTGGGATTTGCGACATCCAACGTTCTGGGGGGAATCGAACTGACCCCACACCTGACACATGACCTGACCCTGCGCCTAACGGGGGAACGTCGGGCGGTGACAGACAGCCTTGTGGCCTATTCTGGCGCGCGGGACCCGGGAACCGGACGTGTGTGGGGCGGCGTGACCCGCAACAGGGGGCATGGACAACTGGAGTGGTCGCAGCCGGGATACAATCTCTATGCTGGCGGCGGGTATGCGGTCATGCAGGGCACGAACACGGTGGCCAACCACGAAGCCGAAGCAGGTGCGGGTGGCTCCGCCCTCGTGTGGCACCGCCATGATGCCCAACATCTGCGGCTTGGGCTGGACCTGGTCTATTTCGGATATCGCCGCAATTCGTATTTCTTTACGTGGGGGCAGGGGGGCTACTTCTCTCCGCATGCGTTCATGGCGGCGCTGATGCCGCTGACCTATGACGGGCATGCGGGGCGATGGACATGGATGTTCAAGGGGGAAGGGGGATATCAGCACTATACCGAGAATGCGACCGCGATGTTCCCGCTGGGTGAAGGGGGGATCGCGGCCCGGCAGAAATATGCCGGCCAGTCCACGGGAGGATTGGCTGGTAATGTGCAGGCTCGGGCGATCTATCAGCTCACCCCGTCTTTCCGCCTTGGGGTGGAGGGCGGATATTCCCGTTCAGGAAGCTGGGATGAAGTCCATGGGATGATTATGCTGCATTACGCGCCGGGGCATTAGGAAAGGGTATCAGGGCCGGATGCGTCTTACGCGATAGGCGTGGCGGCATGATTTTTACCTGCGTCCCGGTGCGCCATACTGGCTGCCGTAACCACCACGATGATAACCGTCATGCCAGTAAACGGGATGGCGATCACGATGGGCGGCATGGCAGCCAGCGATGGAAAGGCCAAGAGCCATGATGACGAAGATATTGAATGGGCGCATCATAAGATGTCCTGACTGGATAGATGTTTGGAACGTGCAGGATCGCAAAAGGTTCGGCATGTTCCGGGGACTGCCGGGATAAGTAACTTTTTAAAAAGTAGCAAAATGTGATATTTGCCGCTTAGAGACTGTTAGAAAACAAATCATTAATAAAAAACAAGAAAAGTTTTTGGGTGCTGCCTTTTGATCGAAAAAAGTGGCATCTTCTGAAGCTTTGTTAGAAAAATATCCACCAAAACCTTTATAATTTCAGTATGTTATTGAGTCTGACTTTTTGAACGGCTGCTTATATCCCAATGACTAGACACATCAAAACTACACTGCCCGGCAGGGTTGGGCCTGCCGGGCAGTCTGCTTATTCTCCCTTATTTTCGTGATAGAAGGATGTTGCCGCGACTACGTGCCTTGCGGCGATATCCGGCTTTAGCCAACCTGCCCATCAGGTCTGATTGCCAACGATCACGTTCACTGTATTCAATGATAATATGACCGGGTAGCAGGCCGACAGGTGCGGTATCCAGAAAGGGCAGTAAGGCCCTATCCTCATATCCTTCAATATCGATCTTCAACACATCAACATGATTTACTTGGGCGTCTGTCAGGATATCAAGCAAGGGTCGAATACGAACGGTTTCTCCTTCACCCTGACCAATGCTACCACTCCCATAATCCATATTGGTCTGGATCAGGGTGCCGGGCTCATCCCTTTTACCTACGGCTGCCTTGACCAAAAAAGCTTTGATCCCGTTAAGGGCCATGTTGGTGGAAAGTCTTTCAAAGACAATGCCATTGGGCTCAATGGCGATGATCCTGGCCTTTTTGGTGGCAGCAAACAGGGAAAAGAACCCCATATTTGCCCCGATATCAACGAAGGTACCACCAGTAGGCAGGCATTTGTCCAGCCATCGCCATTCTTTGGCATTGTAGCAGTTTCCGCAGACCGCTGACTTGGCATCAGTCTGGTTATCCTGTGGATAGAACCGAACTTTCAATCCGAACAGATATGAATCCACAGGGCCTTTACATTCCTGCTTGAACCTTTCGACAAAGGGGCGTCGAAAACGCATATATCCAAACAGGGTATCGAAAAATACCGTGCGTATCCGTTTCTGTATTTTGGTTGGGGGATAAGTTCCGAAGGGAAGTATGTTTATGTTATGTTCCTGAATGGGCACAACAAATGGCGGTGATTCCGCCACCTTTTGAAGTATCATTATTCACCATGTTTCATCGCCCTACGACAGGCGTGCTTGCACATCAACGCCTTTTGGCGTCGGGTGGGTCGTAGCGTGTGAAACAAGGTGAACTCACGCCCTACCTATTCCCCAGACGATAAACAGCACATACTGTTCACCGCTGGACCATAGTCCGGGTGTTGTATTCGGCAGGCCACCCGACATAGGGGCCTCCTTGTTTCAACGGCGCTACGACACGCCACCTCACACTATAGCACATGTAGGGTTGCACTACTACAGTCAAATCTAAGACACTGATTTAAAACAATATTACAAAAATATAGCCTAATTTTTTAGCAGCTATCATGAATATGTATGGGGGATGTTTGATCGGTGTTCATGCCAATGAACTACGGCGCGGACCTCACTGATGAACAGTGGGATTGAGCAGGCATGACATTCCAAGGACAGGGTCAGGCGCTTGCCCAAGGGAAATAAACATGCATCGGCATCATTGATGCCATCATGTATATGGTAACGCATTGCTGTAAATGATGTGGGGTGTCCACGCATTTCCTGTCGTAGCACACGGTCTGTAAAATACGGGTGATGGCGAACTGTCTATTACACCTTATGTAATATGGTGATAAAAGCTGCCGATGTGGAGGTGCAACCCGCAATATGTGTAATTAACAGCCGTGGCATCGAACAGGAAAATCCGCCAATGCCGAGATCAAAAATTTTTGGAAATTTTCAGACCCTGATTGAATATTTTACCTTGTTTTGATAATTTTCCAAATAGGCGACAGGATCATGGTCGGTGATCTTATATGCTGGCATTGGGGCGGTCATGAGTGATGGAAATCAGGACAGGTCTGCACAAAAAGTATTTTGTAAAAATCCGAAAAATTCATACCTGTCATGGTATATTTTGCAACCGGATTTCCAGATCCTCTCCTTGGCAGGTAAAAATATATGATTAAGCCTCTCCTTTCCCGTAAGGACAGCGCAGTGTCGCGTCTTGCGCCTACGATGGCATTAACACAGGGACAGGATGCCCTGATGGCGGAGGTGCTGTCTTTCTGTCGCGCCCATCAGGCGGATGACCACGCGGTGTTTGTGATTGAGGGGGATGCGGGTACTGGAAAAAGCCTGCTGCTTAATACCCTGTTTACCGCGATACAGCAGGCGGCACGGGGGCAGGATATTCATGATCCGCTCTATGGCACCCATAATTTCCTGTTGGTCAATCATCCGGAAATGATCAAGCTTTACCGTAATATTTCACAAAATCAGACTGCACTACGTAAAAAAGATTTCGAACGTCCGACAACCTTCATAAACCGTGCATATGGTGGGGCGCGACGTGCCGACATAGTTTTGGTGGATGAAGCCCACCTGCTGTTGACCCGCAGCGATCCTTATAACCGTTTTCGCCAGAATAACCAGCTTGAGGAAATTATCCGCCATGCGCATGTCGTGGTGATTATCTTTGATGCTCATCAGGTTCTGAAATTCAAGAGTCTATGGGATGGTGCCTCCCTTGCGCGATTGCTGTCGGGCGTTCCGGTCGTGACACGGCGATTGGAACATCAGTTTCGTATGCATGCCCACACGGATGTCATGCAGTGGATACGTGCGCTGCGGGATGGCATCCTGCGACCACTGCCCGCACCGCAAACGTTTGATTTCCGTGTTTTTGATGATGCACAGGACATGTATGACGCCATCAGGCAACGGGACATGCAATATGGTATGTGTCGGATGCTGGCGACCTATGATTATCCCTACATACTGAATGGACAGGATCATTTCATTACAGAAGGGCGTTTTCACCTGCGTTGGGATCGTGCCATGCCGCAGGCCCGCCTGCCGTGGGCGGAACGGCCCGATACGATTGACGAAGTGGGGTCGGTCTATACCATCCAAGGGTTCGACCTTAATTATGCTGGTGTCATCCTTGGGCCGTCTGTCACCTATGACCGCGCGACGGATCGTATCGTGATCGACCCCTCCCGTTACGAGGACCGTGCGGCCTTTACCGGTCGGGACGGGGTGGAGAACCCGGCAAAGGTCATGGTACGGATCATTCTCAATTCAATCAACGTCCTGATGACCCGTGGGGTAAGGGGGCTGTATATTTACGCAAGCGAACCAGGACTACATGCCCGTCTGGCGCGATTGTGGGAGGAACGGCAGGTTTCTGATGCACCCCAATCTGGGGAATGTTTATAATATATACCATGTTCAGCGTTTCGGCGTGGCCTGCATGACAAAGCGCAGTTCTCCTCCTTTGAGGATATCTTCGTGTCGCAGATGCAGAAGGTCCTGTGTCCTGCCATTGAGGGTCACGGACGCAACATAAGGATGGCCAGCATCCAGCCCATCCGCCACCATGGTAAAGATGCGTCCGTTGGGCAGATGAATAACCGCCTTGGGAACGAACGGCCGACCGATGGTGTAATCATTGCTGCCTGGTGCAACGGGATAAAAGCCCAGCGCGGTGAACAGGTACCATGCCGATGTCTGCCCCAGGTCGTCGTTACCAGCCAATCCGTCGGGGCGGGCATTATACTGGCTGTCCATGATCTGTTGCAGACGCTGCTGTGTTTTCCATGGCGCACCGGCATAGTCATAAAGATAGGCGATATGGTGGCCTGGTTCGTTGCCATGCGCATACCATCCGATCAGCCCGCTGATATCCTCAACATTTTTGAATCGGGCAGGATCGACTTTCGTATCAAACAGTTCGTCGAGCCTGGTGGTGAATTTCTCATTCCCTCCCATTGTCGCAATCAGGCCGGGCACGTCTTGTGGCACGTACCACAGATATTGCCAGGCATTGCCCTCGGTATAATCGCTGCCATAGGCTGCGGCGGCAGGGTCGAAGGGAGTGTGGAATTCCCCTGTGCTCAACCGGGCCCGGAGGAACCCGGTCTGTGAATCCCATTCATTGTGCCAGTTACGGGCGCGTTTTTCAAAGGTCTCGGCAATGCGTGTCCTGCCCATCGCACGTGCCATCCGCGCAAGCGACCAGTCATCATAGGCATATTCCAATGTCTTTGACCCGGCTTCGGCTTCCCGGTCGATCGGGACATAACCAAGCTTCATGTAATCTGTCAGGTCGCCGTAAACGGGTGATGTGGCAGATGCAACCATCGCATCGAGTGCGGCATCCGCGTTAAACCCCCGCACCCCTGCCAAATAGGCGTCTGCGATGATCGGCACGGCGTGATATCCGGTCATGCACCATGTTTCCAGCCCCTGATAGGACCAGATCGGCAGCACGCCAACCGGGCTGGCCTGTTGCGCCGCAAGAAGGGAGCGCACGAACTGTGAACTCATATCTGGACGCAGCAGCGCCATGAGCGGCTGTTGCGCGCGATATACGTCCCATGTGGACCATGTGGAGTAGAAGCCAAAGCCACGCGCCTTATGGACTTCCTGATCCGGGCCGCGATAATCCCCGTTGGCATCCATGCTCAGGGTAGGGGCAAGCATCGCGTGGTAAAGCGCGGTATAGAACTGTGTGCGTTGATCAGTTGAGCCTGAGACGTCAATGACCGAAAGTGCCCGGTTCCATGCGGTTGTGGCATCGGCACGGCGCGCATCGAAATCCCAGCCTCTGCCCTCGGCCTCTAGGTTGGCGATGGCATTTGTCTCGCTGATGGGAGAGATTGCGACCTTCACCCCAAGTGGCGTGGAGAGAGTGCCGAAATCGAATACAGCCTCGACAGCGCGGCCATTCTGCTCATCGGGGTCAACGGGGGCATTCCCTGGTCCACGGAACCCGTGATAGGTCAGGTTGGTTTCGCGATTATAAAGGGTCCGCGCGACCATCGGACGTGAAAAGCGCATTGCAAAACATGTGGTCCGCCCCGGTGCCCACCCACGTGTGGTGCGACAGCCCGACACGGTTCCGTCTGAACGCACGCGCAGGCGCGTCCACAGCACTTTTCCCGGATAGTCATAGATGCTGGGGCGCAGGTCCAGCAGGATATGTGCGGGTTTGTCCGTGGGAAAGGTATAACGATGCCACCCTACCCGCAATCCGGCCGTCAGTTCAGCACGGACACCATAATCATCCAGCGTTACGGAATAAGATCCGGGATGTTCCTCCTCGGTCGCATGGCGAAAGCGTGAGCGATAGCCACTTAGGGGCTTGGCCGGATCGCCGGGTTCCATGCGGACATCGCCTGCAATGGGCATCAGCAGCCAGTCGCCAAGGTCGGAATGCCCCGCGCCAGAGAAGTGGGTCTGTGAAAATCCCATGATGGTGGGGTCATTATACTGGTATCCCCCGGCCCAGTCATAGGCATGGTGGAATTCCGGCATCGCGGTGTCGGGAGAAGGCTGGATCATGCCGAATGGAATGCTTGCCCCGGGGAAGGTATGTCCGGCGCCGCCCGTACCGATGCGCGGGTCCACCATGTCGGCGGGCGAGGGGGCATGCTGCATGCTGGCATGCCCGCTGCATGGGAAAATGAAGGCGGTAGCCGCCAGCATGACGGGCAGGCCGTACAGGATCGGGCGGCGTTTCATGAATGCATCCTGTCTTGGCTGTGGATCATTACGGACACGGCATTTTACATGACATGGTGGCGGTGTCATCCCGCGTCCTGAAGGGGGCTGGTTCCGGCGGAAAACATCCTGCCCCGTCATACCGGTTTCCGCGACAGGTTCCTTCAACGGGATGAATTGTCAACCCACGTTGACAAACTCACTTTTTTTTCGATTGTCACGCTTGTGCGCCGGGGGCAAATTATGACCATACTGCATAACTCCTACACAACCATGAAAACAGTAGCGTCAGCACCATGTAATTACAAATTGCCATGACAAGGGAAACCTGATCAGAAAGCGTTGCCAGAGATATATGTCGAATGTCGGGTGCGTCTGTCATGTATGTGCCGGCAATCGGGATTGTAATATCTCTGCATCAGGCCATGGCCGCGGATCGCGGGATATATGTGTGGTTTTTACAAATACGCTCCGTAATAAAGAAATATTTAATTTTACCCCAGGATTTCTGTGTCCTTGCGGTTTTTTTCTGATGCATGGGCAGGCGATGGCGCCCCGCACTGCACCGGCAAAGGGGACATGATGCATTTCCAGCGTCTTCCAGGTGGCCGGGGCTGGCATTTCTGGTCGATATTGATTTTTTTGGTATCGATTGGTCTGGTTGCAGGCGTTCATATTTCCGGCGCCGTGGCAGAGGATCTTTATCGGGCGGTTGTAGGCAATGGCGTCATTGACCTCAGGCAATGGGATGCACGGCACACCATTGCCCTGGATGGTGACTGGCAGGTTTTCTGCAGGTTGGATGGGGCACATCTGTCCATGCCTTCAGGGGATGCGCTGGTGCCGGATGCAACGCTCCACGTGCCCGGCCTGTGGAACACCACCAACATCTGTCGGCGGGTTAATGATAATCGACCTGCCGGGTTTGGGGCACTTACCTACCGCATGGTGGTGCGTCTGCCACAGAACGTACCGCAACTGACGCTCCAGATTCCGCAGATCCTGTCGGCATCGCGCGTGTGGGTGGATGGGCATGTGGTGTCCCAATCAGGGGTGCCGGGCCTGCATGCGGGTGATGAAACGCCGCGCACCCTGCTGAACCAGTACGTGTCGATTGAACCGGGGCATTCCACGCTTACCCTTGCTGTGGAGGTTTCGAATCATTTCCATTTCGAGGGTGGGATCCTTGGCCCCGTTCTGGTCGGTGGGCATGATGACCTTCGGCAGGCGCTTGAATTCCGGCTTGTCTTTGACGCCGGGGTGTTGGGTGCCCTCCTGATCCTTGCCTTCTATATCGCCGCTTTTGGTGTCACGACCCATTCACGTGGATGGGGCTGGCTTCTTGTACTGATCATCTTCCTTGCCGCGCGTCTGGGCTGCACCAGCGGCCTGCTGGCACGGATGTTTCCTTCGCTGTCTGCTACATTCCTGTATCGGCTGGAATACCTGACCATTTACATGTCATGGCCGATCTATTTCCGGTTGCTGTGGGAGTTTTTTCCGGGGTGTCTGCATCGTTTCGCGGGGCGGTTTATACAGGTTTCGGCCGCGATGGGATGCCTGCTGACGATCCTGACCCCTGTGGCGCTGTTTACCCGGTTTCGCGATGTCTCCATCCTGTTTTTGATATGTTCCGCCTGGTACTACACATGGTGTGTTATCAGGGCGATCCGTAACAAGGAAAGCAGTGCTGAAATCCTTGGCCTTGGCGTCGTGATCTTCATTACCTGCGTCCTGCATGATGGCATGATGTATGCCCACTGGTGGCGGTATGGAACCGACCTTGCGCCACTTGGCGGGCTGATGCTGCTATTTTTCCATATCATTATCCTTGGACAGCGTTTCGTGGCGTCACTCAGCCATGTGCGTATCCTTTCGAATGACCTGGCCCTTTTGAATGCCAGCCTTGAGGCGCAGGTCTCTGAACGCACGCAGCAGATTGAACTTACGTTGGCCGAATTGCATCGCGCCAAGGACCGGGCGGAAAACGATGCGCGCAACAAGGGGCGTTTCCTTGCGCATCTGAGCCACGAGGTAAGAACACCGCTGAATGCCATATTCGGCATGACAAGCCTGATGCTGCGCGATAGCCCGCGAGAGGACCAGAGACGCAGGCTTGAACTCATGCGCTTCGAGGGGGCAGGGCTTGTGCGGCTTCTGGATGACGTACTCGATATGGCCAGCCTTGAGACTACCCGGATCGAGATTGTCCATGTGCCCTTCAATCTGGAGGATCTGTGCACGCAGTTTGCGGATGTCATGGTGGAACGCTGTGCGGAAAAGGGATTGGCGTTTACACATGAATTCGATCCCCTGCCGACGACGATATCGGGTGATCCGACACGGCTGCACCAGCTTTTGGGCAATGTCCTCGATAATGCGCTGAAGTTCACACAAACAGGTTCTATCAGGTTTGTTGTCCGGGCGGAGCACTGCGGCCCGGGTGTGTGGGAGATCGCATTCGAACTGACCAACACCGGTCCCGGAATCCCGCCACATGTGCTGAACCGTGTCTTTGATGAATTTGTACGTGGCCCGGATACGGAATTCGTACCGGGATCAGGCCTGGGCCTTGCCATTGTCAGCCGACTTGCCGTTGCAATGGGGGGGCGCGTTTCACTGGACAATATTGATGGTGGCAGCAGGTTCACCTTTACCTTACCCCTTGGCGAGGTCGGTGCGATCCCGGTTGCGACCACGCAGGGCGCGTTGATACCGCGTGTCGGCCTGTCGGTCCTGCTGGTGGAAGATACGCCGGAAAACCGGCTGGTCATGCTGGAAATGCTCGTCCCTTACGGAATGGATATTGCTGTTGCCGCCTCCGGGGCGGAGGCGCGTGCGCAACTCGAAAGTGGATATTTTGACGTGATGCTGCTCGACATGGTGTTGCCCGACATGCAGGGGGAGGATCTGGCACGATATGTCCGTGCAAGTGCCGACGCCACGACAGCAGCAATGCCGATCATTGCCGTGACGGCAAATGTCATGGGGCCGGATATCATGCGTTATCGGGCAAGCGGCATTAGTGATACCGTTGCCAAACCTGTTTCCTTCGATGTGCTTTTGTCCACTATCGCTACTTTGTGTGGGGGGGGCATGCGCAAGGGGGGCGAAACTTCGGATGCCGGTTTTTCCATCGCGGCTGAAATGCCTGTCTTTGCCGCTGCATGTCGGGAGTGCCTGTCGGAAATACGCGACGCCATGGCCCGGGAGGATGGGGAGTGTATACGGCGCGTGGCCCATCGGATGCGTGGCAGTGCGCCTGTCTTTGGGTTCGCGGGTCTTGGGCGTATTGCGATGGACGTTGAAAAGGTGCTGTGCGCGGACCCGGCGCGCCTGGATGTCGCGCATCACCTGATGGCGGCGCTGGAGGCGACGATTGCGCGTTTTAATCCTGCCGAACAGACCATTTCCAGAAAAGTTGTCACATGAAACACGATGGTCCCATATCTGAGGCACAAGCGATCCTGCTTGTCGAGGATGCCCCGGAATTACAAGGTGTGATGCGGCGTTATCTGGAACGGTGCGGCTACCGGGTTACGGTTGCGGGCAGTGTTGCGGAAATGCAGGAAAAATGGGGTGCCAGCCTGCCTGATCTCGTGCTGTGTGATATTAACCTGCCTGATGGTGACAGCCGGGAGGCCGCGCGCAGGTTGCGCATACATGACCATGCCGCGCTGATTTTTGTCACCGCCCGCGACGAGGTTTCTGACCGTATCCAGGCGCTTGACGATGGTGGTGATGATTATGTGGTCAAACCGGTCGTCCTTGACGAACTCGCGGCAAGGGTGCGTAGCGTCCTGCGGCGCAGGGGCAGCAGGTCTTCCTTCCTGATGGTAGGGAACTGGCGCCTTGACCTTGTGCGCAAGCAGCTTGTCTCCCCCGGTGGGGAACAGGCAGTCATGACGGGGGGGGAATTTTCGCTGTTGATGGCCATGGCTGTATCGGTCGGGAATGTCGTGTCGCGTGACGTGTTGCTGGAGGCCATCGGCAGGCGGGATGACCGTGATGTTACCGTCCGCACGGTCGATACGTTGATAACGCGGTTACGTCGTAAAATACCACCGGCCTCCACGGCGCGGGACCTGCCACGCCCCGTGATCCGTACAGTGCGGCGCAGCGGATATCGTCTCGACCTTGTTTAAAAAACATTCGATATATCCGTTCACTATGCAAAGTTATCTGATCGGAATGACTTGTTAACGCAGGTTGACAAAATCATCGTCTTTCCGGTTGTCACCACCCTCTGTCGCGGGCAAACTTCGGGATGTGAACTGACAGGATATCTGCGCCGTAAAACAGGATGCCACCGGATATGCCCGGTGATCCCGGAATGACAGGGGTATGGAATATGGGATTGAAAAACTTTTTAAAAATATAAGAAAAATAAATTCATGAAATATCGGGTTTTTGAAAATAGATGCCGATTGCATGTCTGATATGGGGACCAGATCGGTGATGTCCCATGTATGTGCATGTTTTTCACAAACCTTTTCCTGTCAGGGAATTATCTGAATTTATGTCCCGAAATCAGGGACTGCGCCGGACGTAAATCGTTCCGATATTGCAACGTAATATCGTTGGAAATGTGTGTTTTCCCCCTATCATTTCCAATGCAATGCCACCCAGGATTTGTCTTGATGCATAACAGCCCCCTTCCTGCTCGGGTCACCCGTTTTCCTGCGGGTGGCAACCCACACTCCTATCCGCGTTTGCAGCATGTTCTGCGTGCAGGCACCAGTCTGTCGCGTGCTGTTTCATCTTCGCCGTGGTCGGTTGCCGTGCTGGCGGCCTTGATCAGTACGGGCGTGCCCCATGTGGCGATGGGACAGAGTGCTGGCGGGGTGGTGGCGTCGGCTGGATATGGCGGCGTGGGCGGTGCCGGTAATGGTGGGGGCGGCGCTGGTGGCGGTTGGCCCGCAACTTCGCT
>NZ_BANE01000003.1 GCF_000964405.1 Novacetimonas hansenii JCM 7643
TTTGGAAAAAGCTTCACCAAAAACCTTTATAATTTCAGGATATTATTGAGTCTGATTTTTCAAACAGTCTCTTATCATGCGCTGAGCTGGCGCGCCTATTCCTTGCCAGCGGTTGCGCAGCCAGAATGCAAACGCGCCCTGCCCCCGCATGTCAGGGGCAGGGACACCAGACACTGAATCAGTGCGTGGTGGTCGGCTTCTTCGCACCCAGCTTCAGCGCGTCGTTCAGGTGCGCCTGTGTCGCGTCCGCCGTGGCGGAAGCATAGGACTTCAGGTCCGGGTCGCTTGCGGACTCAGCTTCGTTCTGGAACATCGCCAGCGCGTCGCTGTGGGCCTGCGCCTGAATGTCGAGGTAGTCACGGTCGAAGCGATGACCCTTTTCGGTCTTCAGGCGGTCGATGATCTGCTGTTCGTCGGTGCTCATGTCCTTGTTCAGTTCAAGCCCGTGCTGAAGCGCCAGTGCGGAAAGCTTGTTCTGGTTGTCGGTATGCTGCTTGACGAGGTCGGCGGCCAGATCCTTCACCTTCTGGCGCTTGGCCTGCGCCGTGGCCAACTGCGAAATCTCGATTTCAAACGTATTCACCTCTGTGGCGTTTTCGGCAAAGGTCGTGTCTGAATCGGTAAAGGGCGGCGGTGCCGGCGGTGTCACAGCCTTTGGGGCACGCGCAAACGAAGAAACGGGCAGCGCCGCGACCGAAGCGCAGAGGAACCAGGCAGCGTATTTTTTCATGTATCATTTTCCTAACAAGAAATATGCGAACGACCCGCTGAACGTATGAAAAAGTCTAGCAGTTTTGCCCCTGCCGACAAACCCGCATTACAGGGTTTTATCTGCTTTTTAAGGGGGGCGTGAAAACCGTGGCTGTGAAACGCGGCGTAAGCTGCGGTGTAAGCCTGGGGACGTTTCCGGCCGGTTGGCGTTAAAAAGTCCCCCTGCCATGCCTGTGGGGTGGAAAAAGCTGGCCTCAGGCAATCATTATTATTTTTTATCAATGAGTTATATTTGAAAAACCTTTGCCGGTTCCCGTGCATGATGCATGCGCCCATGCGTGTCGGGCATGGAACACGGCGTCATGACCTGTATGGGCCATGGGGCGTTTATAGGCTACATGCTCGGGGGATAATATACGGGCTTTTTGGCCCGTCATGCCCGTATTCCCTGTCATGGATGGCCCGATGCCGACTGTTATTCGCTTTTTACTGTCCCTGGCCGCGCTTGCCGCGCTGTTGGGCGTGATCGCTGGTGCGTTCGTCGCGCACCTGCCCGACCAATTCTTTGCGCAGGGGGGGCGGGACATGGCCCGGCAGGCCATACAGATGCAGATGTGGCACGCGCTGGGGCTGCTGGGTATCGGCGTCCTGATGATGCAGGCGGGGTGTCAGCGGCTTGTCTCGCTTGCGGGGTGTGCAATGGCGCTGGGGATGTGCATCTTTTGTGGCGCGGTCTATTTCACGGCCTTTACGGGTATCCATCTTGGGGCGGTGGCGCCAACGGGGGGCAGTATCCTGATGCTGTCATGGTTGCTGCTGGCGGTGGGGGTCATCCGTTCATGACATCTGGACACGCGGACATGGCGCATGGCGAAACGTCGCCCCCCCGTCTGACAGGCTCCCCTGACCTGACAGGCATGGATGTCGGTGCCGCCTACCTCGCCGCGCCGGGGTTCGAGGCGGCGCTGGAACATGAACTTGCGCGGCAGGGTGTGGAAGTCCGCTGGCATGGGCGCCTTGCCCTGACGATACAGCCACCCATGCGCAGCGCATGGGCGCTGGAGGTATGGACCGCGCCGCAGTCGCGCGATATCCCCTCCATCAAGGCTGCGGCGCGCGACCTGCGTGCGATACAGCGCAACTGGGCCGGATATGCGCCGGACCTGCATCGCCGCTCTGCGCTGATTGCACAGAACCTGCCCCCTTTGGCTGCGCGACCGCTGGTGTTTCCCTCCCTCCCGCCGCAGGGGCATCTGGGGGCATGGACGCTGCTGTCGGCGGACAGGATGCTGCTGTCCCCCACCAAGACATCGCCCTTCATCAATGGGGAGGTGCAGTTCGTGGAGGATCGGCAGGGCCCGCCTTCGCGCGCGTATCTCAAGCTGTGGGAGGCATTCACACGGCTGGGGCAATGGCCTCGGGCGGGGGAAACCTGCCTCGACCTTGGGGCGTCGCCGGGGGGATGGACATGGGTGGCTGCCCGGTGTGGTGCTGATGTGATCGCCATCGACCGTGCCGACCTTGACCCGCGCGTTGCGGCCCTGCCTGGTGTTACGACCCGGCGTGAAAGTGCCTTTGGCCTCGACCCGGCATCGATGCCGCATGTGGACTGGTTGCTGTCGGACATCATCGCCTATCCCACGCGCCTGCTGGCGCTGGCGCGGCGCTGGATCGACAGCGGGCGTGTGGCGCGCATGGTCCTGACCATCAAGTTCCAGGGGGAGACCGACCATGACACGGCAGAGCAGTTCGCCGCGCTGCCCGGCGGGGTGGTGCGCCACCTGTGGCATAACAAGCATGAACTGACGTTCTTCTGGATGCGTACGGGCGCGCCGGACGTCGCCTGATGGCGTGCAATGGGGTCAGGGCCGCCCCGCCCGCCGCCTGCGCAGGCGTTCGATGCCGTATTCCCCCAACTGCACGATCCCGATGGCAAGGAGGCAGCACACAAGTGCGACGCCCATGATGATGGTGCGTTCGCGGTCGGTTTCATCCGCGGCCCCCGTCAGGCGATAGACCGCAAGCCACATGTCGGACCCCGCGATACGATCCACCAGCCCTGCGACCATCGCGCTGTAGCGCAGGCTGCCCATCAGCAGCATTGTGACGATCAGGACACTGCCGGTTTTCGCCAATGTGCGGATGAGGGAGACACCGGTGGTTGCATCAGTATTCTTCATATGGATAGGCTACCTTTCCTCTGGGAGCGGGCGGGTCGCGGTCGGTTCGTGTCGGGGGAAGATGGCGGGAGAGGAAAACAACAGGATGAATGAACGTTTTGGACATATGTCGCGCCTGTGGCGCGCAGGGCTGGTGGCGGGTGCGTGCGTTGGCGCGATTGCCGGTGGTGCGCAGGCCGCCACGGTTGAGGCACCGCCACAGATCGGCAACCTGACCCCAACCGTTCCGGCACAGCCTTATGGCCCGACGGAGGGGACGCGTGAACGGATCGCCACCGCATTTGACACCGCGCGGGCCACCGGGCGCAAGGTATTGCTGGATTTCGGGGGAAATTGGTGCCCTGACTGCCGCATTCTGGCGGGGTTGATGGATGACCCGGCCGTGTCCCCATGGATCGCACGCCATTTCGTGGTGGTGATGATCAATGTTGAACGTATGAATACCAACCTCGAATTCCTTGAGCAGCACGGGCTGAAGATTTCGGCGGTGCCGACCGTGCTGGTTGTGACGGCGCAGGGCAAGGTGCTCAATGCCGATGGCCTGACGGCTCTGGGTAATGCGCGCGCGATGTCGTCACAGGCGGTGATCGACCTGCTGGCACAGTGGGATGCACGCACCTGACAGTCTGCGGGCGCACGGTTCCCGATCCCCAGTGAGGGGGCATGACGACATTGGTGGGGGAAGGGGCTGCTTTTCTCGCAAAGGCAGCAACCTTATAAATCCCTTGGGAAACAGCCCCCCCCCCGACCTGTGCCTGTCGCTAACGCCTGATTGAAAGCATTCCATTGACAAGGAATGGGAAAATTTCAGGCGATACCCTGTCTTCGCAAGGTTTTTTAAGAGACTGTTTGAAAAGTCTGTCTTGATAACGCACTGAAATTATAAAGGTTTTTGGTGAAGCTTTTTCCAAAAAGC
>NZ_BANE01000002.1 GCF_000964405.1 Novacetimonas hansenii JCM 7643
GCAGCACACGTGTTGTATCTCAGGCGCCTTATTCAGGAAGGCAGACTGCTGGCCTCCGGTCCGTTGAAAGGCACCCCATTGCGCTCTGGCTTTCTGATTATGAAAGGTGCCAATCGGCAGGAGATTGACGCGATGATTGCCGGTGATCCTTTTGCATTAGAAGGTTTGATTTACGATCTGCGCATTGAAGAATGGGATCCTCTTTTCGGGTGCCTTTCAGATCATGCGACAGGGGCTCTCCCGCAAGAATTGAAGTCTATTTTTCCTTGATGGCGACAGTTTTGTATTTTTTAAGAAATAAAAACGAGAGGGAGCCTTATGCTTCTGAACGATCTTCGATGGTATACTGTGGGGGATGCCCGTATTCTAAAAATACAGGATCTGATGCTGGCTGCACTCTCTCCAGAACAGTTGCTTCCAGATTGGGACGAAGCAACGGCTCTTCAGATTTATCCCCGACTGCCTGAAACGCTGGATAGTTCAGAAACGAAAGTCCTTTTGAGCGTTCATAGCTGGCTTATTGAGGATCGCGGTCGAAAAATTCTTATTGATACGGGAGCTGGAAATAACAAAGCCCGTCCTGCTGCCCTGTATTTCGATCACTTGCAGACCGTGTGGCTTGAAAATCTGATGCTCGCTGGTGTCTGTCCAGAAGACATCGATTTTGTTCTTCTTACCCATCTGCATGTCGATCATGTGGGTTGGAATACACGCCTGCAGAATGGGATCTGGGTTCCGACCTTCCCGAATGCCCGATATGTCTTTTCTAGAGCCGAATATGATTTTTTCAGCAATCCGGCCCATGATAGCGTCCGTAATAAAACCAGTTTCATGACACGCGCAGATAGCGTTGATCCTATTGTCCGGGCGGGTCTTGCAGATCAGATTGACGTGGACGGATCGGACTTTCTCGAAGGAATTTCCTTTCATCCCACACCGGGGCATACGCCACATCACGCATCTGTTGTGCTGAGGTCAGGCGTCGAGCATGCTCTCTTCACGGGCGATGTTATGCATCATCCTATTCAGGTGTGTGTTCCGGAGTGGAGTGCTGTCTTTGATGCAGACCCTCAGACAGCCATCATATCACGCAAATGGGCTTTGAATTACGCTGTCGAACACGATGCGACAGTATTCACATCACATTTCCCAATGACATCTGCTGGAAGAGTCATGACAGATGACCAAAATATGAGTTGGTCCTTCCTCTAGAGCCTCCATTATGTTGGCATTTTACGTCATTTCATTATGAATATTTTTCTTGCCCCGAAATGTCTCGTCCACTCAGCGATATATGATGCGACTGCCAGATCCTGCTCTCATTGTTGAGATGATCGTCAGGAAAAGGATTAACGCGAAGCAGACGGCGACCAGAGTTCGCGATGCCCGGAACTGATCATCCGAAAGCTCACGCTTCCTTCATCCATTGCATAAATTTTTGCGCCCAAGCCGGGTTCCAGCGTGACAGTGCTGGACGGTTGTGAATCATGTCGTCGGCTGACCACTGGATGCGGCGCATATCCATTTCGGATGTGACTTCGTTGTCCGGACACAGGATGTAGAAGTCCTCACTGAATAGCCGCTGCAGAAAATAATCTACCACCTGTTCCGCTGTCCATGCTGCCTCCGGTTTACGGTCATGAGGCCCGTCCTTGCCGTGGAAATTCATGGGGGTCCATGTATAACCTGGCACCAGAAGATGGGCCGAAACACTCCCACCCGTGGAGACCAGAAGTTCATGGGCCAACTGCTCGGTGAGCACCTTCACTGCCGCCTTGGCGACAGAATAGGCGGCGTGGCCAGGCGGTGTAGTGATCCCTTCCTTGGAGCCAAGATTCACCACGGCCGATGGACGATTTGCGGCGATCATATGCGGCACGAATAAATGTTGTGCACTGAGGACAGCGCGAAAATTGACGTTGAGAGTCTGGTCCCATTCATCGGGTGAATCCCATGGACCGGCTTTGCTCAGCACACCAACATTATTAACCAGTAATCCGACATCCCCAAAGCGGGTTAGCGTTTGATCACGCAGGCGCAGAAGCACTGTATCATCGGTCACGTCACCCATGACAGTCAGTACTTCAACGGGCAGCGTGGACACCAGCGCCTCCAATGCATCTCCGTCCTGATCAAGAAGTGCCAAGCGCATCCCCCGGGCCGCAAATTCCCGGGCAAGAGCAGCACCTATGCCTTTTGCTGCACCGGTGATGACTCCAACACGATCCTTTGCGACGATTTTTCGCATTCTGTCTGACATTCACGTTGCTCCTTCTATCTGAGTCGCCAGGAAAGACGATTGATCCAAGGAGCCTAGCGCAACCTCATAAGGCCTGTAATTGAGTCAAGAAGCACATAGTGTATGTTTATACTCAACAGATATGAACGAACGAGCGAAACGCATCATGCATCTTTCACGTGGAGATCTGGGAGATCTCAACCTGTTCTGCGCCATCGCCAAAACAGGTGGCTTCCGCAAAACTGCAGCAGAACTGGATCTTTCTCCATCGGCCTTGAGCCACGCTATCCGCGGACTGGAAAAGCGTCTGGGTGTACGTCTCTTCAACCGGACCAATCGCAGTGTCACGCTAACGCCGGCTGGACGGGAATTGCTCTCGCATGTCACGTCCGGGCTCTCTGAAATCACCAATGGGCTCGAAGCGCTCAATCGTTTTCGGGACCGACCCGCTGGACAGTTGCGTCTGAACGTACCAACTGACGCCGCCCGGCTCGTTCTGGCCCCGGTGATTGCGCGTTATGCGGCCCTTTATCCCGACGTCCGTCTGGAAGTCGCGGTGGAGGACGCCGTGGTGGACATCATCGAACATGGTTTTGACGCGGGTGTTCGCTATGGTGGCACAATACCGGAAGACATGATCGCGGTCCCGCTCTGTCCCGATCTACGATGGGTGACAGTTGCATCGCCTGCTTATCTTGCATCAGCTCCCCCTCTTCGATGCCCGACCGACCTACATCAGCATCGCTGTATAGGGATCCGGATGGGAAGCGGAAAAATCTATCACTGGGAGCTGGAACGCGGCGAAGAGAAAGTCTTTTTGGACACGGACTGGTCAGTGATCGTCAACGAAACCGTTCTGTCTATCGAGATCGCCGAACGCGATGGGGGGATCAGTTACAACCTTGAAAGCCGGGCGGCAGTGCAGATCGCAAACGGGTCGCTCGTCAAGGTCCTGCCCGAATGGGCATCCATGGGACCGCCACTCTTTATTTATTATCCCAGCCGACGACAGCTTCCTGAAGCATTACGGGCTCTTATTCGCCTGATACAGGGGCAAAAACCTGATCAGAACGTAACAGGTGAATAAAAACGATCACTTCGTTGATTTTGGCTCTCCGCCTAAGGCATAGATTTTCACTGATTTCGCGCTTAACTCCACAAATAAGTGGCGACAGGCATAACCAGTTGTGTGTCGTCCCGTTTTATAAAACTTGGGGAAGAGTTGAGACAGATGAGCAAACTTGCCATGATCAGCGGATCGTCTTCGGGTATTGGTTTCGAGATTGCACGTATCCTCGGCGGCATGGGGTATGACCTCGCTATTTCAGGGGCCAGTGATAAAATCCACGACGCCAAAACAGAACTCGAAAAGATCGGTGTAGCAGTCTATGCATTTCAGGCAGATGCAGCGACTTATGACGGCGTCGAAGGGTTCTGGCAGTTTACGAAAGATCTGGGACGAAACGTCGATATTGCCGTTCTCAATGTTGGCATCGGTCTGGGCGGGGCCTTTGTTGATAACAAGCTCGAAGATGATTTCCGGGTCATTGCCATCAATATCTCCGGGACGGTGCATCTGGCCAAGCGTGTAGTGCAGCACATGGTGCCCAACAAGGCCGGCCGGATCATGATTGTGTCCTCCCTCTCGGCAACCACACCGACACCTTACGAAACGGTCTATGGTCCTTCCAAGGCATTCGGTTTTATGTTTTCAGAATCCCTGCGAGAAGAGCTTCGCGATACGGGCGTCAGTGTCACAGCCCTGCTCCCGGGTGCCACAAACACGCGTTTTCACAAGAATGCCGGCATGGCCACCAGCAAGATCGATCATGGGCCCAAAAATGACTTGCATGTCGTGGCGCAGCAGGGTGTCGACGCTCTCATGCAAAGCGAAGATATGGTCGTTGGCGGCGATGCCGCAACAAAGCAGCAGGCTATCGACAACCGCACCACACCTGAAACGGTCAAAGCGGCTCGGCATGCCATTCTTTGCAAACTGAACGGCGTCGCGTGATCAGGTAAAGCACGGCTGAGATTGCGCCGGATGGTATCGGGCAGCACCCATCGTCTGTCCGATACCAGATGAGCAAGCCAGGGATAAGCTCATGTCATCAGAACGAATGTTTCAGGCACCTGAAATCAGCCGTTACCGTGTCGGAGAGTTCGCCGTAACGGTTCTGAGTGACGGCTCTCTGGACGCCTCGCTCGACCTTCTTGATGGGATTGATCAAGATGAGGCGTTGTCGCTGCTGAGCGCGGCAGACACTTCACCTTCATCGCACATGAACATCAATGCATTTGTTATTGAGGCCGGTGCGCGGACCATTCTTATCGATGGTGGTGCTGGAAACCTCAACGGCTGGGGCGGCCGACTGATGCCTGCGCTGATCGCCGCAGGTTATGACCCCCTGCAGATTGACACGATCCTTCTCACACATGGACACAGCGATCATGTCGGCGGTCTGGCAGGGCCTTTTGCTACAAAATCTTTCCGCAACGTTGAAAAGTTTTTCCTTCATCAGGCAGAGCTGAATTTCTGGCGAAACGAAGAGAGACGCGATGCTGCACCTGTTGCACATCAGCGCCTGTTCGACGTTGCTCGCAATGTCCTTGATGCTTACCAGCAGCAGATAACACCTTTCGAGGACAGAGATGTTCTGCTCCCCGGGATCACAGCCGTCCATTTACCAGGGCATACGCCAGGTCATTCCGGCTATCTTTTGGAAAGTGAAGACGACTCTCTCCTGATCTGGGGCGATGTCCTGCATTTCCCCCATATTCAGGTAGCGCGGCCTGACGTCACTTTTGCTTTTGATCACAATCCCGGCTTGGCCGCAAAGACACGCCGTATGATTTTAACCGAACTTTCCCGCAATAATCGATATGTCACGGGCGTACATTTTAATGCACCCGTTAGAGCGAAAATCGAGAGCGACAAAGACGCATTCCGTCTGACTTACGATCTTTAACCCATCAATAACGGCCGTCGCCTACAAGTCAGACATCAAAGTAGTCATCGTAGCGGACAGAAAGCCGCCATTGTCAGGTGAGCCGCGATAGACCGCGTTTGGGACAGAGCCATCGTCCAAACAAACTACGACAAAAATCAGCGTTCGGTTGAAACGGACATTGTTTGGCGGAACGAAATTTGGCGGGAAATAACCAATCTCGATGCCTCGCCTACAGTTGGTTAGTCTCCGTCACTCTCGGAGCCGTTCACCAAAGTCATACTGCACTGCCTCCACGACGGTTCCACACCGGCTTGATGGCCCGGACCTCCGCATCAGAGGCTAAATGTTGATTGACTGGTATAAAAGATAGAAATCAAGACGGTCTGAATTCGCCTCTCTTGAGACATGCGCGCCTATGAACAATTTTTCGCATAGCGGACATGAGGAGCACTATTTCTTGCGGGTGAGATTGACCGGTTTCTGGCTTGCTGGTTTCGGATATTTGCCCGGGGTAAACGGTCAGTCGACTCCCCTGCTCTGTTCTAGCCATACCGCTCTCTAATCGGGCGCCCGTTCGACAGGGCGAGCGTAACTCGCGAGTTACCGCGGGGCTCTCTACACCAAATAACTCTCAGGCCTTCACGAATACGCACGATAAGATCAACCATTTTCGTATGAAAATCGCGCGAAGTAGTCTGATTACGAATGGTGGAACCGCCCACGCCGTTATGTGTGTGCGAGCGCAAAGCCACAATGGCAATCACGCCCGCCCGCTATCCGTTTGTATCTGGCATACCAAGCACGTCTGGTAGCGTAATCACTTCACAACAGGGCACGCCCTGCCATGACGATATCTTCGGCAAGAGGACGGTTCCGCTACTTTTTAAGACCAAGTGTAAACCGGACGCAAGGCCTTCCGCTCAAGAGTGTGCTGAATCGCAACTCCGGTCCAATCTACGAAGCCGATGGTGTCAAATACGGACTTTAAAAGATCGTTTGATGGGGTGCCACCGAACCGATCTTTAAATATTTTGGCTTTCTCGCGAATACTTATATCTGGGGCGCTAAGAATATCGCAGAACATTAAGTAAGCTTCAGCTTCAAGCTTAATTCTGCTCAGGCCGTCACCAATAAATTGCATTGCTTTCTGATTTAATTCCGCAAGTTGCGTCTCATATCTCGAATCATTCAACATGCAAAACTTAGCGGCAATGTATCGAAAATACGAAAGTCCGGGATCAGAGACCATGCGCGTCAAAGCATACTTGGCGACATCGTTGCGCAAAAAATCTGGCCCTAAATAATAACGCCCTGTAATTAGTAGATTAGCTATCTCCACTCCACCCGACTGGTCCATTCCGGGTGCCAGGGCATTCCTTATCAGGATAGGCAGCTCTTCCGAAATTAGATGCATAATTCTATCTGCGAGGTCGCTCGCAGCATATTTCATAATTAAAGGAATAATTGATAAGCATTGACATAAGCTATATGTGGACCGAACACGGAGATCCACTGCGCATATGTAAAATATTACATCTAGAACCGTAGATATAACTCTATACAAGGCGGACGAATATTCTTGGCTGCGGCTTAATCCATGGCGCACTAATTTTGCCAATACATTCCGGAGGTTTGCCAGAAGCCATCCGCTCACAACGTGAATAGCCACTCCCTGTCGTGCACACGCCTGTCTTATATCTGACGCTCGTGTTTTAAGCGCACGAGCCTTCGACGCCATCGCCGATGGATCAGGTGCGTTTGAAATATCGTCGGTTATATTGTAAATGTCGTTGATAATGCTTCCAATATCCGTCCTCGCCAATGAAATAGGAGAAACGAACGGTCGAGAAGATACAGTTGACTTCCCATTATTGAGGAATAATTTATATTTTTCAAGGACGTCGGATATTATCCTTTCGATCGTTTCCGTTTCGTCTTCTGAGTTTGCGAAAATGAAAAAATCATCAACATAACGCCTGATTGCATAGTCTCTGTTGTTAAACTTTGGCTGTAACGCATGTTCGACTTTTCGATCAATATCCTGAAATATAATCTCGGCGAATATTCGAGAGAACTCCGGACCAACGATGATCCCGTTTGTTTCTCCATAATTGGCGGCCTGCATCAACGAATCGAGTTCCGACTCAAATGAGAAAGCGGACTTCGTAGCTTTGGCGATGTCCTTGCCCTTTATCGCCCAAGACACACTGTGTGTGTATATATTAAAAAAGCATTTGGACACATCCAGAGACTTCATAAAACGGAATCTCTTTTCCAGTCTTCTGAACTCCTCAGATTCAATAAATTTCCCAAGTAAGTTGTATTTCGAATAGGAGAAGAAAGAAGAGAGATGACTGAGGTCAATATCGCCCTCATCAGGATCAATATGCGGTATTCCCAGTCGGAAAGTCGTCTCGCCCGACAGTTCTGCTTCTGAGAAAAGCGGAGTTTCTGCCAGAGGGCGTCTTAATGAAAAACTGGAATTTTGACATACAGCAAGCATAGCTTGCGAGAAGGTATCATAGAATGCAGCAATTCTGAGTTGAGTACTAGGATGTATGATACCAAGGGTTGTAAATCGTTTCCCGTCTTTCACAATGCTATAGCTGTAAGGCTTTGTAGTAGTATTACTACATCCTACAATACGCCGCACTATCTCATTGCGCCGTGTGTGCTCGGGCTTATCTTCTCCAACGATCGCCGCATATCGGCGATCGTTGGAGAAGATCACGGGCACCTCATATGGTAGCGTATCAGTTAGTATCGCACGCGTTTTTGCCCGCTGTTTGGCGTCGTTAAACATTCCGCCAAGCCCGTTTGATTTCTGCCACTCGCGAAGGCGTAACTCTGATTAACATCTTTTCGGTATACCCCTTTGAAAAAAATAGGCTTAGAAGCCGTTCACAAAATCCAGGAGGCGCGTGACCCCTTAAATGTGGCTTGAACTCACTATGCCTTCCGGTAACGAGAGACCGAAACATGCCATCAAGGGCTTTGAGTTCATGTAGGTTAGTAGTCGTCCGTATAAGCTCCGATCGACTATTTACCTTATAATTCCCGCATAAAGGATAGTTGTAAAATATTCCAGACTTTATATGGTCACTTCCGCTTGTTAAAGTGTGACCGGCCCTTTTAACCATATAGTTGCTAGATATAAAACTCATCCTATCAAATAATAGTTTGTGGTCGTATGAACGGGCATAATCGTGCAAGGAAAGAATAATTTTACTCTTAAGACGTTTTATTTTTTTTGGTGCAATAGTTACGCTCAGCTTTCTACTACGGTTATTCCCACTCACATTCTCAACGGAAAAAAGATAACCTAGGTATTCTATTTCCTTTCGCGGTCTTTCCGGCTGGCCTTTGCCGAGCGAGCCAGCGTTAAGGTCTACCAAGAATGACTTGGACTTATTGAAGCGCATGCCCTTCGGTAGAGCTGCTTTCATCTGGGACATTATCGGCTCGGGAGGGCCGCTGGCGAAAACAATAATATCGTCGGCGTACCGGAAGAGACGATATACACCACGGATAGCACGGACCCGTTCATCGAAAGGTCTGATAGCGAGTTCCGCAAGAATCGCGCTCAACCCTGCGCCCCGTGGTAAACCACAAGTACTGCTCGCGCAGTGGGAATCAAAATACTGCCGGAGATAATCGCGAACAAGTGCCGAACTAGCTGTATCGTACAGCAGTTTATCACGCACCGGCGCCACCGGTATCGTTTCATAGAAGGATTTTATGTCGCAACGTATAACTGTCATCGGCGTAGCGTCGAGTAGAGAGGTTATTACGCCACGTACGGCTTGACTTCGATCTGGCATCCTCACCCGCAGACGACGTTTGAGATGCCTGGCAACCGAGCGCAAAACGAGTGCGCTACTATAGTCGCTATAGGAAACACACAAATGCCCCCTGAGACTTGTCGTGTGAAAGGTATTAAGCTTTATCTCCCCCGCAAGTGCATTTACTGAGGCGGCGGCTATGATGGCATTTCGATCATTCTTGAGATCGATTTTGAAGCGCCGTGAATCTCCAGCACGAACAACCTGTGCAAGTCCTCCAACCGAGAAAACAGTATAACCCAAGTTGCCCTCCTATCGTCGACGCAAGATTATTCGGGCCACACGACTTTGGAACATGGAAGTGGTTCGTTCATCTCATCGGTCGACATCCGGCAGATTGACGGATGGGTCGCATCAGGAAGTGGAAAACCTTCGAATATCAACCATCACTCGAAGCTGGCTCTCTGACCCGCGAATAACCACCAAGTCGTAGCAGAAAGCATCTCGAGCAGCTAGTAGCGGTTGAGGTGCTCGGAAAACTGACAGTCGGTAATTATAAGGTTCCGGACACCACTATGTGATCGACACTGGCTCATAGCAGCCATCACGCGCAGTTGAACGGCAGGAAACGTTGGCTCGGCGCTCCAAAGCAGCCTGACCGGTTTCCCCCCCAAATCAAACACTCTGTCAGATTCCGCACTCATACCTATCCCATTTCAACCTTCTTGATTTTCTCATATCGCGACATCAGCCGACTACGACGTAGGGTCGAAAGTCGTTGAGTCCAAAAAACCCCCTCCAACTGGTCGATCTCGTGCTGATGGCAAACAGCGCGCAGTCCGTCGGCGTCCTCCATCATTTCGTGTCCGTCAACGTCGCGATACCGCACTCTGACCCGCGCCGGACGTTCCACGACCTCCGTGACACCGGGCATGGAGATGCTTCCCTCCTCATGGCGGGCAGTCTCATCGGAACGCCAGACGATCTCCGGGTTGATGTAGGTCTGGGGACCGAGCCCACCAGGGAGATCCAGCACCACGACGCGCTGGAGGACGCCGATATGCGGCGCCGTAATTCCGATGCCTGGCGCGGCCCGTACCGTATCGAGCAAATCGGCAGTCATTGCCCGTAGCGTTTCGTCGAATACGACAACCGGCTCCGCCACCATCCGCAGACGCTGGTCCGGGAACAGCACGATTGGATAGGTTTTGCGATAACGACCCAGCACCACCCCGTCCGGGTCAAGCAGCCCGGCCTGAACGATTTCATCCGGCTCCGCCCAGCGTGCGGATCCGTAGGTCTCGATCTTCCTCGCCTCACGGGCGCGATGGACGGACAGCGCCACCGCGGCGGCAAAGGCCAGCACACCGCCTGAGCCTGCGATCCAGGCCCCGCGCGCGAAGACGTTCGGGGCATAGGCATCGAAGACATACCACCACCAGAAGAACAGCGGTGGCGCGTAGACCGGCCAGCGGTGGAAGAGCATGAACCAGGGCCGCCCGAGTTCAGGCTGAAAGGCCAGTTCCCATGCCGTCCATTCGGTCGCTGCCCACCAGGACAGGACAATCAGGGACAGGACCAGCGCGATCTG
>NZ_BANE01000001.1 GCF_000964405.1 Novacetimonas hansenii JCM 7643
AAAGCTTCAGAAGACGCCGCCTTTTTGGAAAAAGGCGGCACCCAGAAACTTTTCTTGTCTTCAAACAATCTTTCTTATGACCTGAAACAGGCAACGCCTTTTGGGGCATTCTGAAAAAAAAGCTGATGTCACGGCCCCGGCTGTGTGCAGACAGCCTTTGATGTTTTCGAAATCGTCCTAACGGGTGGGTGTGGCCGGGACATTATCGACGCGGATCGCCTTGCCCGTGCTGTCGTAATAGACGATGGCCCCGCCATGGCGTTCGGCATAGCCATCGGGCGTGCCATGCTGCGTCCAGAACAGCAGCCGGTTGACGTCGGGCTGTTCCTTTACCTTGTCACCGGGGGGGATGAAGCGGTACTGGCTGTAATCCATATGCAGGCGTGGCAGCGGCGGGTGGCGCGAAAGCTGGTGCATGGACTGGTGGCGTTTGAAATCGGCCTCGTCCTCATCTTCCTGCGCCATGGCGGGAATGGATGACAGAAGGAGCGGGAGAAGCCCAAGGGCCACGCATCCGGCAATCCTCCAGTGTCGTTGCTTTACCGGCATATGCGTCGCGCCCTTTCGCCTTATCCACACAGGAGGGGGCAACATCCCCCTTTTTCGATGCGGGTGCAAGGCGCAGGCGTCATGGCCTGTGTGGTGGCGATCCGCAGGGGATTACTGGAATGGCAGATAGCGGAAATCAAAGAAGATCTCGCTCATGCTCGTGGTGGGGGCCCCCCCGATTCCGCCCCATGTATGCACGCGCGAATAGGCAAGCTGCGTGCCTGCCTGCACGGTGCCATACTTGCCCTTGATGAAGCGGTACCATGCCCCGATCGTGAATTCCTCCACCGATTTTATGCTTGCGGTGCAGGCTGACGACCCTTCGGTCCAGCACCCGCTATTGTCGGAGAGCGGGTTGCCATAGCCATAGGCGGTGCCATCGGAATCGAAATATCCGCGTCCCGAACGCTGCATCCCGAAATAGCCATAGACGTCGACCAGGCGGTTGGGATGGGCGATCACGCCCGCCGTCGCTTGCGCGCTGCTAAGCAGGTCGGGCGCGCCATTGGCCTTCAGCGTGGCATCAGGCAGCAGGACGGAGCCATAACGCCCGATCCCCTTGCCCGCCAGTCCGGCCAGCCGTATTTCGAGCGTGTGCGGGATGACCGGCAGGATCATCGACCCGCCGCCGCCCCATGCGATGGCGGTATGGTTCTGCCCCTCGCCACCGATGACCGAACGGTCATGCGGGAAATGGACGATACCTTCCATTTCATAATGGCCCCATGACGGGTCGCCTGCGATCTTTGCGATGATGTCGGGGGCGATTTCGTTGGAATAGTTCGTGCTGGATCCCGTCAGCCCGACGCCGTTCGATCCCACCTTGGCATAGTTGCCGCTGCCGGGGAGGGCATATTCGCCATTGTCGCTATAGGCTGAAAAACCGGTGGTGTCATAGATCGTGGCCGGGTTTTCGATCGACAGACCCGCCCACAGCCGGTGTTCGAGGAAGTCCTTGACCAGGCGTACCTGCCACTGCCGCGTCCATGTCTGCCCCGCAAGGATGGAGGATTCGATGGTTTCGGGCAGGCTTTCCTGTCGCGGTATGATGCCGACGCGATCCGGGGTCAGCATCGTCCATGCCTGTCCGATCAGGAAGTGCCAGTTGGTCTTGGCATCATCCAGCGTCAGGTACGCCTGACGCAGGCGCGGGACATAGGAATTGCTTTCATAAGGATTGGTTGTTTCCGCACTGGCGCCAAAGTCGCTTTCGACAAATCCCGCCACCGTCACGTGCGTGCCCAGCGGCGCGCGCGCCATGAGGGAGAAGCGGGTATAGCGCGCATCGCCGTTGAAATTGTCGGTGTGGAAGTTCGAACTGTTGCGGAAGGGAATGTTTGCCCACGAATTGAAGATGCCCGAGGCAACATGGCGGTTTTCCTCCAACGCGGCGGCGTCGAAGAAACCACCAAGGATGATGGATACCGCCCCGGCATGGAAGACCTTGCTGCCCAGTGCGCCGGCAGACTGCGCGCCGACGGTTTCACGGGTATGGGGGCCGACATTGTTGTTGGCCATATGGGAAATCAGATCCTCGTCACGATGGGCGACGACGGATTCGAATGTCGGGGTGTCAAGGAACGACCCGTTCGGATTGTCGGAATGCCCCCCGATATGCGGCGCGCCCATGCCCGGCGGCGTGCGTTCACCCATGGCGGTGATATGCCCCTCATGCGGGGTCCAGCCACCGCGCACATGCCCTGCGCTGCCTGATACCTGCAGGGAATGTTCCCCCGTGCCCGTGCCGGTACCGGCATGGGCGCGGTGCTGTGCGATCTGCTTGCGCATCATCGTCAGGTCGCGTTGCAGTTCCATCTGCTGTTGCTGGATGCGTTCCATCTGTCGCTCCATGATATCGAGCGATTCCGGGTCATCATCGGCCCATGTGGCGGATACGGGCACCATGACAGAGCACAGCAGCAGGGCGGCCGACAGACGGTGCCAGCCAGCGCGACGGGGGGGGAAATTCCGCATATATTACCAGTGGGCCTCGGACTACGGGTCAAGACTATTCTGTGTCAAAACATTTCCCGGCGTCGGCGTAAATGATAATTTCTTTTAAGAAGGATATTTTTACCTTCTGCAATATTCGGCCCATGCCCCGTGGGGCCGTCATGCCGCGCCTTCGTCGCGGCGCGCCGTCACGCCATAGACCGTGTCGTGCCAGACGGCATCGTTGGGCGGTGGGGTGACGCTGCCGGTATCGGTATGGGCAAAGCCTGCGCGCTGCATCACGATACGCACCAGACGCTGGCGTTCCTCCGTTTCAATCGCCTGCCATAATGCCACGGCTTTTTGCGGTACAAAACCATTGCCGTAGGTAACGAGTACCAGCCCCCCGGGTTGCAGCACACGGGCAATTTCACGAAACAGCGCGACAGGATGGCGCAGGTAGGGCACGACATCGCACAGGCACACGGCGTCAAGCGATTCATCGGCCAGGGGCAGTTCGGTCGTGTCATTGAGGTCCTGCACGATCCGTTGTGTCAGGCGCCCGTTGGCGTCAAGTGCCGGGGCATCCACACCGATGCCGATCACGGCGTCAAAGGCGACATTATCTGGCAGGTGGCTGTCACTTCCGGCCATCAGGTCAAGGATGCGTCCCCCTTCGGGCAGCATGGTGCGGTACAACGCCGTGACGGCCGTGCATGCCCCGGGGTCCAGCATCGGGCCGGAGGGACGTGCGGACCAGAAAACGGTGTCGGAGTCGTGCGACGCGCTGAGGAAGGCGCCAGGATGAAAGCCGTGCAGATCGTTCATGAATGTGCCAGATGCGACGGGGTGGGACGAAACGGCCGGTCGCCTGCACGTTTCGCCATGCGCGAAAAGACGCCACGGCATGTTGAGAATGCCGCCGGTTGCCGCCATTTACGACAGATTGAACCAAAGGAGAAACCGCAGACATGGCCCGAATGATCCATTCCATGATCCGCGTGCGTGACGCAGCCGCCAGCGAGGCGTTCTATGACCTTGCCTTTGGCCTGCGGCCAGTGGACCGGCTTGTGTTCGATACGTTCACGCTTATCTACCTTGCGAATGCGGAGCAGACGTTTGAACTCGAACTGACGCTTAACCATGATCGTGACCATCCGTATGACCTTGGTGACGGATATGGCCATCTTGCGATGTCGGTTGCGGATGTGGACGCGGAACATGCGCGCCTGTCCGCCGCCGGGATGTCGCCGCAACCGGTGAAGGACATGTCATGCGGGGCACGGTTCGTGGGGCGGTTTTTCTTTATTACCGATCCTGATGGATACCGGATCGAGGTTCTGCAACGTGGCGCGCCGGGGCGTTTCCTGTAAAAACGCGTCAGCGGGCGACTCGCACAGGGGCGGGCATTTCGCGGCCGGGACGATGTTGGCGTATATAGGGCACAGATGAAGACCAGCTTTTACAAGATGCATGGCCTGGGGAATGATTTCGTCATCATGGACGAACGTGCCAGCCGCCTTGACCTGACGCCCGCGCGCATCGCCGCCCTGTCGGATCGTCAGCGCGGCATTGGCTGTGACCAGTTCGTGGTGCTGCGCCCCGCCTGCCGTGATGGTGCGGATGTGTTCGTACGCTTTTTTAATGCCGATGGCACGGAATCCGGGGCGTGTGGCAATGCCTCGCGCTGTGTCGCGGCCCTGATCGGGGATGAACGCGGGACGATGGCCCCCGTGTTGCAGACGCGCGCGGGCCTGTTGCCAACCCGGATTGCCGGTGATGGCGTCATTACCGTCGATATGGGCCCCCCCGCGCTGGACTGGCGCGATATCCCCCTCGTGCGGGAGGTCGATACCCTGCATCTGCCATTGTGGGGGGATCCGGCCGCGGCATCTATGGGCAACCCGCATGCCACCGTGTTCCTTGATGTGGGGGATACGACCGACCCGCGCGTGCGTGGGCCGGCAATGGAATGCGACCCGCTGTTTCCCGAACGGGCCAATATCGGCTTTGCGCAGGTGCGCGCGCGCGATGACATGCGGCTGCGGGTATGGGAACGTGGCGCGGGCCTGACACTGGCATGTGGGTCCGGTGCGTGTGCCGCCGTGGTCAATGCCGTGCGGCGTGGGCTGGTCGGGCGTACATGCGTTGTGGAAATGGATGGCGGCGTGCTGTCGGTGACGTGGCGTGAAAGCGATGGCCATGTCCTGATGAGTGGTCCCGCCGTGATGAGTTTCGAAGGCACTGTGGCGCTGGATACCTATCCCCGATGAAAAAGCCTGAAATCCTGACATTTGGCTGTCGGCTCAATACCTACGAAAGCGAGGTGATGCGCACCCATGCCGCCGGGCTGGA
Source organism: Novacetimonas hansenii JCM 7643 (assembly GCF_000964405.1). Classification (GTDB taxonomy): domain Bacteria; phylum Pseudomonadota; class Alphaproteobacteria; order Acetobacterales; family Acetobacteraceae; genus Novacetimonas; species Novacetimonas hansenii. The sequence continues at coordinate 4,837 of NZ_BANE01000001.1, forward strand.
CAATGTCGTGATCGTCAACACCTGCGCGGTCACGGCGGAGGCCGAGCGCCAGGCCCGTCAGGCGGTGCGTCGCGCCCATCGTGACCGTCCCGACGCGCGCATCGTCGTGACGGGGTGTGCGGCACAGATCGACCCTGACCGCTGGGCTGCGCTGCCTGGGGTCACACGGGTGCTGGGCAATCGCGAAAAACTGGCCGCCGAAAGCTGGAGTGAAGCCGCGTTGTCGCAGGGCAATGCGGTATCCGACATCATGGCCGCCCGTGAAAGCGCGCCGCATCTGGTGACGGAGTTCGCAGGCCGCACCCGCGCCTTTGTGGAGGTGCAGCAGGGGTGTGACCACCGCTGCACCTTCTGCATCATTCCCTTCGGCCGGGGGCCGTCACGTTCCGTTCCCGTCGGCGTGGTGGTTGAACAGGTGCGCGCGCTTGTCGCCTCGGGCTATCGTGAGGTGGTGATGACCGGGGTGGATATCACATCATGGGGTGGGGACCTGCCGGGACAGCCCTCGCTGGGGCAGTTGTGCCGCAGGCTGCTGGCCCTGGTGCCCGAACTGGAACGGTTGCGCCTGTCGTCGGTTGACCCGGTGGAGATTGATGACGGGTTGTGGCAACTGCTGGAACATGAACCCCGCTTCATGCCCTATCTGCATCTGTCGTTGCAGGCAGGGTCGGACATGATCCTCAAGCGCATGAAGCGGCGTCACCTGACGCATGATGTCGCCGCCGTCATCGCGCGCGCGCGCGGATTGCGGCCCGATATCGGGATCGGCGCGGATGTGATCGCCGGTTTCCCGACCGAAGACGAAGCGCTGTTCAATGAAACACTGGATTTCATCGCAGGGCAGGCGCTGCCTTACCTGCATGTCTTCCCCTATAGCGAGCGGCCCGGAACGCCCGCGGCCCGGATGCCCGCCATTCCCATGGCACAGCGGCGCGAGCGCGCCGCGCGCCTGCGTGCGGTGGGGGCGCAGGCGGCACGTACCTATCACGCGGGATTGCTGGGGCGGCCGTTGCGGGTGCTGATGGAGACGCAGACATCCGGGCATTCCGAGGAATTTGCCCCGGTGCGGCTGGCGGATGGTGTTGCGCCGTCGCAGGCGGGACGGATCGAGACGGTGCGGCCTGTGGCTTTTGACGATAACGGACTGGTGGCGGAATTACCCTGACATGGCTCTTGGCTTTTTCTCACGACTCAAGGCGGGGCTGTCGCGCTCCACACAGAAACTCAGCGGTGGGCTCAGCGCGGTTTTCACCCGACGCAAGCTTGATGATCAGGCGCTGGAGGATCTGGAAGACCTGCTGATCTCTGCCGATCTGGGGCCGAATGTCGCGGCGAAGGTGATCGATTCCTTCCGTTCCTCCAAATTTGGCAAGGAAGTGACGGACGAGGAAGTCCGCACCGCACTGGCGGAAGAAATCGCGAAGATCCTTGAACCTGTCGCCATCCCGTTCGAACCCGATCCCGCGCACAAGCCGCATGTCGTACTGGTGGTGGGGGTCAACGGCACGGGCAAGACCACGACGATCGGCAAGATGGCCCGTTATTATGGCGAGCAGGGCAAGAAGGTCATGATGGTCGCGGGCGATACGTTCCGTGCCGCCGCCGTGGAACAGTTGCAGGTCTGGGGCGAGCGTGTGGGCGCGCCGGTCATTGCTGGCCCCCCCAATGCCGATGCCGCCGGTCTTGCGTTCGAGGCGCTGAAGAAAGGCAAGGCGGAAGGTGCGGACCTGCTGCTGGTTGATACTGCAGGGCGCCTGCATAACAAGGGCGCGCTGATGGAGGAACTGGCGAAGATCATCCGCGTGATGCGCAAGTTCGATGAAACCGCCCCCCACTCCGTCTTTCTGGTGCTGGATGCCACCACGGGCCAGAACGCGATGGAACAGGTGCGGGTGTTCAAGGAACTGGTGAATGTCACAGGACTGGTGGTGACGAAGCTGGACGGTTCTGCGCGCGGGGGGATTGTCGTGGCGCTGGCCGATGCGTTCGGCCTGCCGGTCCATATGGTCGGTGTGGGCGAACAGGCGGAGGATCTGCGCCCCTTCTCCGCGCAGGCCTTTGCGCAGGGGCTGGTGGGTGACGATATCAAGGTGATCGACCGCGAAACCCCGGCGGATAATGGGGAAAACAAGGAAGGCGCATCACCCGAGGCAGGGCAGTAAAAGGCGTTTTAAAACAATACATTGATAAGTAATGATAAAAACCCTGGTATGTTGCCTTTCCCCAAAGGGGAATGCCGTTCAGGGCTTTTATCATTCAGCAGACTGCTGGCCCTGTCTTTAGCTGTCCCTGTCTTTACAGGCAGCCTTGGAAGAAGTTTCAGGCGAAGATTTTTCCTGAAAAGCTGCGCAGCAAGGCGCATGCCTGAAAATCGCGCCTCCAGAAACTTTGAGACTGTTTGAAAAGTCAGGATCGATAAAACTCTGAAATTATAAAG